>CAWUIN010000039.1:0-23813 GCA_963922535.1 uncultured Hyphomicrobiaceae bacterium | reverse complement strand
AGCGCGGCGCCGCTTGTGCTTGCCGGGCCAACGTTCTGCCGTCCGGCCTGGAAACCGGCGATCCGCAGCCTTGCCGGCCGGCTCAACGTGCCGGTTGTCGCCTTTGAAAGCCCGCGCGGCCTCAGGGCGCCACGTCTCGGCGCCTTTGCCGAAGTGGCAGGCCGGGCCGATCTTGTTGTCACGCTCGGCAAACCGCTGGATTTCATGATCGGATTTGGCGAAGTCTTAAACGACGCCTGCAGGATTATCCAGATCGATGCCGAAGCCGCGGTGCTCGCCCGCGACGCCAAGGCCCACGCCGGACGCGATCTGCACCAGCATCACGCACTGCCGGCGGCCATTATTGAACGCCTTCTTGCTGATCCTGCCACGGCCGGGCCTGCCACGGCCAACCATAACGCCCCCAACCATGGCGCCAATGCCTGGCAGCAGGAGGTCGAGGCAGCGTTGGCCTATCGCCCGCCGTCGTGGCGTGAGCCCCCATCGGCCGGCGCGATCGATTCCCTCGCGTTTGCAACCGCCATCGGCGCGTTTACAACTGCCCATCCTGACGCCGCGCTGATCATCGACGGCGGCGAAATCGGCCAGTGGTCGCAGGCTCTGGCCGACGCTGACGTTTCCATTATCAACGGGCCTTCGGGGGCCATCGGCGCAAGTCTGCCTTACGCCATCGCCGCCAGCGTCGTCCGCCCGGACCACCCGGTTCTCGCCGTCATGGGGGATGGAACCGCGGGCTTTTATCTGGCGGAGTTCGAAACCGCGGTGCGTGAGAACACAGCGTTCGTCGCCGTTATCGGCAACGACGCGAAATGGAATGCAGAGCACCAGATCCAGCTGCGCGATTACGGCGCGGCACGCGCGTTTGCCTGCACGCTGTCACCGGCGCGTTACGACCTGGTCGCCCAGGGACTTGGCGGCTACGGCGAGCTTGTCACCGAGGCCTCTGAGATCATGCCTGCCATTGAGCGGGGCTTTGCCGCCGCCAGACCAGCCTGCATTAACGTGATGATTGATGGCCAGGCCGCACCTGCCATTGCCCGCCGATGAGTGCATGCACTGCGCCACACAAGAAAAATGCCAGCTTAAAATGAGGAGCCCACATGATCCTCTGCAAAATCTTTAAGCATAATGCCCGACGCACGGCCGCATCGTAACGGCTGCCATACAAACAGCCGTTTATGTCATATATATTCCTGATATAAGCTTCACACCACAGGCCCAACCCTAAACTGCCATGATTGATCAGACCATCGCCAGGCGCATATCGCAGCTTACCCGGTATATTCGAGACATAAGCGGCAAGGTCTGGAACCAGGATCCCCAACGCAGCGTCAATGCAATCGTCCTCAAGGTTCTGATTGTGCTGTTGCCGCTGCTTGCTTTCTTCACAAAGCTTACCCGGTATATTCGAGACATAGGCGTCAAGGCCTGGAACGAGGATCCCCAACGCGGCGTCACTGCAATTGTCCTCGCGGTTCTGATTGTGCTGCCGCCCCTTGCCTTCCTTATGGGGCAGACGTTCTGGCTGGATGTCGCAACACGGCTGGTCATCCTGTCGATTGCCGCAGTCAGCCTTAATCTGGTGTTGGGCTATGGCGGTATGATTTCATTCGGGCATGCCGCATTCATCGGGATCGGCGCCTATGCGGTTGGCATTCCATCTTACCACGCCCTTTACGGCGGCTTCGAGAGTGCTGCATCGCACAATGGGTTCTGGCACTTTGCGCTGGCCATCGCCGTCAGTGCTGTCTTCGCCCTGATCACCGGGGCGATTTCGCTCAGAACCCGCGGTGTCCATTTTATTATGATCACCATGGCCTTCGGGCAAATGGCGTTTTTTGCCGTTCTTTCGCTGGAGACCTATGGCGGCGACGATGGCCTGACCATCGATACGCGCTCGGAACTGCCGCTGATCAGCCTGGACGATCCTCTGCAGCTTTACGGGTTTTGTCTTGCAATGCTTTTTCTGGCACTTTTTATGGTCCACCGCATTGTCAATTCGCGCTTCGGCATGGTGTTGCAAAGTGCGCGGCAGAATGAGGAGCGCACATGCGCGTTGGGATTTAACGCCTACATCTATAAACTGACGGCCTACGTGATTTCCGGCGCTCTGTGCGGCGTTGCAGGTGCGCTGCTCGGCAACTTTACCACCTTTATCTCGCCGGAAATGATGGACTGGACTCGTTCAGGCGAACTGATGTTCATGGTCATCCTCGGTGGGGCTGCCCACCTCTTCGGTCCACTTATCGGCACCGCCGTGTTTCTCCTGCTGGAGGAAGTGCTATCGCGTTTTACCGTCCACTGGCATCTGCCGTTTGGTATTATGCTGGTTCTGGCCGTGCTGTTTATGCGCGGCGGCCTAAGCGGTGCCTTGAGCCGCTGGCTGGACAGGGGAGTGGGAAAATCATGAACGCTGCCGCTGCCCAAGCCAACGCCCAGGCAAGCGCCCAGGCATTTTTGAGCATCCGCGGCCTCAAGAAAAGCTTCGGAGGTGTAACCGCAACAGACAACGTTTGGCTCGATGTGCGCGCCGGTGAAGTGCATGCCGTCATTGGTCCCAACGGCGCGGGCAAAACAACTTTAATGTCGCAACTGTCAGGGCTTTTGCCCCCCGATGCCGGCCAGATCGTCTTTAAGGGACAAGACATTACACACCAGCCAGCCTATCGGCGCGCGCACATCGGCATCGCACGATCTTTCCAGATCACCTCGGTTTTCATGGAAATGAGTGTTATCGACAACGTCGCCCTTGCCATACAGGCCCGCCGCGGCCATTCCTTTCGGTTCTGGACACCCGCACGCACTGTCGAAACATTGCGCCAGCCCGCCATGGCCAAACTGGTGACTGTCGGCCTTGATGACCGGGCCAATCGTAAGGCCTGCGATCTTTCACACGGCGAACGGCGGCAGCTCGAGGTCGCCATGGCGCTTGGCTCCGACCCTGAAATGCTTTTGCTGGATGAGCCGATGGCCGGCATGAGCAGCGATGAAGCGGCACGCATGGTGTCGATCCTGAAAAGCCTGAGCGGTATGACGATGCTACTGGTCGAACATGACATGGATGCAGTCTTCGCACTGGCCAGCCGTATCAGCGTGCTTGTCTACGGACGCGTGATTGCAACGGGCAAGCCGGAGGACATCCGAAAGAACCCCGCAGTCATGCGTGCCTACCTTGGGGAGGCTCTATGATGCTTGAGGTGGATCAGCTCGAAGCAGGCTATGGTGTAAGCCAGGTCCTTTATGGCGTTTCACTCAACGTCAATGCCGGAGAGGTCGTCACTCTGATCGGACGCAATGGCATGGGCAAAACAACAACCGTGAAATCGATTATGGGCATCGTGCGCGCGTCCGGCGGCTCCATTCGCTTTGAAGTCGAGGATATCACAACGCTGCCTTCATACAGTATCGCCCAGCGCGGAATCGGCCTTGTGCCGGAAGGCCGGCAGATTTTCCCAAATTTATCGGTCATGGAAAACCTGGTTGCAACATCTGCAAATCGCCACGCCGCTCCATCGCCCTGGACGCCGGATAGCATCTTCGAGCTGTTTCCACAGCTGGCCAGCAGGTGCACTGCCATGGGAAATCTTCTTTCAGGCGGCGAGCAGCAGATGCTGGCCATTGGCCGCGCGCTTATGACCAATCCTAAGCTACTCATTCTTGATGAGGCAACCGAGGGGCTTGCACCTCTCATTCGAGATGAAATCTGGTCCTGCCTGGCACGCATTCGCGCCACAGGCGTTGCTATTCTGCTTATTGACAAGAATATTGCCGACCTGATTAAGCTCGCAGACCGGCATTATATCCTTGAAAAGGGAAAAGTTGTCTGGACGGGATCGTCTCGAGATTTGCATGCCGCCAAGGATGTGCAACGCCGGCACCTTGGCATTTAAGCCTTGCCGTTATGCCGCCATGGCAAGGCATAAGGCTGTGCGTCAGAATAACGCACAGCTCAGCGAAAAACGGCTAACCCTTTGCCGATTGAGAACGGCTTTCTGTATCTCCGCGTCTTACCTGGCCGAAACGTAGATAAATCCCGGGCCGGCGATAGTATCGCCTGTAATAGTGCCGTCGATAATAGGGGCGGTAGTATAGCGGGGGCGGACGACGGCGATAGCGCGGACGGCAATGGCGATGCCACTTTTTATGGACATGTCCATGGTTGCCGTGCCAATGCCATACTCTGCCATACCGCCTGCTGCAATGGGAACCATGAACATTATGGAGCAAACCGTTTTCCGGTGCGCTCCTGTCGATGATTTTACCAGCGGGCAGAGCATGGGCTGGCCGCGCCACAATGCTTTGGGCTGTAACAAGCCCAAGCATTAATACGAATCCCAAGGTTATGAATCGCATGTATTTCTCGCCTCTCTTTCCTGACAACAAAATCAAGCTGCCAGACATATCTCCAAACACATCTTAAGGCATCCAGCTGGCTGACGCTGGACGTGAGCGCTGATTAATGGAAGCATTAGAGAGTAATAATGTGACAAAATCTTATTCAATCTTACAAAAAACGGGACCTTAAAGTCTGCCGTCAGCTGCCGCGTTTTTCATACAGCACCAGTGTATAAAAAAGCCTTGGGCTTCCAGTACTTTATATACTTTAGCCAGCCTGTCTCTGGTGACGCCCGTGATATGGCGGGATATGCGCACTGGCGCGGCGTCTTGCTCATGGCGCTAAAAAATGTCAGTTTTCTATGCGAGTAAAAGTTATATGCCGTTAACTTTTATAGATAAAACATAAGCAACTAAAAAAGAGGAAAGCAGATGCGCGACATCATGGGCATGATGAAACAGTTCCAAGACATGCAGGCCAGGATGCAACAAATGCAGCAGGAGCTTGCCGACATGGAAGTAAGCGGCCAGTCGGGAGCCGGCATGGTCCGTGTAACGCTCAACGGCAAGGGCGAAATGCGCGGGATCAAGATTGATCCATCTTTGATGAAGCCTGAAGAAGCCGAAATCCTTGAGGATTTGATCGTCACTGCCGTGCAGGATGCCAAGATCAAGGCCGACGAAACCGCCCAGGACAAAATGCAGGACATTGCCGGCGGCCTGCCAATTCCATCGGGTCTCAAACTCTGGTAAGCCGCGCTGCCGTTGCCTGCAGAAAGGAGCTGCTTCCTTCCAGACAAACTGCTTTGACGCCAAGGCAGAGAAACGCGCGACAGTGCGCCAAACAATAAAGTGCTGTAAAATTGGCTGATCTTGTTTTGTTCTTAGATTAAGTCATTCGTATAAGGTCTCTGATCAATCCTGTTGATCAGCATGATTGATCAGGTTTTCAAAATCAGAATTGCCTGCCAGTATGGTGAATTCTTCCTCTTCCGGCAGGCGCTCTTTCAACGTAGGGCTAAGCTCAAGGGCTAACTTAAGATCAGAGATTGCCGCATCGTGATTACCCAGACCTGCATAAGCGCATGCACGTTGATAGAGCGCAGCGCTGCTTTCAGGGTTGTCTGTGAGAATACGATTACACAAGCTCAATGCCCAATCGCGATCGCCAAGCAGGAGTGCTGCATCTGCCTTGTAGGCCATTGTCTCCTGATCGCCTGGCGACAGTTCCAGTATCTTATCGTAAATCTCAATCTTAGCACGTGGATCGGGCGTCTGATTGGCTTGCAGCCACAATGCATGTATGTTTTGCGTGCGTTCGATCTCACGCTGGTTTTCAAGAATAATTTCTCCCTTTGAGTGGAGTTCTTTCTCCAGACTTGTCAAGCGCTTTTCATACTCACGGCTAAGGCGGGAAATTTCCAATTCCGAGGCTTCGCGAACTGAATTTTTCAAATCCTGCATCGAACGCCACCCCCAAACCGCAAACACGGCACTCAGCGCGGCAAACACATAAAAGAAGAACATAACCGTGTTATTGGCCACATTCGAAACGCCCTGCGCGACAGAAAGCTCGCGATCGGTTATTTCGCGTATCATCTCAACGCGTGTATTGGCCAAATCCTGGCGCAGCGCTTTTAATTCATCCATAATAAAGCGCTCAATAAGTGGCTCAACCTGGAGCTTTCTGATTTCTATCTCAGGTTTATCCCCTGGGAGAGAGATTTTTAGCTGACTTTTCTCAGGCGCTTGCGGATTGCTTTCCTGAGCGAGGCAGGTTGCCGACATTATCAACGGCAACACCAGGATAAACTTTAAGGTAATGTTTGAACGCATACGGATCAGCTTTCGGTTGGGTGCTTTCAACAACCATTATAGCTTGATCAGCAATTACAGAACCTTAATATAGTCAAGTTCCTAAGTTGTCATATTGTGGCTTTGGTATCCGAGGCCGCACGTGGCACCAGCGCCTTAACCAAATCCTGCATATCCAGCAGTCCTACGGCAGCGCCATCCCGCATAACCGTATAGGTGTATGCAGTATCGCCACCGGATACGCCGATCACGCTCTCAAGTGTATCATTGTAGTCAACTTGGCCCTCCGTTGCCGGCAGGGCGCCATTGATTGGCGACATAACGGAACACACACGCAGAACACGCGCACGGTTGATGTCGCTGACAAAATCTTCGATATAAGGGTCGTTCGGTTTAAGCAGGATATTTTGCGGCTCACCTTGCTGCACAACACAGCCATCCTTGAGGATGACCAGATGATCGGCAAGCTTCAATGCTTCATCAAGATCATGTGTAATAAAAACAATGGTCTTTTGCAGATCGGTCTGCAACTCGAGCAGTAAATCCTGCATATCGGTGCGAATGAGCGGATCGAGCGCCGAAAACGCTTCGTCCATCAACATAATTGGTGCGTTCGACGACAAAGCGCGCGCAATTCCAACGCGTTGCTGCATGCCGCCCGACAGCTGATACGGATATTGATCTTCAAAACCTTTGAGACCAACCCTTTCCAGCCATTTCACGGCTTCCTTGTCGGCAGCTTCCGCACTTTCCCCTCTGATCCGCACAGCCATGCCAGCATTTTCCAGAACGCTGCGATGCGGCAGCAAGGCAAACTTCTGAAATACCATTGACATTTGCTGCGTCCGCAGACGGCGTAGCTCGTACGCCGAGAACGAGACAATATCAGCGCCATCCACCAGGATTTCTCCTGCGGTTGGGTCAATCAGGCGGTTGAAATGGCGTATCAGTGTCGATTTGCCGGAGCCCGACAGCCCCATAACAACCGTAATTTCACCTTCGCCAACCTCCATATTGATATCGCTTAAAGCAATGACGTGGCCGTGCTGCTCAAGCATAACCTGTTTTTCGATACCCTCACGCGCCAGTGGCAGTACCGACTGCGGATCGGGCCCGAATATTTTATACAGATTGCGGACTGAAACTTTTCTGGTATTGCTCACCATGTTCTCCATCAGGTTCTGTGCGCGACATTAATACGAGCCATGGACGCTTTGCTGACACGATCAAGGATGACAGCAAGCAAAACAATACACAGACCTGAGACGAGTCCGACACCAAGCTCCAGATTGCGAATTCCGCGTAAAACCAAAACGCCGAGCCCGGGTGCGGACACCAACGAGGCGATCACGACCATGGCCAGCGCCATCATGATTGTCTGGTTGACACCAGCCATGATGTTAGGCAAGGCTAAAGGAATTTCAACGCCGAACAGTTTCTGGCGTGGCGTCATGCCAAATGCGTCCGCTGCTTCAAGCACATCCTTGTCGACCAGACGGATTCCAAGATCGGTGAGGCGGATCACCGGCACGATGGCATATAGAATAATGGCGATGCCATAAAGCTTTGGTTCGGTGACTGAAAATAAAAAGATCAACGGAATCAGATAAACGAATGACGGCAAGGTCTGCAACATATCCAGAATTGGGATAACCGACTTCTGGAAGGCATTGTTTTTAGACATGCCAATGCCAATCGGCACACCCAAAACGACACACAGCACCGTACAAACAAAAATAATGGAGAGCGTTTCAATAGCGTAGGAATAGTGGTCGATAAAAGCAAAAAACAAAAAACACACAGCAACGAACGCGACCACCCCCCAGGAGCGCGCCGCATAAAAAACGGCAATGAGTATGAGTGGTATGATGACCCACCAGGGCAACGTGCTAAACGTGTAAAGCGCTCCCTCAAGGAGCCAGCTGAGCGGCTGCGTGGCTGGATCAAGAAAAAACTTAAGGACGTCCTTTATATCGAGAAAGCCTTGTTCTACACCGGCCGTCATATCACGTGTACGCGGCATTGAATGACAGGATTCGTGCAGCACATTGAGCGATGGAAAAGGAACATCCCACCATGGCGTCTTCTCCGCTCCACCCTGCACTTGTGACAGCAGATCAGCCATACTGGTAGCACCATCAGAGGTTTTTCCCTCGTCGCACCATGACCTAAGGCCTAACGTGTCAAACAGTCCGTCGTAAGCACCCATTCTTTAATGGTCTTCCCTTTTATCTTTCTCCAGTTTTTTGTTTTTATTTTTTTTTAACCAGATCAGATTGTCTGCTAGCATCATGCAGATGCATTAGAGATTATTGCCCTACATGATGCTCTTTTGAATGTTCGAATGATTTATTTCAGAAGCGCGGCAAGCTTTTCTTTGGCGCTCTCGTTCAGCCAGCCGGCCCAGACGTCTTTATATTTCGTCAGGAAGTGAACCGCAGCCTCGTCTGCAGATGCATTATTGTCTTCCTTCCACGCAAGCACTTCGCCCATTTGTGCATTTGTGAAAGCAACATTAGACATCAGTTCAAATACGGCCGGATTTTTGTTTGCCATATCAGTGGTTACAGCTGTAATCACACGGCCTACAGGAATAGCAGATACGCCCGGAGTTTCACAGTCACTGCCCTTGGCATTGCAGTCATGGATCTCAGCATTGTACGGGCCTATAGTGATCTGAACCATTGGATATTTGCCAAGTATGGACGTCGGTGCCCAATAATAGCCGAACCACGGTTTTTTGTCCGTATAAGCCGAAGCAATCGAGGTATCCAGCGTTTCACCGGAACCATGATTAAAGACCTTCATCTTATCTTCCAGCTTCAATGCACGTATCAAGCTGTCATTAATCTTCCGGCAAGCCCAGCCGTCCGGACAGTTATGAAACATACCGCCAACGAGATCTGGATTTTTCATCACGTCTTCGATTGTCTTGAGTTCAGGATGCTTATCGGCCAGATACTTCGGGATCCACCAACCCTGAACACCCCCATCGGACAAAACCTCGGTTGCAGTTTTCACCTTCCCTTCGGCTTCAAGTTTGCTGTAAGTAGGAGTAGAATTAACCCAAAGCTCTGTCACGATGTCCGGCTTACCGGTTTCCGCCAGCGAAGTGACAGCAGTCGTGGTCGCTGATGGCACCTTCTTCACTGTACAGCCATAGCCCTGCTCCAGCAGAAACTTTGAAACTGCAGTAACGACCTGGGAGGATGCCCAGTTCATTTCCGTGATTGTGACTTCGCCGCAATCTGCCGATGCGGTTGCAGACAACATGGAAAGGCCTGCAACGGCGCTGACAACGCCGATAAATGCTTTACGCATGTACTTTTCTCCGAATGGATTGAAGTTGTAATTTTGAATGTGAAGGGCAGAATTTGAAGCGGCCAAATTTAAAGAATTTGGCATAGCTGTAACGTGACTACGCAGGCGGTCGCGCAAACGAAGAAGGGCAGCATAAATTTGCTTAAGGCAAAGGATAACGATTTCCTTTGTTCCAGGTTACAGCTAAATCCACACACTAATCATCAAGTTTCAACTTGAGATATTGCAGTGTGTAGTGTCGTTAGATTAGATGATCACAAATGAAATTGCAAATTTGGCTGCGTCGAGGTTGCGCAGCATTCAGTCTGTCTGGACCATAAAAAAACCACATGATACTTATGCGATTTTTATGCTCGTGCAGGTCAGTAATTCAACTTCAATCCATTTCAAATCTTCTGATTGAATGCACCGATTTCTGGGTGGCGTTGCAGTTCGGCTTCGATATCGGCAAAAATGGCACGCATGTTTTGTTCCGACGTCGGGCTTTCGACAACGACCACCAATTCCGGTTTATTGGATGAGGCACGCACAAGGCCCCAGGTGCCATCTTCCAGTACAACGCGCACACCGTTCACAGTGATCAGGTCAACGACCTTCTGACCGGCAAGCATGCCGCCGTTATTGAACACACTTTGATAATGTCCGACAATTTTCTCGACGACGCCGTATTTCACCTCATCGCCACAGTGCGGTGACATGGTCGGCGACTGCCACGTTTTGGGCAGATCGCGCAGCAGATCGGCCATCGTTTTATCCGCATTGCGATCGAGCATATCGCAAATGGCCAGCGCTGCGACAAGCCCATCATCGTAGCCGCGCCCCAGCGGCGGGTTGAAGAAAAAGTGGCCCGACTTTTCAAATCCGACGAGGGATTTCGTCTCGTGGCTGTAACGCTTGATATAGGAATGACCGGTTTTCCAGTAGGTGGTCCTGGCACCGTTGGCATTGAGAACCGGGTCCGTCATAAAAAGGCCGGTTGACTTGACGTCAGCCACGAATTTAGCACCCGGATGGAGAACTGAGATATCGCGGGCCAGCATGACGCCAACCTTGTCGGCAAAGATTTCGTTGCCTTCATTATCAACCACGCCGCAACGATCGCCATCGCCGTCAAAGCCAAGCCCGACATCCGCATTATGCTCACGCACTGCCTCGGCAATGGCGTGTAGCATCTTCATATCTTCCGGATTGGGATTATAGCGCGGGAAGGTGTAATCAAGCTCGGCATCCAATGGAATGACATCGCAGCCTACTGCTTCCAGAACCTGCGGTGCAAAAGCACCTGCCGTACCATTGCCGCAGGCTGCAACAACTTTCAGCCTGCGTGAAAGCTTCGGACGGTCTGCGAGTGATCTCATGTAGCGCTCGGCAAGATCCGGCACAAAGACGTAACGGCCACCTGTAGCTGTCTCGAACTGCCCACCCAGCACGATCGCCTTGAGTTCGCTCATTTCATCGGGGCCGAAAGTCAGCGGCCGGTTCATGCCCATCTTGATGCCGGTCCAGCCGTTGTCGTTGTGGCTGGCGGTCACCATAGCAACGCCCTCCACATCAAGTTCAAACTGTGCAAAATAAGCCATTGGCGAAAGTGCAAGGCCAATGTCATGAACTTCAGCACCACCTGCAAGGAGGCCGCACATCAGTGCTTGCTTGACAGATGCGGAATAGGAACGGAAATCGTGGCCCACAACAATCCGCTTTGGCACACCGCGGCGTGCCAACAGAGTAGCCAGGCCAAGACCGATGGCCTGAAGGCCCATCAGATTGATTTCCTGAGGAAAAAGCCAACGCGCATCATATTCTCGAAAGCCTGTCGGTTTGATCAGCGGCAGGCGTTCAAAATCAGCGGTATTAGGATGTAGATCGAAGCGTGGCGTCGGCAGCATGGGAGGTCCTTTGAAAAGGGAATTGTATCGCAAAAGCGCGGCGCATGTTCTGACTGACGACACGACCTAGTAAAAAAGTCACCCCTGTTCAATCATTAATTTCTGCCAGAAAACAAGCAGATAAACTTCGCCGGTCAAACGCATAAATTCTGCTGAGCACATTCAAAACTTGTGCACTGCATTGCACCGGTAATTAGCCGTACATCGCAATGTGGGCAAGTACAAATGAGATCTGAGCTAGCCAGTTTTATTTATCGCAAGCTGTGGAAAATGGGCTTGACTTCTTTCGACGCCCAGAATCTGACGGGTTTGCGGCGGTCAAATTCGAGGACGCTGGGGTACACGTTGAAAGGTTGACCGTCCAGAACTCAAGCGGCACAAGGCCGCGTGCTCTATGGCGGTGAGGCACCGAGACGGATGACAATAAACTCTAGCATGGCAGCCTCAGGCAGCCACTCGGAAACGACAGCTTGATGCGCGTTTTCATTTCTTCGACGGGGACCGCGATCCTCATGAACGCCGCACGCAGCGTCTCGAATGTGGCGTTGCACCAGCGTGACTTTTTCGGCGCCATGCACCACATGCTGTGTAACAGCCAGTAAGACATACTTTTGCACGCGTGGCTGCCTTCCTGAGGCAGGTTACAGTCAACCATTGCGCGCGCGCAGTCAAGCCAGGCATCACGGCGCTGAAGGCGGGCAAGCGGCGTGCCGGTGAGCGCATTGAACGTGCGGTCGCAATCCTGACATTTGTAAGGCCTGAGCCCCGATGCGTGCCCCTACAGCATGATACGTTTCAATTTGCAGTGCCCGCGGCAGGGCGCGGTTATAAACTGCATTTCAATGAGCGCAACCACCTCGTTCGTCGAGCCCTTAGCCTTGAGCGCTACCATCAGAGCCTCGCGCTACACCTCGCTCAGAATATCCAGTTGAGGAACAAAGTCCTTGAAATCCTGCGCTTTCATCGACACCTCCATAACTGCGGAAGCAATGCAGGAACAAAAAGATAACATTAGGTCAGAACACAGCCTTTAAGATAATGTTTATCCTAAGCCGAGCCGAGATAAAATTTCGTTTTCAATGGCGCGCGTTCCGGGCGTCCAGGCGATGGTCTTAGAGGCAATCAGATTGGCTTCGGACTTGAGAATGACGCCGTCATCTCCATCCAGAACTCTGAGTGCGTTGGCTTTAAGTGTCGCACCGGTGCTGGTGATGTCAACAATCAGGTCCGCTTTGCCGCTTGCAGGCGTTCCCTCGGTCGCACCGATGCTTTCGACGATCCGGTAATCACTGATATCATGGCGCTTAAAATGTTTGCGGGTCAGGTTCATGTACTTTGTTGCAACGCGCATCGGGCGGTAATGGTAGCGGCGATAAATCTGGGCTGCTGCATCAAGATCCCGCATGCGACGCACATCGACCCAGCAGTTCGGAACGGCGACCACAACATCGGCAAAACCAAAGCCGAGTTTCTTGATAAAAGTGACGCGCTCATCTGCATTAATAATTTCTTCGCGAACCAGATCTTCACCGGTGATGCCAAGGTGTATGCGGCCCGTGCTCAGGGCATTTGCGATCTCCGAGGCGGAGATGTAAGAAATTTCGACGCCCGCCAGCCCGCAGATTTCGCCACGGTAGGCGCGCTCACTGCCGGTTTTGGAGATTGCAATGTCCGCCTTAGAAAAAATCTCATCCGTATTCTCCTTCAGACGGCCTTTTGAGGGAACACCAATAATCAGTTTTTCACTCAATGCTGCCTCCCTGTACGGCGCTCAGCAGGCGCTCAGTATGAATCATGGCGCCAACTGCCGGCACATCAACTGTCGCGCCAACCACATGCATGAGCTTGTCATAGCGGCCGCCTCCCGCAATCGGGCTGTCCGCATCGAAGCCGTTGGCCAGTATCTCAAAGACAAAGCCGGTATAATATTCAAGCCGTCGCCCGAAATGGGCTGAGAAATGCAGTTGGCTCAGATCAATCCCGGCAGCAGCAAAATTTTTCAGCCGCCGATCGTAGGTATCCAAGGGAGCCGACACGTCGTATCCCGTTGCTTGAATGAGATCGCGCATGCGCGCGCCAGCTGCACGTGCCGGCGCAGTAACTCCGAGATAATTCTCAATCAATTCGCGTTTTTCATCCGCCAGTGGCTCAGACGCTGCATCTTCAATCATGGCCGATAAATTTTCAGCGATTTCCGCTGGTGAACGCGCGCCAATCAACTCGATTTCATTGCGCACCAGATAATCCTCGATAATCTGTTCAAAGGCAGATCTTTTTGCATTGGCGATGGCGCGCAGTAAATCTTGGGGAAGCCCGTCAACAACAGCCGCCGGCCTTGACGATAATTCTTCCAGCTCCGCGTGAAAGGTCGCCCTGGAGCGCCAAAACTGCGCTCTCAGACGCCGGCACCTGCGGGCCGGCAATTCCAGAGAATTCAGCAGCGCTTCAAAGATGCCAACATCGCCAATACGAATTGTAAAATCGGTGAGGCCGGCAGCTTTCAGCGCTTCGATAATAAGCACAAGAACTTCGGTTTCGGCCGTTTCGTATTGCGTGCAACTAAAGTGTTCGATGCCGGCCTGGCGAAATTCGCGCGGATGATTTGTACTGTCGCCACCGGGTTGAAAACGGAATGCCGGGCCATTGTAACAATAGCGGCCGGCAGCGTTTGCACGGCCATGACGTTCCCAATGCAGGCGGCAGGTTGGAACTGTGAGATCGGGACGCAGACACAGTTCAGCGCCTTCCGGATCTGTGAACACATATGTTCTGCTGCGTAGATCCTCGCCGACCACATCAAGAAAAATCTGAGCAGGCTGGATGATGGCAGGAGCAACGGTCTCATAACCCTGACTGTTGAACACAGCCAGAATGCTATGGGCCTGATCTTCTAGCGTTTGAAAAAAATTGCGTGCTGTCTCCGCCGACATTTTTCTTTGGCTCCGGCGCTATGCGTTTTGTTTATAACGGGCGAGAACGTTTTTCACGGCAGCCACCAGTTCGCCCTCGGGAACTGAGAACTGCGCGGGTCGTTCTTCCCGCCACTCTTTGGAATCGGCAATTCCCTGCGCAAGACGCGCCCCTTCGATCAAGTCTTTGATCTGAATTTCACCGGCAGCGCGCTCATCACCACCCTGGATGACAACACACGGAGCCCCGCGCTTATCGGCGTATTTCATTTGCGGCTTGATGCCCGCCGTGCCAAGATACATTTCTGCACGAATACCTGCATTGCGCAACTGCTGCACCATAGTTTGGTAACGGCCCTGCTCGGCCCGGTCCATGACCAGAACAACGACCGGACCAATGGCCCGTTCGCCTGGCTGACTGTCACGCAGCATAAGCGCAGATTGGAGACGGGAGACACCAAGCGAAAAGCCTGTTGCCGGAACGGCCTGGCCAGTGAAGCGGGAAACCAGATCGTCATATCTGCCGCCGCCGCCAACAGAGCCGAAACGGATGACCTGATCCTGTTCATTTTTAACTTCAAAGGTTAGTTCAGCCTCGAATACAGGACCGGTA
Source organism: uncultured Hyphomicrobiaceae bacterium (assembly GCA_963922535.1). Lineage (GTDB taxonomy): Bacteria > Pseudomonadota > Alphaproteobacteria > Rhizobiales > Hyphomicrobiaceae > Tectiglobus. Next base: position 8,934 of record CAWUIN010000039.1, on the reverse strand, counting down.
TAATAATCAAGACCGCGCACGACGGACGGATCAATCGTCACCCGATCCTCTGCAAATCCTGCCGCGTCCAACAGATCATCCATGCCCTGCAGCTCTTCAACGCCCTCGAGACCACGGGGATTGCCGCCGATCAGCTCTTTCAAGGTGCACACCGTAGCCGCGCGGGTCTGCTGCCCGCTCTCCAGAAAGTGCACGGCTTTATCAATCGTAGCATCGTCAAGGCCGGCTCCTTCAGTGAAATCTCCAGATTCGTCTTTGCGGCCGGGCCCAAGCAGCAAACGCACGCCTTCGACGCCAAGTCGATCCATTTTATCAAGCGCACGCAGGATAATAAGACGCTGTGCAGCGTGCCCGGAACTTTCCGGATCAATGCCCATGCCAGCGAGCACGCCATCCAGTATCTTACGGTTATTAACCCGGATAACATAGTCGCCACGCCTGAAACCAAGGCGTTCCATGGTATCGGCTGCCAGCATACAAATCTCGGCGTCGGCCGCAATATTAGCAGTCCCCACGGTATCGGCATCGAACTGCATGAATTGGCGGAAACGGCCGGGGCCCGGCTTTTCATTGCGCCACACGGGGCCGGACGTATAGCGGCGAAACGGTTTGGCAATGTGCTGGTAATTCTCTGCAACATGGCGTGCCAACGGGGCCGTCATATCGTAACGCAGCGACATCCATTGCTCATCTTCGTCCTGGAGCGAAAAAACCCCCTCGTTGGGGCGGTCCGTATCGGGCAGAAATTTGCCCAGCGCATCGGTATATTCAAACGCTGGCGTTTCAAGCGGCTCAAATCCATAGGATTCATAGACCTCACAGATCGTTGCCAGCATTCGCTGCATCAAGCGAATTTCATCTGCCGCGATATCGCGAAAGCCTTTAGGCAGCCGCGCCGCGGGCCGCTTTTCTTTGATTTTTTTTGCCATATATCCAATCGATCCGCGTCTATTGAGTTCGCGAGCGCCTTGCCACGTTTATAAAGCAATGCTGCAGACACGCAAAACCACCAGCCTAAAGGGCATAAGGCCGAGCTGCCTCAAACAGCTGGAACTTACCGGATGGCGACAGAACTGTGGTATACCATGTGCTCTCGCTGCGCGATCCATTGGTTTATCCAGTGGTTTATACGGCCCTGCAGACTGGCTGTCCGCGTTTCAACTTAATGCCAACCGCGTCTGCCCGTCTGCAGCGAAATCAGGTCGTGCGTCTTAAGGTGCAACTCTCTGTGCGCTCATGTCAGGCCACCACGGACTGCAGCGCCTGCTCAATGTCTGCGATAATATCGTTCCTGTCTTCGATGCCGATTGACAATCGTACCACGTCAGGACCGGCGCCGGCTGCAACACGTTCTTCATCGGCAAGCTGGCGATGCGTCGTGGAAGCGGGATGTATCACCAGGCTGCGCGTATCGCCGATATTGGCGAGATGGCTAAAAAGATTAAGGTTTTCAACAAACTGTATGCCCGCATCGTAACCGCCCTTCAGACCGAATGTAAAGACTGCCCCAGCTCCCTTAGGACAGATTTTTTTGTGCAGAGCATGGTAAGGATCTTCCGGCAGGCCGGCATAGCTGACCCACGATACCTTTTCATTGGTTTTGAGATATTCAGCAACCGCCTGTGCATTTTCGCAATGACGTGCCATGCGCAGCGGCAGCGTCTCGCAGCCGGTCAACAGCAGGTAGGCGTTCATCGGCGCAATAGCCGGGCCGAGATCGCGCAGCCCCATAACGCGGCAGGCAATCGCAAAAGCAAAATTGCCAAACGTCTCAGCTATTGTCATACCGTTATAAGACGCGTTGGGCTCGACAAGTGTCTGATAGCGATGTTTGGAGCCCAGCCAGTCAAATGTTCCACAGTCGACAATAATACCACCAATTGCGTTGCCATGACCACCGATGAACTTGGTCAGCGAATGCACAACAATATCGGCGCCAAAGTCGATCGGCCGGCAGAGATATGGAGAGGCCATGGTATTATCGACAATCAACGGCACTCCCGCCTGCCTGGCAACCTCTGAAATTGCTTCAATATCGACAATAATCCCGCCGGGATTGGAGATACTTTCAATAAAGATGGCGCGGGTTTTGTCAGAGATCGCAGCCGCGAAAGTCTCCGGCCTGGTTGCGTCCGCCCATTTCACATTCCAGCCAAACTTCCTGTAAGCGTGGTTGAACTGATTGATGGAACCACCGTAAAGCTGCCTGCCGGAAATAAACTCGTCCCCCTGCTCCAGCAAAGTGTGGAAAACCAGGAATTCGGCAGCATGTCCGGAAGCGACGGCAAGGGCTGCGGTGCCGCCTTCAAGGGCTGCCATACGCGCTTCCAGCACCGCCTGTGTGGGGTTGCCGATGCGCGTATAGATGTTACCGAACGCCTCCAGCGCAAATAATGAGGCGGCGTGATCGGCACTGTCAAAAACGAATGAAGACGTCTGATAGATTGGCGTGGCGCGTGCCCCGGTCGATGGATCGGGCGAAGCGCCTGCGTGGACGGCAAGCGTAGCGAATTCAGGCTGCACAATATTCATGCTGTCGGACATACAAATTTCTCCTTGATTTTTATCTTTAAAATTAATGGAAGTTGCATTTGCACAACATTATGCTGGCGTAATGTGGGCAACCGCTGCGATGCAGCACCAGACAAACACGTAAGCAGTCGACATAATTGATACTATTGTGGAATTTTTCTCGACACGCCAGATGCGCGCCGGGGATAAGATTGAATGATTTCTGGTCATACTGGCGCAGTTTGATTAAAGATGGTCACAGTCAGGCATTAACATGCGGCTTACATTTATAGTACAGTCATGTCTATAGTGTAATTATGCTCAAGTTCAGGGCGTGTCGTCAGGTAGCATACGAGAGTTGGTTTGTCGAAATCCGGTGCGGTTCCAGCAACCAGACGGAAGGACATGCAGATTTTCAAGCCCGCAGCGTTGCGTTCGCTTGATAAAGAGCTGCTGCCCGAAGCAAACCATCTTTAGTGACGAGCGAAGCGATCTGTCTTCGCCTGCCTCACGCGGCAAACGCAACTGGCCCTGTGTAGGAATTAGGAATCACGTATAAATCTGGGTCGTAAAATGCCGGTTTTGTGTGACAAAAACTTCACCATGGTTCAGCCTGCGGGTTGGATTGGAGAAACAAGGAATGGCACGTAGACGAATGTCAGATCCATTACAGGCACCTTTAACGCGAAGCTTGTCAACGCCAGCCGTCTATTTAATGCAAATGTTCGTTTTTCTGGTTTTTGTCGGGCTGATTGCAACCATTCTTTCTACGCAGTTCCTGGCTGCTTTCCAGTCAAATCCTGGCCTTAACAGTCTTATCATTGTCGTACTTCTGTGTGGCATTGTATTTTCGTTCCACCAGGTTATTCGCCTTTATCCGGAAATTCGCTGGGTGAACGCGTTTCGCATCGCCGATCCTGGTCTTGCAATATCCCATCGGCCGGTTCTTCTGGCTCCCATGGCGACGATGCTTCGTGATCGTACCGGGGTCATCTCCCTTTCGACGGTATCGATGCGTTCGATCATGGACTCGATAGGCTCGCGCCTTGATGAGGCACGTGACACCGGGCGCTATACGATTGGTCTGCTGGTATTCCTGGGATTGCTCGGAACATTCTGGGGGCTCCTTGATACGATACAATCCGTTGGCAAAACGATCAGTGCGCTCGACACCAGTTCAAATGATAGTGCAATTGTTTTTCAGGAACTCAAGACCGGCCTTGCCGAGCCGCTACGTGGCATGGGCACGGCCTTTGCCTCATCGTTGTTTGGTCTGTCTGGCTCTTTGATCGTCGGTTTCCTTGAGTTACAGGCCAACCATGCCCATAACCGTTTCTATAACGAACTTGAGGACTGGCTTTCCGGGATCACCGAACTTACGCCTGCCGGCGCCGCGTCACCAGGAACAGATCAAATCAACAGGCAGATTTACAATGCAATGTTTGAGATCCAGCGGTCATTGTCCGAACTGGCTGATCGTTTGCAGGCAAATGACAATCAAAGCGTACAACAGCTTTCTCATGGCGTGAACCAGTTGCTGAGCGAAATGCGGCGTGAACAGGAAATCGTCCGTCAGTGGGCTGACGATCAATCTTCGCAGCAGCATGAAATAATGAACATGATACGCGATCTGATTGCGAATTCAGCCCGGAGGTAACGATGCCGCGATCACGAAGCGCGCGCCGCACAGGCGAATACGGTGAGTTCTGGCCTGGCTACGTCGACGTGTTATCGACTTTGTTGCTGGTTTTTACTTTTCTGTTGTCTATTTTCATGCTGGCGCAGTACTTCGTCAGTCAGGAAGCAAGCGGTAAAGACAACGCTTTGCGCCGCTTGAACCGCCAGATTGCGGAATTAACCACTTTACTTTCTTTGGAAAAAGGCAAAAGCCAGGAATCCGATAAAGAACTTTTAAGTCTCCGCGCTACGCTTTCTGCCTTGCAGCTTGAGAATACAAAATTACAAAATCTTGCTGCAGCCGACGAAACGAAAGTGACGGAATCTGAGACCAGAATTGCGGCTTTATCTTCTGAGCTTACTGAACAAAAAAAGCTTTCCGAAGACGCTCTGGCCCGCGTCGATTTGCTGAACCAGCAATTGCTTGCACTTCGAAGGCAAATTGCCGCGTTGAATGCGGCACTCGAAGCATCGGAACAGCGCGATCAAAAATCGCAAGAGCAAATCGCCAACCTCGGCAATCGTCTGAACGCAGCTCTCGCCCGGCAGGTGCAGGAACTGCAGCGTTACCGTTCCGACTTTTTCGGGCGTTTGCGCGATCTTCTCAGAGGGCGTAAGGACATTCGCATTGTCGGCGACCGTTTCATTTTTCAATCAGAGGTTCTTTTTCCATCCGGCCAGGCGAATATGTCTCCTGAAGGGTTGGCTGCTATCGATGAATTGGCCAAGGCGATCATTGAACTGACAGGTTCGATTCCTAAAGAGATCAACTGGGCCATACAGGTCGATGGCCACACGGACGTCCAGCCAATCAGCAGCTCCGATTTTCCCTCTAACTGGGAGTTGTCGACAGCCCGTGCAATTTCGGTCGTGCGCTACCTGATTTCCCGGGGTGTCTCGCCGCAACGCCTGGTGGCTGCTGGTTACGGTGAATTCCAACCTCTGGATGAAGGCCGTTCCGCACAGGCCTTGCGCCGCAATCGTCGCATCGAATTAAAGTTGACCAATCGCTAATAAATTAAATCTCACGGAGCATATCAAATTGCATCTCAGACCGCTTTATCGGTTTCGCCACGCGTGCAGCACCTGATATCGAAATATCCATTGCTTTACTGGCGCTCTGTGCACCCCCTTGTGCACCCGCTGCAAAGACAAAACACGGATATTTTTTTGAGGCAATTTTAATAACAGCAACGCTAGGGTGAAAGGCTTCTTGGCAAACCTTTCTTCAATGCCTATCTGTCATCCCATAATTATCATCTCCCGGTGTCCTGGTTAATCGTCTAGATTGTGCGCCGGTCGGGCTCCAAACCCCAAGGAAATTAGTATGAATTCAGGCTTTCGCAATTTCGCGATTTGGGTAATCATCGCTCTCCTGCTGGTTGCTCTGTTTAATATGTTCCAAGCACAGAACCAGCGGGACCGGCCATCGGAAATATCTTACAGTGACTTTCTCAATTCGGTTTCAGCCAAAACCGTTGAGGAAGTCACCATTAAGGGCGACAGCATAACCGGCAAGCTCAACAACGGTGAAACATTCACAACGTTCGCTCCACAAGATCCAAAACTTGTGGAAGAGCTGCGCACTGCCGGAGTAAAGATCAACGCACGCCCGATTGAAGAAGAATTTTCTTTACTTGGTGTTATTTTATCCTGGTTTCCCATGCTGATCCTTATCGCCGTGTGGATTTTCTTCATGCGGCAGATGCAGTCTGGTTCCGGTCGCGCAATGGGGTTTGGCAAGTCGAAAGCTAAACTTTTGACAGAGCGTCACGGCCGCGTAACGTTTGATGATGTTGCAGGCGTCGATGAAGCCAAACACGACCTGCAGGAAATTGTTGAATTCCTGCGGGATCCACAAAAATTTCAGCGCCTTGGCGGTCGGATTCCGCGCGGCGCTTTGCTGGTTGGCCCGCCTGGTACAGGTAAAACGCTTTTAGCCCGGGCAATTGCAGGCGAAGCGAATGTGCCTTTTTTCACGATTTCCGGCTCTGATTTTGTTGAAATGTTCGTCGGTGTCGGCGCCAGCCGTGTGCGCGATATGTTCGACCAGGCCAAGAAGAATGCACCATGTATCATTTTCATCGATGAAATCGATGCCGTTGGGCGTCATCGCGGTGCCGGACTTGGCGGTGGCAACGACGAGCGTGAGCAGACACTCAACCAGCTGCTCGTTGAAATGGATGGTTTTGAATACAATGAAGGCGTTATTCTGATTGCAGCCACCAACCGTCCCGACGTGCTGGACCCTGCACTCCTGCGCCCCGGTCGTTTCGACCGCCAGATCGTTGTGCCCAACCCTGACGTTGCCGGTCGCGAGAAAATTCTACGCGTCCACATGCGTAAGGTTCCATTGGCGCCAGATGTCGACCCAAAGGTTATTGCACGCGGCACGCCAGGCTTTTCAGGTGCGGATTTGGCCAACCTGGTTAACGAGGCAGCTCTGCTCGCAGCCCGTCGCAACAAGCGCCTGGTTACGCAGGATGAGTTCGAATCCTCTAAGGACAAGGTCATGATGGGTGCAGAACGCAAGTCCATGGCCATGACTGAGGAAGAAAAAATGGCGACGGCGTATCATGAAGCCGGCCATGCCATTGTCAACGTTTTGGTTGAAGGTAACGATCCGCTGCATAAGGTCACGATCATTCCTCGCGGGCGTGCACTTGGTGTTACGATGAGCCTTCCGGAACGCGATAAGCTCAGCTATTCAAAGAAATGGTGTGAAGCACGCCTTGCCATGACATTCGGCGGCCGCGTTGCAGAACAGATCATCTACGGTAAGGAGCATCTCAACACAGGCGCAGCCAGCGATATAACGCAAGCCACGAGTATGGCCCGAAGTATGGTAACTGAATGGGGAATGAGTGACAAGCTCGGTCCGTTACTCTATAATGAGAACCAGCAGGAAGTATTTCTCGGGCACGCGATAACCCAACGTCAGAATATGTCCGAGGATACGGCCAAGCTGATTGACGAAGAGGTGCGCCGTCTCGTTTTACAAGGCGAGCAAAAAGCCTGGGAAGTGCTTGAAACAAACAAAGACAAGCTTGAAGCCGTTGCCAAAGCTTTGATGGAATTTGAGACAATATCAGGCGAAGAATGTATGACTGTCATGCGTGGCGGGAAGATCGTACGCAAGGAAGATGACCTCGACGCCAAAGGCGACCCGCTTGGTTCTGCTGTACCAACAGCTGGTGCGACACGGCCTGTACGCGGACCTGACAAAGATTCAGGAACCGGCGGTATGGAGCCGCAGCCTACGTAGACCAATCGTGATAAGGATTTCACAGCCTGAATGCACGCTGTGAAATCTTATCGGCGGGAAGAAAATCGGTAATTTTTTGGGCCGTGGTGTTTACCGCGGCCGTTTTAATATTCACAGGTAAGAGCGCCCACCAAAATAAACGCTTCAATTTTCCGAGCTAAAGCTGCATATTGCAGGCTATTTCTTACTAAAATTGAAGCGTTTATTTTGGTGGCGCCCTAAGCTCGGCTGTCGCATCATATGCGGCATGATTTTTTCCATCTGACAATGCCTGTCCGAGCGAAGAGACAGATGACCATGCCTCAGAGACAGTAATGCTACGTGAAATTTATGTGCGCCCGGTCGGGCTTTATGCAGCGCACCATGGGGAGCGATCCAATCAGGTTTGGGGATGCCTGCGTCTGGCCCATGGATGGCTTGACTTTACAGCCGTCGAAGTGATCGAGCGCAACGGCGCCGAGATTGAGCGGCGCATTATAAGCCTTGGCGATTTTATGGAGCGCGATTGGGGGCGCCGCGCTCTTAACGCTGCCGATATGTACGAGTGCCTGCAAATACCACGAGCACGGCTTTGCGGCCTGTCTCTGCAGCGCCCGCGCATCATGGGCATTGTCAACGTGACGCCAGACAGCTTCTTCGATGGCGATCAGTTCAACGATGCGGCCCATGCCATCGATCATGCCAGACGTCTGATCGATGAAGGTGCTGATATCATAGATATCGGCGGAGAATCCACACGTCCTGGTTCTGAGACCGTTCCGCTTGAGGTCGAACTTGAGCGGGTCATGCCGGTGATCGAAGGGCTTGCCGGCAAAAGCGATGCGCTCATTTCCATCGACACCCGCAAGGCTGAAGTCATGCGGCGTGCCGTCAACGCAGGTGCAGATATCATCAATGACGTTTCGGCTCTCAGCTTTGATGCGGACAGCCTCGCAGTGGTTGCCGAGGCGGAGGTTCCCGTGGTTCTCATGCATGCCCAGGGCGACCCCAGGACAATGCAGGACAATCCTTTTTACGAGGATGTTGCGCTTGACGTGTTCGACTATCTTGAAGCACAGGTTGAGGCATGCTTAAGGGCTGGCATTGCCCGCCACAGGATTATCGTCGATCCTGGCATTGGTTTTGGCAAAACGCTTGAACACAATCTTGGGCTGCTGTCGGATTTGAGCCTGCTGCACGGCCTTGGCCTGCCGGTCCTGGTAGGGGCATCGCGCAAGAGTTTTATCAGTCGGCTGACGGCTGCAAAAACTGCTGAACAGCGCCTGCCCGGATCGTTGGCTGCGGCCTGCCATGCCGTGAGCCAGGGTGTGCAGATCCTGCGCGTCCACGATGTCGCTGAAACACGCCAGGCGCTGCAATTATGGCAGGGTGCTCACCAAGGCATATCGGACGGCGTTAAAGCGAGGTGACAATTAACGCGATTGACAATAATACCAATCCATATATTAACTGACACACTCCATAATCCAGGGATATCCGGT
>CAWUIN010000038.1:0-24263 GCA_963922535.1 uncultured Hyphomicrobiaceae bacterium | reverse complement strand
TGACGAGGACGAAAAATATCGGAAACACGGCAGGCCGCGATTGCAGGCGGGGCATAAGCGGGGAGCCGCCAACGGGAGGGCCAAAATTCTTGAACGCCAGCGCCATGCCGACAACGAGAGCACCGTAAACGACTGCCGAGAACAGCCCCGGCAAAAATCCTGCAAGCAAAAGCGCGCCCACATCCTGCTCGACGATAATCGCGTAAATCACAAGGATCGCCGATGGCGGGATCAGCGATGCCAGAGTTCCTGCGGCGGCAACCACACCGGCTGCAAAGCGTTTGTCATAACCGAGTTGCAGCATTTCAGGTATTGCAACGCGTGCAAATACAGCTGATGTTGCAACCGAGGCGCCGGAAACGGCAGCAAACCCTGCTGTCGCAAAAACCGTTGCAACCGCAACGCCGCCGGGCAGCCAGCCGATCCAGCGTTTTGCAGCCTCAAACAGAGCCTTCGTAAAGCCCGCATAATATGCCAGGTAGCCAATCAAAATAAACGTTGGAATAAGCGAGAGCGCTTGTGAGGAGATCTTCGAATGGGGGACCTGACCGGAAATCTTCACGGCGACTGTTAATGCCCTGAAGAACTTGTTTGGATCGTATCCAAATTTAGACCAGAAAATCCAGACGATCCCTGTAAAGCCCGCGATCGCGGCAGCAAAGGCTACACGCACACCAAGTATGACCATCGCCAGGAGCGCGGCTGATACGATCAGCCCAATTTCAATCGGTGTCATCGAAAATCTCCATTTACAGAGTGGTTATGCTTTTTATTTCTTGTCATTTGAACCAACGGAGACAGACGCCGCTTCATTTGCCGCCACTGTGGCTGCATCCTCAATCATCGGCACAGCAACGGGAAACTCTTCATTTTTCATGAAAGCACGGACATAGACATAGAATTGCAGTGCCAGCCTGAGAGAAAGAATGGCAAATGAAACGGGAACAATGAGCTTTGCCGGCCAGAGCGGCAACCGGATATCCAGGCTTGAATCGCGGCTCCACAAGGGCTGTGCGAAATCGAATGAGCGTTCGAAATGAGACCAGCTGCCCCACATAAGTAAGAGTGTGAGAAGCAGCATGAAAAAAACGCCGACTGCTTCAGAAAGCCATAAGTAGCGTCCTTTCAGGTTTGAGACGAGAATGTCCATGCGGATATGTCCGCCGAGGCGCTGACAGTAGGCTATCCCAAGAAAAGCGATAATGGGCATCGCTTGTTCGATCCAGTCGACATAGCCTGGCAGGGGCGCATTGAAGAAGTTTCGCCCGATGACGCTGAAAACAGCAAGAAGCATTAGCAGGAAAACGGAAAAGCCGCCAAGCAATGCAAGCCATGTCTCATAACGGTATAATGTTTGATCAAGGCGGCTCACAAAGGAATCGTCTTCGAGTACGGCAGATGCTCCGGCCATGGGGAATACCTGAAAATCAGAGTTAAAGGAATTGAGGCTGAGAAAACCGGTTGCAAGACGCAACCGGTCAAAATGGAAGGGGGGGGTAAAAGATTAACTTTCATCCGCGATTGTAGACTTGACGAGATCGAGAAGTTCTTGTGCTGGCAGCCTACTCCCGTTCTTCTGCACCCATTTTTCTGCAGCAGGACCAGCCACTTTGTCGCGGAATTCTTTAAGGTCTGCTGGATTATAAGTTATGCGTTCGATGCCCTTTTCATCAAGCAGCGGCCCCCACTTATTCATCGTATTTTCATTGTAATAAGTGATGTAGTGCTCCATCGCCTCATCGACTGAACCGAGCAGAGCCTCGCGTTCCTGCGGGCTAAGATCACCTATCGCATCCGAATTGACGGCAACAGGGCAGTTCAAGGTGCCGGGATTAAGATTTGTCGTCCACCACGTGGCATTCTCGACTGTACCGAAGGACATGTGCGCATGCGGTGCGAATGAAACAGCCTTGACAACACCACTATCCATGGCCTGGCGGACTTCCGCCGCAGATGTCGAGGTTGGTACGGCGCCGATAGCTTTCATCGCCTCGCCGATACCGCCCGTTGCGCGAACGGTCATGCCTTCATAATCGGACAACTTTCTCGGAGGCTCACCAGTGCCGATCACGTTATACTGTGGCAGGGGAGTTGGCATAAGCAGTATCGCATCCCAAGCAGCCATCTCCTCGACGACGGCTTGATGCGCGTAAACAGCCTTAGAGACGGCTGCTTCCTGCTCAAGCGACGTAATGCCGAGGAAAGGCAGCTCAAGGACTGTAATAGACCTGTTCTTGTGTGCGTGATAGCCTGCACAAAATTGTGCCATCTCGAACGCGCCGATGGAGATACCGTCAAGGTTATCCTTTGGACCGGAAAGAGTACCGTAGGCAATATTGAGCTTAAATTTACCGTTGGTCTTTGCCTCGACGAGTTCTTTAAGCTTATGTACATGCTCAGTGAAAGCACGACGCTTGCCCCAGAGAGAAACGTTCCATTCTGTTGCGAATGCGCTGGCAGTTGACGCCGTGAGCATTGCGAGAGCTGTAGCGCTGATCAATATGCGTTTCATTGTTTTTCTCCGCTCGGTTGTTTCAAGCCGTTTATGATAAGGATAGCGATCATTAAGGATGTCCTTATAACATTATACTAGCTGTTGCTATGTTTTTGTGCAAGATCAACGGCAGATACATACATTATTACTAACTTTTGGTATGTTTTTGAGCAGGATCAGCGGCGGGTACATGTATCATTCCACCTGATTACGTCGATGTTCCGCTGAAATATAAATTCTTCAGAAATTTCATGTATTTAGGCTGCCATAGCTCTTAAAAATACGAATTTAGAGAAATACGGATTTAGAGCTTTTTCTTTAAGATCAAATAGTTAAGCCATCTGTGGTGGACGTATGGAAGTAATCAAGAAGTATAAAGTATAGATATGAGGTAAAATATTGTCGCAAAAGCGCTTTGCATGCCAGGGCGTCTTCATTGAAGTTGCCAGATCAGCGGTGGCTCACCACCGAATCCATAACAATGCACTCAAAAAATATCATGCTATATAGAATGTTATATGCGCGCGCTCATATACACGTATAACCATATTGTCATACAAACATGATTTTGGCATGTTTTGTTGGCCAGTTTATATCGGGCAAGCAAACTTAAAGCAGCAGTTACTTAAAGCAGCAGTTATGGGCTGAGCCGCTTGTGTTTGCTTGACATTGTCCTGGGTGGAGGGAGCTTGTGATGAACGAACTGCTTTGGGCGGTTATTGCCTGCGGCGTATTTTCGATTATTTACGCCATTATAACGATTAAATGGGTGATGGCCTTTGATGCCGGTAACCATAAAATGCAGGAGATCGCCGCCGCCATTCGTGAGGGCGCAGCCGCTTATCTGAACCGCCAGTATATATCGGTGGCAATCGTCGGCGGTGTTATTGCCCTTGCCGCGTATGCGGCGCTTGGCTGGCAGGTCGCCGTTGGTTTTTTGATTGGTGCCGTTCTCTCAGGGCTCGCCGGTTATATCGGCATGAATGTGTCTGTCAGGGCCAACGTGCGCACGACACAGGCTGCTGTTGCTTCGCTTGCCGATGGCCTCAGCGTGGCATTTCGTGCCGGGGCTGTCACGGGTATGCTTGTTGCTGGCCTGGCACTGCTTGGCGTGGCGTGCTACTACGCATTCCTGACGGTATATCTCGGCCTTGAGCCGTCCGACCGCACGATCATCGATGCGCTCGTCGGGCTCGGTTTTGGCGCTTCGCTAATCTCGATCTTTGCCCGTCTGGGCGGCGGTATTTTCACCAAAGGCGCCGACGTCGGCGGCGATCTTGTCGGCAAGGTTGAAGCCGGCATCCCGGAGGACGATCCGCGTAACCCGGCAACCATTGCTGACAACGTCGGCGATAACGTTGGTGACTGCGCCGGCATGGCTGCCGATTTGTTTGAAACTTATGCCGTAACCGTAGTGGCGACCATGGTTCTGGCCGCGATCCTGTTCGCCGGTCAGGCATCGCTCGACAAACTGATGCTTTATCCGCTGGCGATCTGCGGCGCCTGTCTTGTGACATCGGTGATCGGCACGTTTTTTGTTCGTCTTGGCTCAAATACCTCGATTATGGGGGCGCTCTACCGTGGGTTCATTGCAACAACCGTGCTGTCCGTCGGCGGACTTTACGTTGCCACGCAGTATGTGCTGGGCACCTGGGGGCAAATCGGAATTGCGGCAGGAATATCTATTACTGGCTTGAATCTGTTCCTGTGCGGCCTCGTGGGGCTGGTTGTGACAGGCTTTATCGTCTGGATCACGGAATTCTACACCGGCCTCGGCTATCGGCCGGTACGCTCGATTTCGCAGGCCTCGGTTACCGGCCACGGGACTAACGTCATTCAGGGGCTTGCCGTCTCTTTAGAGGCCTGCGCGTTGCCGACGCTGGTCATCGTCGCCGGTATTATTATGACATTCAAAATCGGTGGCCTGTTTGGCACCGCCATTGCCACAACAACGATGCTCGGCCTCGCCGGCATGATTGTCGCCCTCGATGCATTCGGGCCGGTAACAGACAACGCCGGTGGTATCGCGGAGATGGCAGGGCTGCCGGATGAGGTGCGCAAGTCCACCGATGCCCTCGATGCCGTCGGTAACACCACCAAGGCCGTTACCAAAGGCTACGCCATCGGCTCAGCCGGTCTCGGTGCGCTGGTGCTGTTCGCCGCCTATAACTATGACCTGCAGTACTTTACCGAGAACGCGGACAAATTCCCTTATTTCCAGGGCGTTAAACCAGATTTCGCGCTTTCCAATCCTTACGTTGTGGTCGGCCTGCTGATCGGCGGGCTCATTCCCTATCTGTTCGCCGGCATGGCGATGACGGCGGTCGGGCGTGCCGGCGGCGCCGTGGTCGAGGAAGTGCGCCGCCAGTTCCGCGAAAAGCCGGGCATCATGGAAGGTCGCGAACGCCCGGATTATGCCCGTGCCGTCGATATGTTGACCAGGACCGCGATCAGGGAGATGATTGTCCCCTCACTGATGCCGGTATTATCGCCGGTCGTGCTTTACACAGCCATCTTCTTCGTCGCCGGCGGCGGGGCAGATGGCAAGAGTGCGGCCTTTTCCGCTGTCGGTGCGATGTTGCTCGGCGTGATCGTCACCGGCCTGTTCCTCGCCATTTCCATGACTTCGGGCGGCGGTGCCTGGGACAACGCCAAGAAATCTTTCGAGAACGGATTTATCGACAGGAATGGCGTCAGGCATCTCAAAGGGTCGGATGCGCACAAGGCCTCGGTGACTGGCGATACGGTCGGCGATCCCTACAAGGACACCGCTGGCCCGGCGATCAACCCGCTCATCAAGATCACCAATATCGTGGCGCTTCTGCTGCTCGCCGTGCTGGCACACAATAAGTTATTATAACAGTGAGATGCTATAACAGTAAGTCGTTACAACAGTCTTGCGCCGCGCTGCAGTTCAAAACCGCGGAGGAATTCATCGGCCATCATGGGCTTTTTGCCGGAACGCTGCAGTTGGACAAAGCGCACGGCGCCGCTGGCGCATGCCACCGTAATCCTGTCGTCAAGCAGCGTGCCCGGCGGTGCCAGCTGCACTTCGCAGCTGTCTGCAATTTCCGAGCGTAAAACCTTGATGCGGTCCTTCGCGCTCTCTGCGGGCGGCATGAACCAGGCGCCCGGAAAAGGCGACAGGCCGCGGATGTGATTATGGACGTCACGAGCCGGGCGGGTAAAATCGATCCGCGCCTCGGCCTTTTCGATCTTACCGGCATAGGTCACACCCTCTTTTGGTTGTGGCGTCTCAGTCAGGCTGCCGCGTTCAAGCGCGGCGAGCGCGCGCACCATCAGGCTGGCGCCGCCCTGCGCGAGCCGATCGTGCAATTCGCCCGCCGTCGTATTTTCCCCGATCTCCACCAGTTCAGCCAGGCACACGGGACCGGTATCGAGCCCCTCTTCCATCCGCATCACCATTGCCGCCGTCTCAGGGTCGCCGGCCATGATCGCCCGCTGGATCGGCGCAGCGCCCCGCCAGCGCGGCAATTTCGACGCGTGCAGATTGAGGCAGCCATGGCCCGGCGCAGCGAGGATCGGCTTCGGCAGGATGAGCCCGTAGGCGACAACAACGGCGACATCGGCCCCATGGGCGGCAAATTGCGCGGCGGCCTCATCGGAGCGCAGTGACTTTGGTGTGAACACTGCCACCCCCGCCGCTTCGGCGTATTGATGCACCGGCGTCTTGTTTTCCTCCATGCCGCGGCCGGATTTGCGCGGCGGTTGCGAATAGACCGCCACCACATCGTGGCCGGCGCCGAGAATCTCGGCCAGCGTCGGCACGGAAAAATCAGGCGTTCCCATAAAGACGATACGCAGCATGTGAGTCCTTTGCGGTTGAGATGCGGAAATAGCCAAGTCTAATTTACGACGATTTGGCTTGCAGAGTGAGTTCCCGGATATCCTCGATGCGTTGTACATTGAGCATATCGGCGACGAGAGCCAGAATATCGGCAGTATGATGCGCGAACTGGGTCATCAGGTGCCGACGCTGGAAAGCTTGCATACCAACGATATCGAAATCATTGACGCGCTTGATTTCCGCATCCAGCTTTGCGCGTTCCTTACTCCAATGCTCCGCGTGTCTGATGCGCTCGATTGGCCCGAAGATATCGGCGTCCGGCAACACGATGACGCGCACGCGCTGGCGGAAAACGTCGTCGCGGCGGCGGCATTCGCGGTAGATTTCATGGAGTTCGTACATGCAGTAGGGGGAGCGCAGGTATTTGGCGCTCATGATCACAAAAACGTGCTGCGCTTCGGCGATCCTGATCATAAACTGGCCGATGCTGTCGCCGAACTGCATATCGTGCTTGTCGCGTACGATGCGTATCCCGTTGGCTTTTGCTGCCTCACAAAGCGTTGTGACGGCCTTTTCGCGCAGGCGATCTGCTTTTGTCTTATTGCCGCCCCAGGCGTAGGAGACGTAATATTCCTCATCCTTTGCCGGCTCGTAGGCCGGGTCTATGGGGGGCTGCGGCGGGCCGCGTTCATCGAGCGGGACGGGCATACCGGGCGGGGCGGACATCAAGCCA
Organism: uncultured Hyphomicrobiaceae bacterium; assembly: GCA_963922535.1. Classification (GTDB taxonomy): domain Bacteria; phylum Pseudomonadota; class Alphaproteobacteria; order Rhizobiales; family Hyphomicrobiaceae; genus Tectiglobus. The sequence continues at coordinate 17,228 of CAWUIN010000038.1, read as the reverse complement.
ACGCCTGCCTCGGCCGCATCCCCTGTATCCAAAATTTCGCGTCCATACGCAGCCGCGCGCAGCGTGCTGTGCCTGCGTGCCGCTTTGCCGGGCTGCAGAAGCCGCTCGTACCATTTCGGCCCGGAAAACTCCGAGGTCGTCACACCGTGGCGGTTTTGCGTCTCGTCGATCAGGTGGCACAAGCGCCGCAAGAGTTCGCGCGGGCCGTTACTCTCACCAGCACCAGCGCCGGCCGCCTGCGTGCGCACCTCGATGCGCCCGCTCCAGCCGCTTTCGCCATCGTCCTCGGCGCGGATCTGCTCGACGCGTGCGCGGCTCCGGGTTTTGCTGTCGTAGAAGTAAAAGCCGTCCTGCCAATAATCGGCGCGGGTGCCAGCATCCTCGCCGATTTTCGCCATCAGGCTGCGCATCAGCCCTGGCGGCAGCAGCGCATAGGTAAAGGCGGCCCGCTCCGTTGCTTGATCGCTGTCGTCCCAATCGCGCACCAAGAGACCGGCGATCTCATCGCGCGGCGGCAGCAGATCCGGGGCGACGTATTCCGCCTCGCGGCTGTCATCGCCAGCGTGCAGCTTGAAGCAGATGCCGCAGGAGCGCATCATCGAGATGAACAGCTCCTGCTCGGCATTGCCGTGCCCAAGCCTGCTCCAGACGTGGGCCGCCAGTTCGCTTTGCGTGAAGCGCCCGCCGCGGATATCGCGGAGATAGCGATAGACGCCGCTGTTGCGCTCAAACACCGCGTAAATGGCGTCCAGCGCCCATTGCTGGTCGATCACGATGCGGCCGTCGAACAGGTCCTTGCGGTAAAAGACGGTGCCGATCTGGTGCAGATATTCAAGCAGCAAATCGGTCGATTCAACACCGCCCTCTTCGGCGCACATTGCGTCGAACGCGGTTTTTGTGATCCAGGCGTTTTCCAGATCGGGTTCGCCTGCCTGAGGCCTTGCTTCACGTGCTGCCTGGGCCTGCTGCTGCATCGCCTCCAGCCGCCGCTTAACGGCGGCGCGCACCGCGCCAATGCGCTGTTCGCCCTGGGTCTTGCGCAGATAGGCCACGGCTTGGTTGAGCGTATCGATCAGCGTTGGGTGCCCGTTCTTTGTTTTGGCGCTGTAATCGATGCTTTTGTGCCAGGCAAAATGATCCAAAAGCGCTTTCGAGACGGGTGGGCGCCCGGGCGGGGCTGGCTCGTCGACCTGGTTCTGGATGAGAATAACCGGGCTTGCCTTATCCGCCATCTGGCCGACGTACTGCACCCAATAGTCAAGCGGATAATTGCGGAATGTCAGGTCATTATGCGTGTGCCCGCTGCGCTTTTCAGACGCCGGTGTCCAGACGATGGGAAACAGCGCCCGGGATTTGAGAAACAACGCGTGCGTGCCCAGGTAAATGTCCTGGCCGCCGAAATCCCAAAGCCTCAATCTGGTCGGTGTGCGATTCCCATTTGTATCGCCATCCGCATTCTGCTGCGGCAGCGTTGCTTCGCTGATGAAAATGCCATGCGTTGAATCGACCGTTTCGTCGAACTCCTCGCCACGCAGCCGCCGGCAAATCTGCGTCTTGCCAATGCGGCCATTGCCGAGGATCATGAACTTGATGTCAGAGAGTAATTCGGCGCCGGCCGCGAGATCGCGGAGATGTGCGCGCAGCTTCGCCAGTGGATTATCACCTTCGATGATTTCGCCCGGCACGTCACCGAGCTTTGCGCGCCGCAAGCTGGCTTGCCGCAGAGATGGCTTGTACCAGAATTCAGCGCAAACATTGCCGATCTCGCAGTTGTCTAACGTTATTTGCTGAAGCTTCGGGAGGGCCGTTAAGGCATCGATCTCAATTTTGCCGTTGTCCGCGAGGTTGAGGCTTGTCAGGCCGGTGAGCGCCGCCAGGGCACGGGCACCCTCGGCACCGATGCCGTTGTACCCGAGGTCGAGGTGTGTCAGGCCGGTCAGGTTGCTTATCGAAGCTGGAACTTCAGTCAGGCGGTTTTCCGCCAAGTCCAGCTCTTCCAAGGCGTCTAGCGCAGTGAATAACGCGCCGGGGAGCGCGCTTAGCGCGTTCCAGCTTTTTATGTTAATAAGAATGCGGGATTGTGGCGTTTCAATGGAAAAATCAGAAAGAATGGACTGAAGTGCATCGCGCTCTGCCAAAACGGTATCGCGGTCCAAAGCGCGCACGGCGGAGTTGCCGGCAAGAAACAGGCGTTTGAGATGGCGAAGCTGCCCGCTTTCAGCTGCTGCCACGAGTTCGCCGGGGATTTCGGTAAGCTGCAGCCCGCCAAGATCCAGTTCCTCGGCCTGAGTTGCAATGCACGCCGCAATGCGCTGGCGCGCAATGGCCTGCCCATCGGCCTGCCTATCGTTAGCCCCACCTGCTGGCATAGTTCCAGTGTCGCCTGCCATGTCGCCCCCAATTGTCTAAAACACCTTTACCTTTCACTGCGCGCATTGAAAGCACACTCAGCCGATGGTCTCAACACTATTCGGCACAGTGTGGTCGGCCCAGGGTGGGGTGGGAGCGATTGAAGCTTGGCAGGACACGCACATTCAACAATTCAGCGCGTGGTTCTGCCGTCAGCCGCCAGAGGCGGGAAATGGCTGCACGTTTGCCTGCCGCCGGGCTGATTTTGCATCGGGGACGGCGCAATCGAACGGCAGTTCAAGGGCGTGCCACGTTTCAACCAGAGCATCGCACAGGGCGGAAATCATATCTTCGGTATGGCACGGTGTTGGCGTGATGCGCAGACGCTCCGTGCCCTTTGGCACGGTTGGATAATTGATGGGCTGGATATAAATATTGTGCTTTTCCAGCAGCCGGTCGCTGGCGGCCTTGCAAAGCACCGCGTCGCCAACCATCAGCGGAATGATGTGTGTGCGCGAGGGCATCACTGGAAGGCCGGCTGCGCTGAGGAGCTTTTTGGTTGCAGCAACGGCTCGCTGTTGGCCTTGGCGTTCGGTATCGGACATTTTGAGATGGCGGATGGATGCCGATGCTGCAGCTGCAACCGGTGGAGGAAGCGCGGTTGTGAAAATGAACGATGGCGCATACGAGCGTACGGCGTCGATCATGCGCGATGTGCCGGTGATGTAGCCGCCAAGTGTGCCAAACGCTTTGGCGAGCGTGCCCTCAATAACGTCAACGCGATCCAGAAGCCCTTCCTGCTCGGCAATGCCGCCGCCGCGGGCGCCGTACATTCCAACGGCGTGCACCTCATCAAGATAGGTGAGTGCGTTGTATTCATCGGCAAGATCGCAGAATTCAGCGATCGGCGCAACATCGCCATCCATGGAGTAAATGCTTTCGAAAGCAACGATTTTCGGCCGCTCGACGGGAAGTTCAGCCAGCAGATCACGCAGGTGCGCCACGTCATTGTGACGGAAGATCTTCTTCGGCGCGCCGGAACTGCGCATGCCGTCGATCATGGAAGCATGGTTGAGTTCATCGGAAAGGATGATGCAGTCAGGCAGCATTTTGGCAATCGTAGAAATGCCGGCCAGATTTGAAACGTACCCGGATGTGAAGACCAGCCCAGCTTCCTTGCCGTGCAGGTCGGCAAGTTCAACCTCCAGTTCCGTAAGCAGACGATGCGTGCCCGAAATATTGCGTGTGCCGCCAGCGCCAACGCCGACACGCTCAGCGGTGTCCTGCATAGCGCGCACAACTGCGGGGTGTTTGCCCATGGCGAGGTAATCGTTTGAGCACCAGATCACGATTTCGCGGCGGGCATGGCCTTCGTGCAGCCATGATCGTGGAAACGCTGAGCCGCGCCGTTCAAGATTGGCGAAAATCCGGTAGCGCCCTTCATTGTGCAGCGCATCGATGGCCTTTTGAAAATGATCGTCAAACTTACCCAAAACGAGGCCTTTCCATTTGCAGATACAGTTTCAACAGTATACCGACTTAGAGTGTAAGCAACCACGGCTGAAGCGGAAACTGCCCGGCGATTGGAAGTCGCATTTCCAAATTGTCTCAGCCAAGTTGTCCCTCATCGTATATTTCCAGGATAACGCTTTAGCTTGTACACCTCAAACACTTTAAAATGCAGCAACGTGATGCCGTCTTTGACCTGGATCATGCAGCAGCAAATCGTCAGCCTCAAATCGTCAGCCTGTGGCATGGCGGTGTTCACAGTTAGCCCTTGCTTGGCAGGCCTGTTTTGTTTCGTGCCTTGATTGATATGGTACGGGAGGGCATTATCGATGGATTGATCCGTTAGCTTGACAACGTATACGGGATTTTTTGATCCTGCGCGCTGACACTGCCGTAATACACAGATGAAAAGTAAGTTAATCTGTGTCATAACCGACAACATGCCTTGAATGAAGCGACACGTATTATTTTTTACCCGGCATCGTTGAAATTCGTGACGCAATAATTGCATCAAAGCCTGCGGGATGCAAACTGCAATCTAAAAATATGTTTTGGCATAAGACGGCAGCATGACAGACAAGAGTAAAGATCCAGAACAAAATCGCATTTCCGCGCGCGCTTCGCGCTATATGCGTGTCGGCGGCAATGTTGGCGCTATTGCCGCAAGGGTTGCAGGCCAGCGTCTCTTCGGGTTCGAAGCAAACAATGCCAAAGATGCAGCTGATATGGCCCGCGCCCTGGGTGGCCTCAAGGGGCCGATTATGAAGGTGGCGCAGCTGCTATCCACCATCCCGGAGGCACTGCCGGCGGAATATGCCCGCGAACTTTCCCAGCTGCAGGCCGATGCGCCGCCCATGGGGCCGGTTTTTGTCAAACGCCGCATGGCCGCCGAACTGGGCAGCGAATGGCCGCAGAAGTTTCAGAGCTTTGAGATTAAGTCTGCTGCATCGGCTTCGCTGGGCCAGGTCCACAAAGCCGTGCACATGGATGGCCATCACCTGGCCTGCAAGCTGCAATATCCGGATATGCAATCGGCCGTGGAAGCCGACGTCAGTCAGTTGGGCGTGATTTTTTCTATCCACGCGCGCATGAACCCGGCCGTTGATACACGGGAAATTCTTAAAGAAATCGCAGCCCGTCTGCGTGAGGAACTCGACTACGAGCTTGAAGCAAAGCATCTGGCTCTTTACGCCGCCATCTTTGATGAAGACCCGTTGATCCGTGTTCCGGAAGTCATGGCAGAGCTCAGCACCCGGCGGCTTCTGACGATGACTTGGCTCGATGGCCGGCCAATGATGCGCTATAAGGAGCACACGCTTGAAGAGCGCAACCAGATCGCCAGGGCTATGTTCCGCGCCTGGTGGTACCCTTTCAGTCACTTCGGCGTCATCCATGGCGACCCGCATCTCGGCAATTACACGGTTTTTGAGGAGGAGGGCCGGCCGGCCGGCATCAATCTGCTGGATTACGGCTGTATCCGCACGTTCCCGCCGGCATTTGTGCAAGGCGTGATCGATCTTTATACCGGCCTGCTCACCGATGACCGCGACCGCATCGTTCATGCCTATGAGACCTGGGGGTTCAAGGGCCTGACCAACGAATTGATCGACGCCATGAACATCTGGGCGCACTTTATCTACGGCCCGCTTCTGGATGATCGTGAGCGCACCATCGCGGAAGGGACGACGCCTGGCGAATACGGCCGCAAGGAAGCGTTTGCCGTGCATAAGGTTTTAAAGGAAAAAGGCCCGGTTGCCGTGCCGCGTGAATTCGTCTTCATGGACCGCGCCGCAATCGGCCTTGGCGGCGTTTTTCTCCACCTCGACGCCAAGATGAACTGGTACGAGATCTTCAACCAGACAATCGAAGATTTCGATCTGGACAAGGTCACCCGCAGCCAGGAACAGATGTTTGCCAAGGCCGGCGTGCCGCTGCCGGTTGCAGGGCAGTAAGCTTTAAACCCTTGCGGCAGTTCATTTGCCCCCGTTGCAGCTCAAACGCGGTGGTTTGGATGCGATCGCCCAGGACAAAGCGCTGCGAGCGCGGGAATTTATCGACAGTTTGCGTGAGCCATAGGATAAACTGAAAGTACGCCTCGATAGCTGGCCCGGTTCGCCGGTCAGGTTCGCCAATGGGCCAAGCGAGGGACACGGCCACGCCAGCCCGCTGATCAGCGCTACGAGAGCACCTATATCTTCTGAGCAATATGCCCGGCGCGTTGACGGCACGGCCTAGGCCGTGTCCGAAGCTCTATTATAAGTCTTGCCGCACTTTTCCATCCAATGCATTAAGAACAAAGTTCGTATCATTTTCCGCACACGCTTGCTGTGGACAACATTAAATAATCTATGGCAAACAGGACCTTCTTAGTCAGTTGTTTGCCTGCGCTGCAGATGCGTAAAGCTTTTTGGTAGGTTATCATGCGTTATGGATCTTTGATGAAACAAGGTGGACTGGCTTTCATTTTTGGCGCCTTAGTTCTGCTTAGCGGGGCAATATGGATAAGCAGTAGTAATGCAGTCAGCAGCAATTCGGATTTTAAAAGTCAAAAGCAAGCATACCTCCTGCAAATAAGTCATCTCAAGCAGACACTGGAACGTAGTGAGCAGTTGTTTGCCCATGAACGCAAACTTGCCTCCGGGCTGCAGCGTGAGCTGCGTGACGCTCATGATCAGATTAATGAAATGTCAAGCACATTAACTGCGCTTAAAAAAACGAAAGCCCAAATCGAACAGAAATTGCAGGCATTATCCGCAAACGAATGTGTGGTAATGGTAACAAGGAGTGCAACTGGCGCAACAAATAATAGCTCATCAGATATTGGCCCACCGGCAAAATATGAGCATATCGAAGCCAAAATTTCGCCGTACGCTCCACGCGAGATGATCGTTAAAGCAAAACCTGCGCCGCACTCGCATTCTGCGTCTGATGCGAAGCGGCAAGACCGGCCCGTTGTGGCCACTTTGACGCCATCGAGGAGAGAAACAACCAGGCGTTCCCGCGATACGAAAACTTCAATGCCGTCTGTGCGTAAAAATACGAGCAGCCGTAAAACACGATCTAATATCTATCCTGTTTCTCGTGAAAAACCCCGTTCAGTTCACAGTAAAGCGAAGCCCAGGTCAGGCGTACGGGCTGCTGCGCAAAAACGCCGTGCTCATCGAGCAACTAAGTCGGTAAAGCGTTCCCGCAAAAAACAGCCCAGTCTTTTCAACAAGCTGGCGCGGCAGGGCGTGTTCGGTCAAGCATACACTTTTGAATAATACGGCACGTCAAAGATAGACAAGTTTTCGCGTAAACTGCCATTTTTATTGTTTTTTCAATGCTCTATGCCCGTTTGAGGCAGTTCCAGTCTGCTGGCCAAAATCGGGACCGTTGCCGGTTTCAACCACCCTGAGAATTGCCACCGTATGAATGAAACAAAGCTGTCGCAGAGGTCAAATGCCTGGACAGACAAGGATCAAAACGCCCCAATCAACGGCATCAACGGGATGGCTCTCTGGCAGGGTCGCATAATTACGATGGCCCTTAAATCGCAGGAATTTGAATGTAACTTGTTTTATGATCATAAAATTCCGACATCATAAAATACTGTATGACATACTCATAATCACGGTTCCATACAGGTTGGACATAGCGCTATCATGAAAAATAAAATCTCTGGAACATTCCTGTCGTATACTTTTATTGCTGCCTTTGCCATGGCGGTCTTCGCCTCTGGCTATGCGCAGGCGATTCAAAAAATCGAGTGGAAGAATCTGCTACCGGAACTGCCAGCACTCAAAGATCCTTTGGCCGGGCTAACTCAAGATCAGCGCTTCGATATCGAGACGATCGCATGGGCGCGCGGTCTTAAGCCGGAGGACCTTGAACTGATTCAAAATCAACAGGGAATTGAGGATGGGAAGACTTACGAGGAGCAATTCAAGAAAGCCGGTATAGATGTTGACGATCTCCTGGCAAAATATCAGGCGTGGCAGCGAAAAGTTGAAATACGCCAGAACAAAGTCAATACGTCTTTAGATGGCAAAGAAATCCGCATGCCCGGCTATCTGCTGCCGTTGGAATTTTCCGAAGATGGCGATACTGACTTTTTGCTCGTACCCTATATCGGCGCCTGTATTCATGTGCCGCCGCCACCGCCCAATCAAATTGTCTTTGTGCGCCTGTCCAGCAAATTCAAAGTGAATGAAGTCTTCATGGCTGTATGGATTACCGGTAAAATGAAAACCAGGGCTTCCAGCAAAACTCTTAGCTTTATAGATGGGACTGCTGATATCTCAGTTGCCTATCACCTTGAAGGCACAACCGTTATCCCTTATCAGGAATAACTACGTACCGAACGTCAACAGGCCACCAGGACGTTTAAAACCATAATAGCAGGCACTCTGGCAGTCGGTTCAGATTTTAACATTACGCGTTGAGCTTACAGCATCACAATTCGAAAAACGGATACAGACCACGAGTGGTCTGTATCACTTAAAATGCCGGGTAAATGCAAGTGCGGGGGGAGGGGAGATAATGAGCCCAGTCATCCTTGTTGTCGATGACGATCTGCATATTCGTGATGTCATAGTCTTCGCATTAAAAAAAGCTGAATTTGATGTAATTGAAGCAGAGAACGGCGCGAGTGCGTTGTCGGCATTCAACACCATGGATGTGGCGTTAGTTATTCTCGATATCGGTCTGCCTGAGATCGACGGGCTTGACGTGTGCCGTGAAATTCGCAAAAAATCAGAAATACCAATCTTATTCCTGTCAGCACGTGATGATGAGATAGATCGTATAGTTGGGCTCGAAATCGGTGGAGACGATTATGTCACGAAACCATTCAGCCCGCGCGAGCTTGTCGCGCGTGTTCGTGTTATTCTGAAGCGTTGGCACAAGCCGGCTGCCTCCCAGGCCGACCATATCGCTAACCATATTATGGCAGTCAAACCACTTGTTTATGGCAATATAAATTTGGATAAGGCGCGTCATACCATTTCTTTTAACGGCGTGCCGGTCGCACTGACGGCCACCGAATTCGCAATCCTTGAAGCGTTTCTGCGATATCCGGAATTTGTACGCGATCGCAACAGCCTGATTGAGGCGGCTTACGATTTGAACGTGCACGTCAGCGACAGGACCGTTGATAGCCATATTCGCCATATCCGCGCCAAGTTCGCCGCCACCGGCTGCACCAGCATCATCGAAACGGTACACGGTGTTGGTTATCGCCTGGGCCGCTGCGTGTGAACGACGAAATTGCATACGTGCAGCGCAAATGGCGCCCCAGCGTTCGTTTAATCTTGCTTGCCCTCAATCTGACGGTTCTCATGATGCCTGTCGCTGGACTGCTTTTTTTTCGCATTTACGAAAATCAGCTGGTTCGTGAGACAGAGCGAGAATTGATTTCTCAGGCCGCCGTTCTTGCCGCTGTTTTCAAACGCGCGCTCGAATTTGAATTTGATGGCGATATCGAAAGCGTGACGCGCAAAGTTATGCATACTCCTGGGGCTGGCGTTAATAAACGCTTCTTACCGGTTGCACCTGAGATTGATCTGACAAATTCCAAGTTGCGTCCACCGCGCCCCGATGGGCAGCCGGGGGCCGGACAGGTCGATGCGCGCCTGCGCAAGGCTGGCGATACGACTATTGCGATATTTCAGGAGACGCAGCGAATTACGCTTGCTGGTTTGCGGTTGCTTAATGCCGACGGCCGTGTGATCGGCGGCCCAAAGGAATTTGGATTTTCATTTGCTGAAGTTGACGAAGTCCGCCGCGCGTTGAGCGGTCGTTATGCCAGCGCCATCCGCGAACGTTTTTCCGATAGCTCTTTACCGACCCTGACTTCGATCGGCCGCAGCGCGGGCGTGCGCGTGTTTATTGGTTTTCCGGTTGTCGACAAGGGACGGCTGTACGGCGTCCTTTATATGTCGCGAACACCAGACAACATCTGGCGGCGGCTTTACGGAGCATGGGATAAGGTGATGCTTGCAATCGTAACACTATTGACAGTTACCGTAGCTCTGGTGCTTGTCACCTCGCGCACGATCATAGCACCAATCGATGCACTTAACCGCCAGGCGGCGCTGATTGCCAACGGACGCCACGCCGTGGTGGCGCCAATCAGGCGTGCCGGAACCAGGGAAATTGCAGGTCTTGCCAACTCCATTGTCGATATGGCCAATGCGCTGCACCGCAGAGCACGCTACATCCGCGAGTTTGCCGTCACGGTCGGCCATGAATTCAAAACCCCGTTGACCTCAATTCAAGGCGCAACGGAACTCCTTCTTGAGGAAAACGGCGATATGGCAACCGCGGACCGTAAACATTTTCTGGCCAACATTCGCGGCGACGCACGCCGAATGGAACACCTGATCAGTCGCCTTAACGATCTGGCCCGCGCAGATAATCCTATCAAGGACGACGAAATCATCGACGTTGTCGAAACACTGCAGCACTTTGCCCAGACGAATAAGAGCATCGAACTTGACCTGGGCGTTGGTGGAGCTGCTTCTGCAAAGGTCTGTATTTCTGAGGACACTTTGATCCTGATCGCGTCGAATTTGTGCGCCAACGCTGCACAAGCAGGTGCCAACCGCCTTGAAATCACCGTTCAAGACAATTGCGCACAAGGCTTTATCGATCTATCGTTCCATGACGATGGGCCAGGCGTTGCCTCCGTTGAACGCGAACTTATTTTCGAGCCATTTCACACGACCCGGCGTGATCTCGGCGGCACCGGCCTCGGTCTGCGCATCGTGCAATCCCTGGCCGAGGCTCATGGCGGTTCGGTCTGGTTAGATAACAGCACACATGGCGCTCATTTTGTCGTCAGGCTGCCGCGCGTGCAATGCCTCGACGATGGCATCGACCTTTGATATAGGGCTACCTGCTCACAACGCATTGAATAAAGCCTGGATGCGCCGGAGAGCAGGAAGTCGAACGGTCAGCCTTCCGGGTTCTGAGCTTCAAGATGCCGCTTTAAGGATTCAGCGGCAGAATAATACGCTTCCTGCCGTGCAACGCTCCAGTAGCGTAAATCCGATAATTTAATCGGTCTGCCACTTACAGCGCACCTGACAAAATCGCCCGGTGCGAGAACTTGAAATTCCCCATCAAGATATTTGATGCGTGCTTCACCCTTAAATTCTAATAGCCGGTCCACGCGGTTCATATCCATGCTCGTTCAATTTTCATACACTTTGTATAATAATCAAAAAAGTGAACCCTGACCACTCCCAGCCTTACTTACAGCCTTAACAGAGCTACGCACCGTGCGTGGCCGGCGTGAACGCCCAGCTGAAGCCGCCTGCTTCTGGCTACTGTCAGCATCGCTGCCATGCAGCGCTGTGGCATCAATGCGGCCGTCGCGGAATTCAATTTCCAATCTTGCACCGTCGGCGACACGCTGTTTCGATTTAATCGCCTGTCCACTGCTGCGATCGCGAACGACAGCAAACCCTCTACCCAAAACGCTTTGATAGCCAAGCGACGTAAGCAGTTTGGAATTATGGTTGAGAGAAGTTCGGCAATTCGCCATGCACTGGCGGAATGCACGATCAAGACCTGCTGCCAGCGCCGTGCGGCGTTCATCGTTCCGCACGATGCGTGCCCGTATGAACTCAAGGCTCAAGCGGCTGGTGAGGCCAGCCAGCGCTATGCGCTGAATGCCAATGGATTGGCGGCAGCTGTGTAGACTACGTCTTTGCAGCACGGTTAATGCAGTACGATCTTTTTCAATACGGCCTAAAAGTAACGCAGGACGAAACCGGCCGGCAATCGTCATCAGCTTGATGTTATGCGCCTGTGTGTTATTCAGAAGGCTTCGTACCAGGTGGCGCTCGGCGGCATCGAAACGCTGGCGTGGCAGGGCCACCAGATCCTGTAAACGGGGCAGGCCGCGAATGGCCGCGCGCAGGTTTGTCCGTGCGCTTTCAAACCGGCGGCGGACGCCCGTTTTAAGACGCATATGAAGCTCGTCCGTCTGTGCGGCAATTTCGCTGAACTTCGGTACCGCCCATTCAGCCGCCTTGGTTGGCGTCGGCGCCCGCGCATCCGCCACGAGATCGATCAACGTCCAGTCCGTTTCGTGCCCGACAGCAGCAATCAGTGGTATTATGCTGTCTGCAGCAGCGCGCACAACGATGTCTTCATTAAAGGACCATAGATCCTCAAGGCTGCCGCCCCCGCGTGCAACAATCAAAATATCAGGCCGTGGCATGAGGCCACTGCCGTCCAATTGGTTAAAGCCATGAATGGCTGCCGCGATTTCGGCTGCGCTGTTTTCACCCTGTACGCGCACCGGCCATACGATAACGTGTGCCGGGCAGCGCTCGTTAAAGCCATGCATCATGTCGCGGATCACTGCGCCGGTTGGCGATGTCACAACGCCTATCACCTTCGGAAGAAACGGAAATTTCCGCTTGCGGGAATCATCGAACAGGCCTTCGGCAGAATATTTTTTCTTGCGCTCTTCAAGCAGGGCCATCAGCGCGCCAACGCCTGCCGGCTCCAGGGTGTCGATAACGATCTGATACTTGGAAGAGTTTGGATAAGTCGTTATCCGGCCCTGGACAATAACTTCCATGCCCTCTTCAGGTTTGATCTTGAGTTTGCTGAAGGCCCCCCGCCAGATCACGGAATCTATTTTGGCACGCTCGTCCTTGAGCGCAAAATAACAATGGCCTGAGGCATGAGGTCCGCGGTAGCCTGAGATTTCGCCGCGCAAACGCACGTGACCAAACCCGTCCTCAAGCGTACGCTTAATCGCTGAAGCCAGCTCGGAGACGGAAAACTCTGCAGCATTGCTGCTTGGTGTTGGTACATCAAAGGCAATTTCGGGCACGAATCGGCTCCGTTTTATTGTTGCTAGATGTATGATACAGCAAGATCATAATTATGCAGCCCTTCTTGCAAGGTTGTCGACAGGCATGTCCCGTCATGCGACTGCCACTGTTCGTCCTTAGCTGAAGATCAGGCTAAGAATAAGGATCGGACAAAATGAACGTTCTGATTATAGGTAGCGGTGGCCGTGAGCACGCGCTTGCGTGGGCATTGAGTGCAAGCCCGCTCCTCGATCATCTTTACTGTGCACCTGGCAATGCCGGCATCGAAAACGTGGCAACTTGTGTGCAGCTCGATCATGGCGATTATGCGCGTATCGTTGAATTTTGCCGTAAAAATGAAATCGGTCTTGTCGTTGTAGGGCCGGAGGCACCGCTGGTTGATGGCATTGCCGATGTTCTGACTGCGGCGAATATCAAGGTTTTCGGGCCGCGTCAGGCTGCGGCCCAGCTTGAAGGCTCAAAAAGTTTCACTAAGGATTTTTGTCGCGAATTTGATATTCCAACAGCTGCCTACGGACATTTTTCAACGCCTCAAGATGCTATCGCCTATGTCAGCCAGCGTTATCACCCGATTGTTGTCAAAGCAGATGGTCTGGCTGCCGGCAAGGGCGTTGTCATTGCACAAACGGAGCAGGAATCGGTCGCAGCAATCAAAGATTGCTTTCAAGGTACATTTGGCGAAGCTGGCCATAAAGTCGTCATCGAAGAGTTTCTCGTTGGCGAAGAAGCAAGCTTTTTTGCCTTAGTTGACGGTACGCATGCCGTGGCGTTGGCTACTGCGCAGGACCATAAGCGTGTTGGCGATGGCGATACCGGTCTGAATACCGGCGGCATGGGCGCTTACTCTCCGGCTCCGGTGATGACCAATGATCTCAACGCTCAGGTCATGGAGCGCATTATTATGCCGACGGTTCATGGCATGGCTGCCCGTGGCATGCCTTATACCGGTGTCCTTTATGCAGGCCTGATGATTACCGAGGCCGGTCCACAGCTAATTGAATATAACGTGCGCTTTGGCGATCCAGAATGTCAGGTGCTCATGATGCGTCTTGAATCGGATTTGCTGCCGGCGCTGATTGCGACCTGCGATGGCGTTCTCGATAACCTGGAGCTGCGCTGGCGTGACCAGGCGGCATTAACGGTCGTGATGGCGGCTGAGGGATATCCGGAATCGCCGCAGAAAGGCACCGAGATCAAAGGCCTCGATACAATTCATGACGAAAATGTTGTTGTGTTCCATGCCGGCACGGTACACTCGGATGGCCTTATCCTTGCGAATGGCGGGCGTGTGCTGAACGTCACGGCACGCGGTGCAAACGTGTCCGAGGCTCAGACGCGTGCTTATTCGGCAATCGATAATATCGACTGGCCGGGCGGGTTTTGCCGCCGCGACATAGGCTGGCGTGCCGTCCAACGCGAAGGACAGTCTCGCTAGATCTTTGCTGCTCTGTTGTGTTGGTTTGATGGGACGCCGCCGACCGCCCAAACGCGCCTTGCCTGACGAAAAAACGCCCCCGCCGGCTCCGGGTGCTTAACGTCAACGGCTGCAGGCCTGCGATGTAATATCAACGGCCTGCGAGTGCGCGCTTTCGCCATAGGCCAAAGCAGTAGGCGCATCGCGCGCTTACCTTGACACTCTAGGTCGCCTTCCGTAATCTTTAATCATGATAATCATCAAGCTTCACTTAGCCTTTCTTTTTGGCGATAGAACCTAAGGATTTGCCGTGTCGAGATCTGACAATGGTAGAGGTTCAAATCACGGTAAGTTTAGCTCCGTAGATAGAGAGGCGTTCAACAAACGTTCTCGTGACCTTGGGCTTAAACTGGAAGCACTTAAAACGCAGAAAACGCCACCTGAACGAAAAAATCGTGGCGGTGGAGCAGATGCATCGAAAGGCTTTAAGATTGCCGTCGAACTTATTGTCGGGGTCTGCTTTGGAGGTCTTCTGGGTTGGAGCCTTGACCGGTATTTTGAAACTTCCGGCCCATGGTTTCTAGTTCCTTTTGTTCTTCTTGGCTTTGCAGCCGGGATGTTGAATGTTATTCGAATAGCGCAACGTTTACAGGCGCAAGTTGAGGCGGAACAGCGGGCTTCATTAGATGATAAAACCAGTGAATGACGAGAAACGGTTGATTGCAAGGAGGGTGACGTGGCTGGTAACCCAATGAAACAGTTCGAAATTGAGCGCTATGTAGTGCTTGATTTGTTCGGTGTTGATGTTTCGTTCACAAACTCCTCATTGTTTATGGTGGCATCGGTCGTTGTTGTTGTTGGCTTTTTGACATTTGCGATGAGCCAGCGTCTGTTGGTGCCTTCAAGGATGCAATCCATTGCCGAGTTGACTTATGAGTTTATCGCTGGTCTGTTGCGCGAGAACGTTGGTAAGGAAGGTATAAAGTATCTGCCGTTTGTATTCTCACTTTTTACATTCGTTCTAGCTTGTAATATGCTGGGATTGCTGCCTTATTCCTTCACAGTTACAAGTCACATCGCTGTGACTTTTGCACTGGCACTACTGGTATTCGTGGTTATAACGCTTATTGGCTTTGCCCGTCACGGCTTTGGCTATTTGAAACTGTTTGTACCAGCAGGTGTGCCGACCGTGTTGCTCATTGTGATTGTACCGATTGAAATTGTGTCGTATCTATTTCGACCGATTAGCTTGTCTGTACGTCTTTTCGCTAACATGATGGCAGGGCACATTATGTTGAAAGTGTTTGCTGGTTTTATTGTGAGTATGGGGATATTCGGCTTCATTCCGCTCGCTGCGACTGTTGCATTCACAGCTCTTGAAGTGATGGTTGCCTTCCTGCAGGCATTTATCTTTTCGGTTCTGACTTGTGTGTATTTGAATGATGCTGTGAATATGCACGAACACTGACGCATCGTTTGCAATCAATTTGTAGTGTTTGCAGGTGCCTGCGGGTGCTACATGAAAAATCTGAAATTCTGAGCTTTGGTTAAAAGGAGATCATCATGGACGCAGAATCAGCTAAGTACATCGGCGCTGGTATGGCCAGCTTTGCTCTTATAGGCGCTGGTCTTGGTATCGGCAACATTTTCGGCAGCTACTTGAGTGGCGCTCTGCGCAATCCGTCAGCTGCTCCCAGCCAGTTCACGACACTTCTGATTGGTTTCGCGCTTGCTGAGGCAACCGGTCTTTTCGGTCTGCTGGTTGCTTTGATCATGCTGTTTGGTTAATTGACAGCAGAATACTCCTCTCCACTATTCTGGCAGAATTTTCTGCCAGAAGTCGAGTAATCCCAACAAATCGTGGGAGTTCTATGATGTTAGCCTGGCTAGCGGCGGGTGCTGCCGCCGCATCGGATACGGTAAAGACAAAAAGCGGTCTGCCTCAGTTCAACGTGCCTGACATGCAGCCGCAATTGATTTGGTTGGCCCTGACATTTGGCTTGATGTATCTCGTCCTGTCCAAGGTAACACTCCCGCGTATTGCTTCTGTTATCCATGAACGTCAGGGACGTATCCAAAGAGATCTCGACGAAGCCGAACGGCTGAAGAGTGAAACAGATCAAGCCATTGCTGCCTACGAGCAAGGTCTTGCTGAAGCACATAGTCATGCAAATTCCATCGTACGCGACATGCATGAACAGCTGGAGATTGAGATCACCGAGGAACGTGCGAAAGCTGATGCTGAAATTGCCTGCATGATTACAGAGGCTCAGGAGCGTATTGAGACGTCTAAATCGCAAGCCATGATACAGGTTGATGCGATTGCTATCGATACAGCAGGTGCAGTGATCACGAAACTCATAGGTGTTGAGGCCTCTCAGACTGAAATTAATGCGGCTTTATCCACAAGTACATCCGCAGGGGAGTAATGCTCATGCTTGCAGCTGCTGGCGCTAGTTTGCTTGAATCAACTGATTTTTGGGTTGGTGCGGCTTTTTTTATCTTCCTTTTATTTCTCATTATAAAAGGTGTTCCCGGCATAATTGCAAAAGCTCTGGACGAGCGTGCGCAGGTTATTCGCAGGGAGCTTGACGATGCCAGGCGCTTGCGCGAAGAAGCGCAAAATCTTCTGTCCGATTATCAACGCAAATCTCGGCAAGCCGAAGAAGAGACTAAGTCTATCGTGGAGCAGGCTAAACGTGAAGCTGATGCCTTGGCAGCAGAAGCGCGACAAAGTTTGCACGAGATGATAGTCCGTCGTACCAAACAGGCTGAAGAGAAGATCGCTATGGCTGAAGCCAAAGCTTTCGATGAAGTGCGCAGCGCCACTATTGACAAAGCCATTGCTGCAGCTGAGAATGTTTTGCGTGCAAAAGTTGTCGGCAGTAAGTCTGATCAGATGATTGAATACAGCATCCAGGATTTACGCAGTAAACTTAATTAACTGTGCCTGAGCAAGGTTGCATAAAGCTTGGCGTCAATCAGTATATGCCTAAGGCCCTGCTCAGGTGCACGATAATTGACCGCCCAGCCTGAGCGCTCGTCAATAAAAATATAGAGCTATTAGTTCGGTATTGCCAAGTTGTTTGATGTTTCCGTATCGGCTATTTGATTTCTATGAA
>CAWUIN010000037.1:0-25231 GCA_963922535.1 uncultured Hyphomicrobiaceae bacterium | reverse complement strand
GGGGAAACGGAATCATATTTGCGATTCGTTAGTCAACCGGATAATGTTTGCTTAATATATGGATTAGTATAAATCCATGTAAGTTTAGAAGCCAGCTACAACCTTAGGGCTTATTGAGATTTACCGCGCGAAGCCAATATCCTATCAAAATATCCTATCAATACGGTGTATCCGTCTTCACAAGTAAGCCGATATTGCTTGCGTATAAGTTTTGGATCGTACATGCCGGCAGCCAAACCAAAACCGACGTTTGAGAGAGAACTTGCAATCGTTGCGCGGAATGGCGCCACCATCGCCGGTGTCGATGAAGCTGGCCGCGGCCCGTTGGCAGGGCCGGTTGTGGCGGCGGCCGTTGCCTTCAGCGAAGCGGACATCAAAGGTGGGTTGAGCGCAGAACTTGCCGAGCTCAACGATTCCAAAGTCCTTAAAGAAGAAAGGCGGGAACAGCTTTGCCAGGCAATCGTTAAGCATTTTCAGATCGGTATTGGTATTGCAGAACGCGCACGGATCGATGCCGATAACATACTTAACGCAACCTTGTGGGCGATGCAGATGGCCGTGTATGCTCTTAATCCTTCCCCAACGGTTGTTCTGATCGATGGCGACAAAGCGCCGGAGTTAGAATTTCCAAGCGAAACCATTGTCGGAGGAGACGGGCGGTGTTTGTCGATTGCCGCGGCATCCATCGTTGCCAAGGTTAAGCGCGACCAAATCATGCGCAAACTCGGCGCGCTCTATCCCGAATACGGCTTTGAGCGCCATAAGGGATATGGCACCAAAGCACATCTCGAAGCAATCCGCCGACACGGAATCTGCGATGCCCACCGCCGCTCATTTCGCCCTATTCGCGAGGCCCTGGAAAGAGTGTAAATGAACCTACCAAAGGAATAACGGGCGCAATGTCTGCTGTGCTATTCGGTTGCAACGCCGCATGGCAGCCTGGGACGAAGACTTTCTGGCAGGCGTCATAACGCACTAAAAAAATTTCATCCGATTGCCCTGTGGTAAAGCCTGGCGAATTCTGTTGCGAACCCTCGCCGTTGAAAGGAACAGATAGTTACTGCATGAGGCGCACGCGCCTTAGCCTTGTTTCCTGCGCCGCTTCCGCAGTGCTCCGCGGACTGCCTTGTCTGTTTTGGCCAGATCGAAAAACTCTGGATCGAACTTACCTCCGCTCCAGCTTTGCAGGTGCTTCTGTTCATCGGTCTCATCTGCTTCGGGGTCAAAAAGCACGCGCAAAAATTCAGTATAACTATAGCTGCCGCCAACGTCTTCCGGTGGACAACATCGCGCACCGTCGATGCAGATTGCTGTCTTGGGGGCCGGCGTTTCAGCAAGCAGTTCTTCGAACGTAACGGTATGCCGCCAGTTGTCACCGAAGTCATATTCATACGTGAAGGATAGTCTGCGACCTTTTCTGAACCGGAAATCACGCAGACGCACAATTGTCGAATCGAATGCCCGCGCAAATCCATCGGCAAGATCCAGGTTAAGGACGTGAACGTCACCGTAACACAAGCCGCCAATTTCAAACTGGTGAAGATGCGAGTCGGTCCAGCCCATGGCCGCCTGAAGAACATGATGGAACTCAGCCAGCGTGATCGTCAGCGGAACGACCAGGCGCCGCCAGACGGGCGGCTCAATATCTTCTAACACCACATGAATGAGAACAGCATTCGGTTCTTTCCAAACAGTACACGGTGGTTTGGCCGTTTCTGAAGACAACGGTTTACTCCCTTTCTATTCGATACGGAATAGTCATGGCATTAGATATTTTGATTTTGACATCTGCGGGCTGTGAGGATGTGTTGATATCCTCTCGTTTTTTCTGAGCCATGAGCTTGCCCTGGGCGGCATGGGCCTGTACTTCATCGTCACGTAAGGGTTCCCAGCAAAATAAAAACTTCAATTTTAGTTAAAAATAGCCCGCGATATGAGGCTCTGGCTCGGAAAATTGAAGCGTTTATTTTGCTGGGTGCCCTAAATCCCGGCGCACCCAACCGGGTTGGCCAATCCGTCCCTACCCATGCAGCAAAATCCAATTGCCGAACAATGTCGGCAAGATTTAGAGCGGTAGAACCGGCCATGTTGTGCCCGGCATCCACACGCATACATGCTATCTACCGACAATGTAGTAACGTAGCAACCTCCGTGCCATGTCC
Source organism: uncultured Hyphomicrobiaceae bacterium (assembly GCA_963922535.1). Lineage (GTDB taxonomy): Bacteria > Pseudomonadota > Alphaproteobacteria > Rhizobiales > Hyphomicrobiaceae > Tectiglobus. The sequence continues at coordinate 23,069 of CAWUIN010000037.1, read as the reverse complement.
AAGGCTTGCCCCGCCTTGAGGCTCGGATATTCTTGTATATGCTCTGCGGATGAATGGCCGAACGGCAATTGCAGCACCCTGAGATTGCCGCCGGATGCCAGACAGATAGCTTTTGCTTTAGCGTGACGCAGGCGACGCCTCACAAAGAGCAGGATTTAATCCCGCCCGGATCAACCACTGCTTGACCAGCACAGGACCTTGACATATTGATCCTGTTGGACGATTTAATTTGCCTTTGAAGATGATACATGGCACCTTATTCAATCTTTCCACAACGGGCGGTTAGCTCAGCGGTAGAGCACTACGTTGACATCGTAGGGGTCGGCAGTTCGAACCTGCCACCGCCCACCATTTTTCCCTTTAAATTCAAATGATTTTATAAATATTCACTTTTTCCACCTTTCTGACTTGTCAGTTTATTGCCAGAATTATTCAGGTTGACCTCCAGCCATTCCCTGGTAATTTCATTCTGCTCCAGCTGCGCGTCTCCCGCAAATACTCTCCTTGCCAAGGGTTGAAGAAATCAGGGGGCATCGCAATCAAAGACTGAAGAGAGCACAGACCCTGTAATCGAGTGAAATTTTCATCCGATTATAAGCTGGTTAGTGATTTTCAATTACTGAACGAAGGGGTTTGCCTGAGCGCCAGGAGTGCGGCAGCCACACTCGGGCTTGCCGGGCACTCAAGCCAAGTTGTATACACTTGCGTTTCATTCATAAGCTGTGAACACTCGCGCATATTCGCGGATAAACGCGCAGACAGGGCGCTGGAAATCAGATTTCCACAATAACCTACAAGGTCAGGCATCCACTGTTCCAAAGTCGAGATGCCTGGGAAAGATCACAGATGGCTTTGCAAGACGGTACGGCTGACTTTGATGCCATTGTTCTGGGAGCCGGTGCAGCCGGCATGATGTGTGCCGCCGCCGTCGGCCAACGCGGGCTAAGAGTGGCGCTGGTCGACCACGCAGAAAAGCCTGGCAAAAAAATCCTGATTTCCGGTGGCGGGCGGTGCAATTTTACCAATATTAATACCGAACCGAAATGTTTTCTCTCGGAAAACCCACATTTTGCCAAGTCGGCGCTCAGGCGGTATCAGCCAGCCGACTTTATCGCGCTGGTGGAGCGCTATGGCATTGCCTGGCATGAAAAAACGTTGGGCCAGCTCTTTTGTGATGGCTCAGCCCGCCAGATCGTCGCGATGTTACTGGCCGAATGCCGCAAAGGCGATGTCACGCTTATGCTCGGCCGAAAGGTATGCGATCTCACTTATAAAGCCCCCTTCTTTACCGTTAAACTTGACACACAGACCTGCCGGACGCCTAAGCTTGTGCTGGCAACCGGCGGGCCGTCAATCCCGAAAATGGGGGCAACCGGCTTTGCCTACGACGTCGCACGCAAATTCGGACTGGATGTCGTCCCACCCCGCCCCGCGCTGGTGCCGTTCATGCTCGGTCAAGAGCAGAGGCATTTTACCGCGCTGGCCGGTGTTTCGGCGGAAACTTGGGCGCGCCTTGGCAAAACAGCATTTCGCGAGGCCTTCCTGTTCACCCACCGCGGCCTCTCCGGCCCCGCCATTCTGCAAATCTCCTCTTATTGGCGCCCGGGCGAGAGTATCGTCCTCGATCTTCTTCCGGATCAACCACAAGGCTGGCTCACGCATATTAAACGCAAACGTCCCAAGACAACGCTGCGCGGCGTCCTGGCCGAGCTGCTCCCCGCCCGTCTGGGGCAGACCATCGCGCACGCGCTGCCGGAGATGAGCGATGCCGACGCTACAGCCCCGCTTGTCAGCTTTGCCGACAAAAAGCTTGGGGCTATCGAAGCACGTCTTGCCGGCTGGCCATTCACCCCAACCGGCACGGAAGGCTATGCCAAGGCGGAAATCACCGCAGGCGGGATTTCAACCGCCGCGTTATCCTCACGCACGATGGCCGCGAAAAAACTACCGGGGCTTTACTGCATCGGTGAATGCGTTGACGTAACCGGCTGGCTCGGCGGCTATAACTTTCAATGGGCCTGGGCCAGCGCCGTTGCAGCGGGTGAAAATATGTGATGGAGAAGTTCCGCTGCAGTTTCGAGCGTGTTAGGAAACGGCTCAGCCATGAATTGGCGCATCACGTTCGTGCTGATTTCGCCGTACGGTTTGACACGATGGTCAGTGAAACGTCGGTACTGAACCAGAAAAACAAGGAATCCTGTGCGTCATGATAACGCTTTTTGATTTCTGGCGGCGGCGCAGATGGCGGCGCGATGAGGCGGCGCTGGCGCAGCTTGGAAAAACGCGCCCGGCAACCGTAATCACTGGCGGTTCGGAAGGCATTGGCCTGGAACTGGCGCGCGAATTTGCCAAACGACGCGATTGTGTTGTTTTGGTCGCGCGCAACCAGGATAAGCTTGCTGCCGTGCAGCAGGAGCTGGCAGGCGCCAGCGCTGAGATCCGCACCATTGCCCTTGATATGACAGAACCTGACGCATGCACGCACCTGCTCGGCTGGCTTAAAGAGCAGGGACTGCACGTTCACGAACTTGTCAACAACGCGGGCATTGGCCTTGCCGGAGCATACACAACGCATACACTGGAAGACATCGACCGGCTTGTTGAACTCAATGTTATTGTGCCCAGCAGGCTCATACGCGCTGCATTGCCGGATATGTTATTGCGCGGCCGTGGCGGCATTTTGAATATTGCCTCTCTCGGCGGTCTGACGCCGGGGCCTTATCAAGCCGCCTATTATGCCAGCAAGGCCTATGTCATCTCGCTCAGCCGTGCTTTAGCCTGCGAAACACGCGGCATGGGCCTGACAATAACCTGCATTGCTCCAGGCCCTGTAGAAACGGGCTTTCATCGTCGCATGGATGCCGAGCGTGCTTTTTACCGCTTGCTCTTGCCTGCCTTGAACCCTGCCCGTGTCGCCAGAAGTAGCCTTTTGTGGTATGCCTGCGGCCGCAAACTCGTCATTCCAGGCGTATTCAATACGGCTCTGGCCATCTTTTTAAGCTTTTTGCCCGGCCTTATTACCATACCGGTCGTCGCATTCCTTCTGGAACCGCCTAAAAAATCATCGTGAGAGCTGAGCAGAAATTTTCTTATTGACCAACGGACCAGCGCTTCAAATTTGCTCAATCAACCGATATGTCGACAAACAATTCAACACAATTTGTTAATCAAGCAGATGAAGCCTGCTTAGTTCTTCACCAGACTGGCGCCCGCCCCCGTATGAATGAAACTGGAGATATTTCGCGGTATCTTAATACCTTTTTTCCGCCAGTTTCCTTTTAGTCCTACACCGGCTTGGCAGCCGACACCGTATCTATGAAAACTGCGGGGTATATTACGGTACTATAGTAACATTTTGCCGCCGAATTAATTTTCGCCTCGACAGTCAAAAAAAGAAGCTTGGCTCAAAATTTATGAGGTAAGCAGCACAAAGATACCAGCCAAGAATACAGTTTTGTTAGCGCTTGTTAAAGACTAACTTCCTGCTCGGTTGTTCAGCATGGTTTGTGCACGTCTGTTTTGCGACCAGCATGATATATCGTTACACACAGCCACTGGCCGCTCTTTACCGAATGAAACCGTCTGTATCCGGCGCGGATCGACCCCAGATCTCGCCAGGAAATCGCGCACAGTCGTGGCACGGCGGGCACCTAAGGCAATATTATACTCTCGAGTTCCACGTTCGTCGGCATGACCCTCAATTTTTATCGTATATTTTTTATGCTGGTTGAGCCACTGAACCTGCTTCGTCAGTGTTTCGCGCCCCTCAGGCGTGAGGTCAGAACTATCTGTTGAAAAATAAACGATATCACCAACGTTTTGTGCAAAGTCACGCTTTGACCCAGGCTGAGGTGGCGCAAGTTCTCCGGCCTGATTACCAGCAGACGTTAGCTGTGCACTATCAGGACTGACAAAATTTTTAGAACATGCTGAGAGAATCAGAACTGTGATGATGACAACACATGTGCGCACTCCGGAAGCTGGCAAATTAAGTTTGATCATTTGGAATTATCCTGCGTTGCCAATTGCACCCTATGCGCATTTAACTGCGCTTTTCACAGCTTAGGGTCACCACCAGAGTAAACGCTTCAGTTTTTGTAATAAGTGGCCCCAGCATTTGGCTTAGGCTCAAAAATTGAAGTATTTATTTTGGTAGACACCCTTGATGAAAAAATAAGTCTCACGTCGTATTAATAATATTTAATATCAACGTCGTTCAAAATTGTGACAAGGTATGGTTTTTCCACTCACATGGCGTAATAAATCACACGGCGAGATAAAGCATCGCATTTATTAGCTAACAAACTTTTAACGAGACGCTTGAGCTTTAACCTACAAATAAAGGCTGCAGTGTTTAATAAAACACTACAGCCTTCGAATAAGCAATGATGCGCAATTGCGCAACACACTAGCTTACTGAGCAACCTGCTGAGAAGCAGCTGGTGCTTGAGCGCCGAGCTTCATTGGCTCGTGACGACGCTCATGACGGCATGCGCCGAGAGCAACAGCAACGATAACAGCGGTGATTACGATAGCGCCCTTCATGGTCTTCTCTCCATAATGCGGTTATAATGGCCTAGCCGAACCAAACCTGCATGAATTTATAACTCCAGCTTCCCATTGACACCGTGTCTCCGGCTCAGCTGTCGTCTTACAATCCGTACCTTTCCACAACGCTGAGCGCAATACCCCGCACAAGTCTGCCTAGCATTTACCTTCAATTTGATGCAAAAATAGCACGCGGCAGATGCTGGAACCGATATGTAAAGCTGATTGCTCACTTCACTTATAACGGTGGCAAGCTCAGCATACTCATCCATAAGTTTTTTAAAATTAATAGCTTAAGCGATAACATCCACATTTTTGATAGTATCGTATGCAGTATGTCCGCGCATCTTTACTATGTTTTCGCTGCAGATTGAGTGGCGTGTTCAACAAGAGACACGCATGTGCGTTCAGCCCGCAGCATTGCCGGACTGTCAAGCATCAACGAGATCTTTTTCGTGGGAACAGGAGGCGGCACAGACCAGCATCGCAAGTGAACTGCAACGCCGGCACGGACAAAATACGGTGCCTTCGGTCACGTATCCTAACCCGACATTTTAAGTGATACAGACCACTAACTTAACAAGGGTGACCAAGCCGGATCCGACGCAAATGCCGGTGTTTCGACCACTCTCTCGTTATGCCCGGTTAAATCGATGGAATAAATCTTGGGACCTCCATCGGGGCCGCGCGCCTCTCTGAAAAACATCAGCACCCGTCCATTCGGAGCCCATGTTGGCCCCTCATTATGGAAGCCCTCTGTTAAAATGCGCTCGCCGGTCCCATCAGGGGCAGTTACACCGATAAGAAAACGGCCTGCGTATTGTTTTGTAAAAGCGATATAATCTCCGCGCGGCTACCACACAGGCGTCGAATATCTGCCATCGCCACGGCTGATGCGCTGCTGGTTTGAGCCGTCCACGTTCATCACGTAAAGCTGTTGCGTGCCTTCGCGGTCGGATTCGAACACAATGCGCTCTCCATCCGGCGAGAAGCACGGGCCGGTATCGATCGCCTCTGACTGTGTCAGGCTTCGGGAATTGCGCGATCTGAGATCCATCTCGACAATCGAGCTGTTAGGCCCTTGCTGAAAACTCATGACAATGCGCTGACCATCGGGCGAAAAGCGCGGCGCGAATGTCATACCGGGAAAATCACCCACAACCTGTCGCTGGCCGCTGGCCAGATCCATCATGACGACCCTGGGTTGACCTTCGACGTAGGACATATACGTGACTTCCTGCCGCTTCGGATTAAAGCGGGGCGTGATCACCAATTCGCTGCCATCGCTCAACAGTTGCACATTATGGCCATCCTGATCCATGATCGCGAGGCGCTTGAGACGGCGCAACTTTGTCCCTGTTTCATCAATAAAAACAATCCGCGTATCGAAATACCCCTGCTCCAAAGTCAAATTCTGGTAGACCTGATCGGCAATCAAATGCCCCAACCGTCGCCAGTATTGCGGTATAATTGAAAATTGCTGACCAGTTAAAGGCTTACCGAGCACAACGTCCCAGAGGCGAAACTGGACCTGAAACCGCCCATCTTTGAGTTTGATGGTACGTCCGACGACCAGAGCCTCAGCGCCGATTGAGCGCCAGTCCGCAAAGCGCGGTGCAACGTCGATATTTTTGATCTGCTCGAGAAACGCATTTCTTTCTATCGGCTGGAACAAGCCGGAACGTTCAAGGTCGGCCTGAACAATATCAGACACCGCCATACCAAGACGCTTGTCTTGGCCAACGAAATGCGGCACCGCGATCGGTCGCGGCCTTAGATTGGCTTCATCGATTGTCACCCGCGTTTGTGCGCGGGATTGGCCTGGCGCCGATAATACTGCTAGGCCGCCGCCAATCATCTGCAATGCACCACGCCGGGACAAACCGTTCTCGTACCGTTGCCGGATTGAAGCGTTCAGATTTTTCATCTCTCAGCCTTTTGCAAGTCGCCATTGCGCAGCCACTGGTGTTATTGTAGAGGTTGCGTATGGTTAAAAATCCTGTCACGGTCAATTTGCCGCATCATTAGAGCATTAATCCGAGACAGCTACTCATTTCAGACGAACATAACTGCTGCTCACAAAATTCCACAGATATTTCCACCTAAAACATACGCTGTGGATCAAACGTGACGATCATGTGATCCCAACCGCCTTTATAGAGTTCTTTCGGCAGATCGACATAAGGCGCGCATTGTTTGATTGCGCGAACGGCATTGAGCGAGGCATCACGAAAAGCGGAACCGGAACGTTGGTTCTGCACGCGCGGTTCGCCGGTAACTTCCCCTGCTTCATTGAGTTTAACTTCTATCTCAACGACAAGGTGCCTGGCATCAACCATCCCGGTTTGAACGCGCCAGCATTGCTTAACAGCTTCTCTGAACATTACACCAATCATCGAGCGCTGGCTTGCCGTCAACCGTGTATCCTTGCCGTCAGCCGTCCCGGCCCTTGGCCCTTTCGGCAGTTGCTTTTGAGACTTTGGTTGATCCTGCGCGCCGCCCGGAGTTGCCTTACTCGGTGCTTTATTTTTTAGCGCATCTTCGACCATTGCTGCCAAGTCGTTTTCCTTGCGCTTTTTTTCCTCCGCGCGCCGCCGCTTCTCCTGTGCGCGCTTACGCTCTTCTGCACGCTTGCGCTCTTCTGCGCGCTTGCGCTCTTCGTCAGCCTTTTTTTTGGCAGCCGCCTTTTTACGTTCTTCGGCCTGCTTCTTTTTCAAGTCTTCTTTTATTTGATCTTTCTTGGGTGGCTGCAATGCGGCCAATTTGTCTGCAATTGCATCCTCTTTGGGTTTAGGCGGTTCTTTTTTGACTTCGGTGATTTTGGCTTTCGGTTTTGATTGTGGCGGCGGAGGCGGTGGGGCCTGCTTTGAAACCTGCTTATTTTTTTGAGACTGCTTCGGTTGAGGGGCGGGTTTGTCTGCCCGCGTCTCAAGTTCTTTCGAGTCACGGTTTCCTTTACGCATACGGTCCAAGTCGCCCTGCGTTATGACTGCCACTTCGACCGGTCTTATTTCAGGGGGCTTTGTTGCAGGTGTCGCGTAAAACGAAAAGACCGCCCACCCTAACAATGCTGTGTGCAAAAAGAGCGAGAGTAACAGCGACAATGGCAGGGCGATCTGCACGTCCAACCTCCGGTTTAAATGTGCGTTATCCGGACGAAATTAATTTACTCAATCAAAGCCATATCAAGGTGTATGATCGATTAAGTTCATACGCCGTTGCACTACATCTCTCGAAGCCGCCTGCAACGCGGCAAGCAAAAAAAGCAGAACAAAGACACACACGTTTTCAGCACCACATTTTAACTGATACAGACCATTAGCCTCCGCCATCTGTCTGCGTCACAAGTGAGAGCTTACTAAATCCAGCATCTCTAATCCCTGCCATCGTGCGGGCCACAGCACCATAATTGACGGTTGTATCGCCGCGCACAAACACAGGCACATCATTAATGGCTTCACCGGTGCTCTTAATGCGGGCTTGTCTAATAACTCGGAGTTTTTCGGTCAATTGCTCCAATGTCAACGCCTCGGAATTTTCTTCTCCAAGGTAGAGTTTGCCGTCTCTGGCTACCGAAACGACCAGCGGGTCACTTTTGGCAGCCTCCAATTGTGTAGTGCCACTGGCAGACGGCAATTCCAGCGGCACACCCGACGTCAGCATTGGTGCTGCCACCATGAAGATAACAAGCAACACCAGCATAACATCAACAAACGGCGTCACGTTGATTTCGCTCATCGGTGCGTTGCCGGAACCGCGCCTGCGCCGCCGTCCGCCCCGAGCCCCACCTCTGACACTCATGCCCATCGTCGATCATCCAATTCCGTATTTGCCGAATTCCGCTTCGCCCGGCTTCGATTCACCCGGCTCCAATTCGCTAAGACTGCTGAGACGAATCAACCTGTCGTGAGACAATTGCCGAGAATTCATCAGCAAAAGTTTCCAGACGCTGGTTGAGCCGCCCAGCGTCAGCAGAGAACTTGTTGTAAAAAATCACCGCCGGGATCGCTGCAACCAGCCCTATAGCCGTGGCAAACAGTGCCTCGGCGATACCGGGAGCGACCACGGCAAGACTGGTATTTTTGGATACGGCGATTGCCTGAAAACTCGTCATAATCCCCCATACCGTGGCAAAAAGGCCGATAAAGGGCGCTGTCGATCCAACTGTTGCAAGAAATAACAAACGCCGCTCAAGGCGCTCCATCTCGCGGCTGATGGTCACATCCATCACCTTTTCGACACGCATCTGAATGCCGCCAAGCGCACGGATGCCGCCTTCGACGGAGACCGAGCGGTTCCACTCGCGCATCGCAGCGACAAACAGCGCAGCCGTTGCAATTGGCTGCTTGCCACGTGAAATGTTGCCGTAAAGTTCATCCAGCGAGCGCGCAGACCAGAACATACTTTCAAAACGTTCGGCCTCGATACGGGCCCGTCGGAATGAACCAAGCTTATAAAAAATGATCGCCCAGCACCACACGGAAGCAAGCATAAGACCAATCATCACGACTTTAACGACGATGTGGGCTTGCAGGAAAAGTTCAAGGAACGAAAGGCCGCCGTTCGCTGCCAGCATACCCGCAAGACCTGCGTTCATTGTATCACCTGTTTATTCAAGATTAATATGCGCATTTCGTATGGTCACACACCATTGCTTATTACTGGCCAATTTGACCAAACTGCGGCTCCGTGTAAAGCGATCACGTTACCCAATCCAGAAACGTTTTGCGCAACCTTTGCGAAAGACGCTGTGGCTTTCCAGACAGCCCCATGAGAACGACAAGAACATCGGTTTCGAATATTGGTTGATTTTGTTTTTTCACCGTCTGTTTAAGTTGCAATGTTGCTGCTCCCATCCCGTCAAGCCGGGTTTCAACAATCACAATATCATCAATACGCGCTGGTTTTAAAAATTCAAGCGACATGCGGCGGACCACGAAGGCTGCCGGTTCACACGTATTATTACCACTAAACAACGCCTCATGATTATTGCCGAGAAGGCGCAGGAAATCGGAACGTCCGCGTTCGCACCAGCGCAGATAGCTCGCATGATAGACAACACCAGAGAAATCTGTATCTTCAAAGTAAACTCTGATGGCCAAACGATGGAAACGTCCGGCTTCGTCCACATCAAGCCTGCCTGAAAGATCCGGCAACGCACAGTCCGTCAATTTTCTCTATTCCTTTTCAATTGCCGATTTGGACAATGACGATTTAAGGCGGCTGCACCAAAAGGGCAGCAGCGCACCACGCATGCCAATGTGCTGGACGAGATAAGATGGCTTCCACCTTTTTGCACCTACCCATAAAGATAACGTCCTCATAAAGATAACATTTGCCAAAGCGGAAACCAGCACATCACAATGCAGGCAAAGCCTGAGGTTGCCTGCCTGATTTGCGGCCAGCCGTTGTGAGATAAAGTGTACTGGCGCACAAAAAGGCCGAATGCGGCGATGGCGGAACCACAGCTCCCAAGTGCAGGACTGGTAAATGCGAAGACACTGTAGCCCCATATGAAAAATCATCGTACGATCATGGTTGGCCTTAGGTTGTATCAGCGCAAACGCGTGGGTGGCATAAATCAACACAGGCGTTTGCCATGGATCATTTGGCGTCTGAATGATCCTTATCTCCATGAGTTTTACTGCAATTGGCATCGCCGTTATGGTCTTCAAAAAATGTCAACTGCGGTTTGTCATCGCGAACCAGTCCAGTCAGGCCGAGATGGCGATAGCTCTTGAGGGTCAGCACACGTCCACGCGGTGTACGGCCGACGAACCCTTTTTGCAACAGATAAGGCTCAACGATTTCCTCCAGCGCATCGCGTGGCTCTGACAGGGCCGCCGACAGGGTCTCGATGCCCACCGGACCGCCATCGTAATTTTCTGCGATGCAGCTGAGATAACGATGGTCGAGCGCATCCAGACCTTCGCTGTCAACCTCCAGCATCTGCAAGGCACGATCTGCCACCTCGGCGGATATTGTTTCAGCTTTTTCAACCGCTGCAAAATCCCGCACACGGCGCAACAAACGCCCGGCAATGCGCGGTGTCCCGCGTGAACGCCGTGCAATCTCCCGCGCTCCGTCAGGCCGCATGGGCACACCCAGAACCCTGGCGCCCCGCTCAATCACCAGACATAGTTCTTCATCAGTGTAAAAATTGAGCCGGATCGGAATACCGAAACGATCACGTAACGGCGTGGTCAACAGCCCCGCTCGGGTGGTTGCGCCAACCAACGTGAATTTGGCCAGATCAATCCGCACAGAGCGAGCCGCTGGCCCCTCACCGATAATCAAATCGAGCTGGAAATCCTCCATGGCAGGATAAAGTATTTCTTCCACCGCCGGATTAAGGCGGTGAATTTCATCAATGAACAAAACATCACGCTCTTCGAGATTGGTGAGCAGAGCGGCCAGGTCGCCTGCCTTTGAGATCACCGGTCCGGATGTGGAACGAAACCCTACGCCAAGTTCTTTCGACATGATCTGAGCAAGCGTTGTCTTGCCGAGCCCAGGCGGGCCCGCAAATAACACATGATCAAGCGCATCGCCGCGCGCCTTTGCGGCCTGAATGAAGATTCGCAGGTTGGCGCGGGCTTGTTCCTGTCCAATAAAGTCATCGAGCGATTGCGGCCTGATGGAGGCATCGGGTGCGTCCACTTCATGCGGCGCAGCTGAAATCAGTCGTTCCTCTTCACTCATAGACCCACAACCCTATGGTAATCTCGTGGTCTTGGCCGGTTCAAGCGATCCCATCGCTCTTCAGGACACGAGCTTTCACCAGAACGGCCCGGCATGCAACAGCAATCAAGCCTGCAGCAAATGCAATGTAACTGAGCAATCCACCGTGCTCGAACGGTATGAACAGTATGGCGATCATGAAGCCAATAACACCGGTAATTCCAGAAACAGCCCAGCCTGAGGGCCAGCTCAGTGCCACAATGACGGCAAAAGCAAGACCTGAGAGAGCCGCCGGGATCGCCGCCCAAACATAAGCCTGAACGGCGATTGTCGCGACGATGAATAGCACCCCATCTACCGCAGGTCCATTGTTGCTGGTAAACAGAACTGGGTTGCCGTCAGCAAACGGACCAAGCTGTAGAAACATGAGAGCTGGAAAAATAAATACCGTTCCAACAGCTGCGAAAAAAGGCCCGACCAGCGTAAAAAACAGAAACGTCCAAATTCCACTTTGCAAGTTTGACATAACCACCTCTGTCTGGGGCTTGAATACATTTATTTAGCGGGCATTTATCAGGCATTTATCGGGAGAGTGCTTTGAGGCTGCTGCGTATAAGCTGCGCGGTATCCGGATTTTCACCAAGTTCCCTGGCAGCCATTGCCACAGCTTGTGAGGCTTGGGCGGGTTGATAGCCAAGATTGCAAAGCGCTGAAATCGCCTCAGCTGCTGCGTTATTGCCCCTATCGCTGATGGCAGTGGCAGACGTGATCGCACCTGCCTCTTTACTCGGCACGCTAAGACCCGCCATTGAAAGAGCCGGCGCCTTGTCCTTGAGTTCCGTTACAATTCGCTGGGCGATCCTTTTGCCAACCCCGGGCGTCTGGCCAACCGCCGCCCAATCACCAATGGCGATTGCGTTGGCCAGTTCATCGGGTGCGAGCACACCGAGAACTGCAAGCGCCACTTTGGCGCCAACCCCCTGGACGCCCTGCAGCGTCCGGAACCAGTTCCGCTCAATTTCACTGGCAAAACCATAAAGCCTGATGGCATCCTCGCGCACATGCGTGTCAATCGTCAACGAAACATTGTCACCGATTGACATATTACGCAGCGTCCGCACCGATGCCTGCACTTCGTAGCCGACCCCGTTCACATCCAAAATGCAATGAGATTCGCCGATGGCATCGACTTTGCCGCGTAATTTTCCGATCATGGAGCGCGCTCCTCAGTGTGTGCGTGCGATACGTGCTTGCAGGGTGGAGCGTTGATGAGCATGGCATATTGCAATCGCCAGCGCATCCGCCTCATCGGAATTTGTAAAAATTGCTTTCGGCAGCAGCATTTTGACCATCATTTGTATCTGCTTTTTTTCTGCATGTCCGACGCCGACAACGGATTTTTTTATAAGGTTCGGCGGATATTCTGCAATGTGCAGCCCCAGCAAAGCCGGAGCCAGCAGCGCCATGCCCCGGGCTTGTCCCAGTTTTAGTGTCGCCCTGGCATTCTCGTTGACGAAAGTTTCTTCTACTGCTGCTTCAGAGGGGCCATGACTGGCTAATACACCACGCAGTCCTTCGAAAATTTCCCTTAAGCGATAAGCCAGCTGTTCATCCGCCGTTGAATCGACAAAGCCGGAGGCAATGTACCTCAAACGCTGACCGTCGGTTTCGATGACGCCCCATCCTGACCGGCGTAAACCAGGATCAATGCCGATTATTCTTATCATGTCTGCCATAGGCGCCATGATTAAACCGATTCGCAGGGTTCACCAATTCGTTGTGTGCTGGCTGCTGACGGATGGCCAAAGCGCTATGCAGACAAGGTCATAGCTTTCTACAATACAGGTGCAATACAGGCAATTTCATCGCTATGCGTAACATTCAAGGCTATGGTGAATGTTCAACAGGCATGATTATTATACGGGAAACCTCGAATAATTGCGTTGCAGTTCTACAGTATATTAATACTGTTGATTTTTCCTAACAACTCCTGCGTTTTTCGATGTTCCTGGGGGTGTTAATACAGGTTAACCGCTGGCATACAACTACCCCAGCAGTCCTGCTTCGGTGAACATGAAGCAAACAACCCAGGTGAATGATCGTGCACGTGATTAAAACTGTTGTCTTCCCGCACGCGCGGCGTATTAATTATGTCTGCCTGCGTGGTATGATCGCATTAATTTTAGTTATCGTGTTGAACATGCTGTGTCATCAGGCGCAAGCTAAAAAGCCAGGCATCCGGCATTGCTATCGCGGGATCTGCGTTCAAGTTCTCACTGTCAGGGAAGTCGAGGAAGTTCTTGGCAAAACGGTAACGCTAAACGCCTCACATTATGACGATCCAAGCGTTGATCCCTTCAATCGCGGCACTTTCACATCCAATGGGGAGCGTTTCGTTGCAGATGATCCAACCCGCACTGCAAGTGCCAACTTTCCGGATGGCACAGAGTTGCTGCTCCGCAATCCGTTAAACGGTCGCGTCTCGCATGTGCGGGTTAATGATTTCGGTCCCTTCTGGGTTAATCGCGATTTGGACGTCACGCGCCGCGTTGCTGAAGACTTGGGGTTTGCAAAACAAGGCATTGCAGAACTCGAAGTCACTATCGTTGCACCGCCACGCAAAGAGGACATACCATACCGCCGCGATCGCCAGCCGATCCCGACCCTTGGACATCTCGGTGTGCGCACGGCCGAGGAAACTGTGAAGCTTGCCCGGATTTTGCTCCAGCGTCTGCCTGCCGCACAGCAAAAGATCATTTTCGCACCGGATCGGCTGCAAACGGAAAACGTACCGACCATGGTCAAGCGCGAAACCATCTTTCATTATGTTTCCAGACAACCTTCTTCACCCCGTGCACTCGGTGCCGAGGATTTTTCTGAGCAACAGCAGGAAAGTGCACAGCAGGTTTTAAAAGTGTGGCGGGCAAAGCAGCTGATCCGCCGTGCAAATGAATTTCATGCTCTGGCCTGGAGCACAGCACTTTTGATGGTCATTCTTGTCGGGCCAATAACGATCGGACTTCTTTACCACCATATCTTGACGTTACTGGGCTGGACCAATCATATCAATTTTGATCCGGTTCCCCAAAGAATTTACGAAAGCAGCCGATCAGGCCCTGTATCAGGCCATGGACATGTATCAGTCTATGGATATGTGATCATGGCTTTACGGCGCGAAATGATGAAACGTCACAATGTCTCTTTCGATGCAAGCTATGTCTGGCCTGAAAAACCGGTCATCTCCGATGCGACCCGGTCATCTTCAGGCCGAGATGGACTGACTTTTGACGTCGACTATACCTGGCCCTATTTCAAGGCCAGGCCATCCGGTTCAACCAGAGATGACCAAGTTCCAGAGGTGGAAGCAGGAACAACCTCATCCGCTGAGGCCACGCCCCAAAAGGCCATTGCCAAGCAGGACAGCCAGTCCATCGATGAACTTGACGATGATATGCCTGCCCATGAAAAGCTGCGATATCGCCTTGATAATATAAGCCAAACGCTCGGCACGCGCTCCAAATGACGTGCTCCCCCTGTCCAGCCGGCCGTTACCTGCTGCTGATTGATGCAACCTTGTTAAATGCGTTGCGCAGCCTTTGTGTTATCGCTCCAGGCAGGCCCTCTCCAATCATTCTGTCGTCGATACAGACTACAGGCATAACAAGGCCGACAGCCGATGTCACGAACGCCTCTTTAGCTTCCAGAGCTTCAGCAACGGAAAACGCACGCTCCTTAAATTGCAGGCCTAAGTCGTGCAGCAAATCAATGAGCGTCATGCGCGTTACACCGCGCAGAATAGTTGTATCAACAGGACGCGTGATGATTTCCCCCGAATGGGTGACAATCCAGGCGTTGCTTGAGCCGCCCTCAAGCACGCAACCCTCACGGTCGACGAACCAAACCTCCTGTGCGCCCTGTGCGTGTGCTTTTTCTTTCGCCAAACTTGCCGGCAACAGCATGACCGTTTTGATGTCGCATCTGGCCCAGCGAATTTCTGCGTGTGTGATCACACGAATGCCCCGTGTGGCTGCCAATTGCAGGTGCTGGCGATCGACATTTCTTGCCAGGCAAACCACTGTTGGCGGAGTTTCAACACCGGAAAATAAAAAATTGCGCGGTCCTGCACCGCGTGACACCTGGAGATACACAAGCCCATCGTGCACACGGTTGCGCCGGATCGTCTCCCGCATGATCCGCCGCCAGGCCCCGTCTGACATTGGTTGTGTAATAGTTAGTTCGTCAAGCGAGCGGGCAAGTCTTGACAGGTGACGCCGCTCATCGACGAGACAACCATCTCGCACTTCGCAAACTTCATAAACCGCATCGCCGAACTGAAAGCCGCGATCTTCAGCGTGTACGGCAGCATCGGCATATCTTTGGTACTGGCCGTTCACATAAACAATCCGGGTCATGGTGCGATATCCCTGCCTATTGAGAGCTGTTGATTTACCGCTTAAAGCGTGTGCGATTGCAACGCTTAATCATGCTGCGTCTCTATGAACTGATTGCATTGCTATTGCTGTACTGAATTCGACCGCAGACTGTGCTAAAACATTAGGATCCTGCGTTTTGTAATCAAACCGTCATTGTTCTACCGGCACGGCACAACCATTTCCATAAGACATACGTATTATGTCTTGTCGAATAAAATTTTATGCGCGTTATGGGTATTAAAAGTTGATGCTATTATTCAAATTGTCTCATCTTGCTGCAGCAATGTGGCTGCCCGTCCACATTTATCGTGCATAGCCAGCGCGGTAATTTCAACGGCCCCATATTGATCATTGAAAGCGAGAGCCTAGAGAGATGGATTGTGAACAGTTTCGTGCAATCATGCGTCAACATGCCAGCGGCGTTACATTGATTTGCACCGGCACCATAGGCAATCGGGTGGGATTGACTGCAACGGCGGTGTGTCCCGTTACAGATACCCCGCCAACCATACTGGCCTGTGTTAACAAGAACGCCGCTGCGCACAACGCAATAGCGGCTTCGGCCAAATTCAGCATTAATTTTCTCAGCAATCAGCATGAGACCATAGCTGGCATTTTCGCAGGTTGGTCCGATCTCAAGGGAGAAGAGCGCTTCAAGGCACCAGGTCACGTCTGGGGGGCACATGCCTCAGGCACGCCCCGGCTCGAAGGCGCCATAGCTCACATGGATTGCACCATTGTGGAAAAACAGGAGATCTCCTCTCATACGATCTTTATCGGACAAGTCAATGAGGGCGGCTTCAACGAAGCGAATGCGCCGCTTCTATATTTTCGCAGCGGATTCAGCCAGTTAACCGATGTATGATGATTGTTCATCAAACGTTATTTGTAAGCATTGATAAGCGTCATATCGTGTATCGCGGTATTCACGCGTCCTTGGCAGGTGAGGGTGTCGGGCGGACTTGAAGATGCCTGCATCGCCTGCGCGTCTGACCTTCTGCTCACAAACCGGGATACGTGATCCTAACCCGACATTTTAAGTAATACAGACCGCTAATTCTGGGACCAGCGCTTGAGAGCACGATCATCGCTTTCGTGTGCACGAACCCAGTCGCCGTCCCCCTCTGCGCCAATTTCCTTCTTCCAAAATGTCGCATGCGTCTTAAGATAATCCATTATGAATTGCGCGGCGTCGAACGCAGCCTGGCGATGCGCTGAAGCAGTGGCAACCAGCACGATATTATCACCAGGCAGAAGGTTTCCGTAGCGGTGAATAATCAAAGTTGCCTCTAACGGCCAGCGCGCAGTGGCCTCGGCCTCAACTCGGGCAAGCTCGGCTTCGGTCATGCCGGGATAATGCTCAAGGTGCATCTGCTTAATCGCCCGGCCTTCGACTGAGCCGCGCACGGTGCCGGTAAACGTTACAATTGCACCGATCTCAGTCGTATCCACACCCAGGGCGGATATTTCCTGTCCAATATCGAAATTTTCCTGCTGAACGCGAATGACCATGGCTGGTGTGTCAACCGCCTGTCACGGGCGGAAAGAATGCAACTTCACGTGCCTCTTTAATCGGCGCATTGGTATTGGCGTGTTGTTGATCGATGGCAGCTCGTACTTTATCTTCATCGGCAAACGCAGCCTCGTATTGAGGCCCGCGCCGCCGCAACCACATGATGAGATCCGCAATCGACTGTGCTTCGTCGGGAATATCGACGGTTTCTCCAGATAGCCCGATTTTTTCACGCACCGAAGCGAAATATAACAGACTAAGTGTCGTCACTTAATTTCCTTTCGTTTCAAAAGCATGTGCTCACCCTATCGGACACTCAGTATTTCAAGGCATGTGTAAGCGCTGCAATCAGGTAGCCAGTACCTGTCCAGATGGTCACCATGGCTGCAACCCACAGCAATGATAATCCAACGTTACTCACAGAAAATCCCAGATGATCGCCAGCAGGGCCAATCAGCAGCAATGCAATTGCAAACATTTGCAGGACGGTCTTCCACTTGGCGAGCACCGTGACATGCAAGGTGACGTCAAGGCGGGCAAGATACTCTCGTAACCCCGAGACCAGAATTTCACGGCAGAGAATAACCAGCGCTGCCCATGTCGATGCTCCATCTATCGTGCCTTCATGAACCAGCATCAATATGACCGCGCTCACAAGGAGTTTATCCGCTATCGGATCGAGCATACGACCAAATTCGGATTGCTGCCGCCAGATCCGTGCAAGATAACCGTCAAGAAAATCTGAGAAAGCAGCCAGGATAAAAATTGCTGCCGCAATCCACCGGGCAGCATGGTTGCCGGCAAAGAAGTAAATAACGCCGGCGACAAGCGGAACGGCCATAATGCGCCCGATTGTCAAAATATTGGGAATATTCAGGCTTATAAAGCGTACTGTTGTATCTATCATGGTCGTATTTAGGCTGGTGTTGCGAGCGCCGTCAATCAAGCAAAATGTGAACAAGACGTGACAGCCCGTCAATTCCCTCGCATGAAGAACGCTAAAAGGCATGGAAAGCAATGCATATCGACAACATTACCGATATGTTGCCTTAACGCGCTAGTAAATGCCATAGACAAACCCTATGACACTCGTATCACAAAACTGCGGGAGAAATGAAATGCGGGCTGTTTTGGAAACATTGACGACGCTTGCACGATTTGTTGGAATGCTCATCCTGGAACTCATCCTGGCTATTTTTATCTACACGTACCTTGCTCTTATGCACCAGGATACGTTTGGCTGGCTGGCCAAAATCTCGCAGGATGTCTTGGACGGCATCGTGGTTTGGATGGAGCTGCTGCTGCCAACACTGACCAACAGAGTTTATGCAACGACGCTTGGCGAAATTGGCCCTAAAGCCATGCTGCTCCTGTTGACGGGCCTTACCGCTGGCGCACTGTTCCGTCTCATCGTCTGGTCAATAGTCGGAATGTATAATCGGAAACACAAGAATTAGTGTTGTCAGACAATTTAGGGGTTCTACCAAAATAAACGCTTCAATTTTAGTGAGAAATAGCCCGAAATATGCGGCTTTGGCTTACGAAAATTGAAGTGTTTATTTAGGTGACGCCCTCAAGGCTCTGAGCTGCCGGAACGGCCTGGACAGGCCAACCGTGACGCTGCTTTACGCATCATGGCGCCCGTCATAGTTTTTTGACGTTCAGGCTGGAAAATATCTTGCCTTAAATATCCAACGCATAAAATCTCTTTATTACTGCTCAGTCTCTTCAGGTTTTGCTTTCTCAGCGTCGCTCAGGCGTATCGTCCAGCTCCTGGCATCACCAGTGTCAACTTCATAGAAATTAGCGGCGCGATACCCACGCTCTTCACAGTTTTTGATATCGCGGATAAAGAACTCGTTATCGGCAACACACATAGCTAGATTGCCGCTCCATTCTCCGCCACGTTCGTAATCAATCGCATGCACGTATATATAACGGCCTGGAGGAGGGCTTTTGAGCAGGCTCTCGCAGGTCTGCGCGCTGATATTCCACCAGCCTTCCGTCGCAGGACCAAGCTGATCTTCATAGCCGATTGCGACACCAACGCGACTGGAGGTCGCGTTGCAGAGTTTAAGCTCGGCGAGGGCTGGCCAGGAGAGCGTGACCAGCAAAACCGTGATAACGGCGTTGTATAGCATATGACGTTACTTTTTTCCCAAGCGTTGCATTGTGTTCCAGTTGCATTGTGTTCCAAAGGCACAGCTCATCAGTGCACTATAAATTCAGCATGGATAATGAAATGATTACGCTAAATACATGCCCTTCACATAGCTGGCACCCGATTAAATTGCCCCACACCCATGCAGCTGTGCAAAACTATATGCACCTTTTCAGGCCAAATTTACTGCCGCTTTTTGAAAAATGAAATCACCTGGTTTGTCATGACTGCCATGAAGCTGTCGGAGCAGTAAGGAGAGATCTATAAGATGTCATAGCTCGTGGTCTGTATCACTTAAATTGATAGATACAAACTCAACAAAATGTCCGAAAAACAGGTTTAGCACGAAATTCCAACATATCATTTTAAGTGATACAGACCACGAGCGCTTTATCGGACCGTTCTCCGCGCAACGCTTCTGATTTGAATGCGGGGGGGGGAGCACGCAATAAACCTTCAGCCAGGCAAGCATCATTTTTATTAAAGGCCGCGTATACATCGCGTATATATCATGATTGCGTTTCGCACGCCTGTGAGATTTCAGACGCATCATCGCCATGCATCGCATCTGAAACGTGCATTTTTCTAGTCCATTCCGCAAGAACGCCGACCTCTTCGGCGATCTCCGGTTCACGCATTTCAACCGTTCCTTTAAAAACTCCCCCTGTCGTCCCGTCGATAGTGAGAAGATCGCCGGCCTTGAAAGTCTGGCTTCTCACGTGCATTCTCTGCCCGGTATAGTCGATCTGCAGGGCGCTGGCTCCTGAAACACAGGGCCGTCCTATCCCACGGGCAACGACAGCAGCATGGCTTGTGACACCGCCTCTGGCCGTGAGAATGCCGTCCGCTGCATACATACCGTGAATGTCCTCGGGGCTGGTATCAATGCGAACGAGTATGACGTGGCGCCCTCTGGCTTTACAAGCCACTGCATCATCGGAGTTAAAGACAATTTCTCCCCTTGCAGCTCCAGGTGATGCCGCCAGCCCCATGGTGAGACAAGACGCAACAGCTGAGGGGGCGATTGTTGGTCGTAGCAATTGCTCCAATGTGCCAGGCTCGATACGCATGACGGCTTCAGACTGCGTCAAGATACCCTCGCGTGCAAGATCGACTGCGATTTTAACCGATGCCGCTAAAGTCCGCTTGCCAGGACGTGTCTGCAATATCCACAGCCGACCCTGCTGGATGGTGAATTCGACGTCCTGCATATCGCGGCAATGCCGTTCCAGTTTTTGCAGAATATGGACGAGTTGCTGATAACTATGAGGCATGCATGTTTCAAGGGATGGGCCTCTTTCACCGGCAGACTTCCTGCCTGTTTCTGTCAACGGTCGCGGCGTCCGAATGCCGGCGACCAGATCCTCACCCTGTGCATTCACGATGAATTCGCCGTAGATCTCTTTATTGCCTGTAGAGGGATTGCGCGTAAAAGCGATACCGGTTGCGCTGTTCTTGCCCATGTTGCCGAATACCATGGCCTGAATCGTGACAGCTGTTCCCCAATGATCCGGAATGTCGTAAAGCCTACGATATGTTTGCGCACGGGCGTTGTGCCACGACTTGAATACGGCTGAAATTGCTTGCCAAAGCTGGAGCCTGGTTTCTCGCGGAAAGGGCTGGCCAGATTCGCGTTCGACCACTTCTTTGAAGGCTTGGACAATGTGCTGCCAGTCTTCTTCCGCCAGATCTGTATCAGCAATTGCTCCTACTTCATTTTTATGTGTATCGAGCAGCCCTTCAAAGATGTTATTGTCAATATCGAGTACAACACTGGCATACATCTGGATGAAACGGCGATAGGTGTCATAAGCAAAGCATGCGTTCGAAGATTGCTGTGCAAGCCCTTGAACCGTGTCATCATTCAGACCAAGGTTCAGGATCGTATCCATCATCCCAGGCATAGATACGCGCCCGCCAGAACGCACGGAAACGAGCAGCGGTCTGTGCGCGTCGCCCAAGCTTGCGCCACAGATTTTACCAAGATGTGCCAATGCCTCATTGACCTGCACGTCCAGGTCGGCCGGAAAATTGCGCCCGTTTGCATGGTATGCCGTGCAAACTTCGGTCGTAATTGTAAAACCGGATGGAACCGGCAAGCCAATCCGCGTCATTTCGGCCAGATTTGCACCTTTGCCGCCAAGCAGCTTGCGCATGCTTGCATCGCCTTCAGCACGTCCATTGCTGAAGCAATACACCATCTTCGCAGCCGGCCGCCTCATCGGTTCGCCCATCTTCCTCTGCTTTCCGTTTCCTCTGCTTTCCGTTTCTTGTAAATAATGATACGGCATGACAATGCACGGCCTGTCTCGCTTTAAATGACGTGTCTGGTTAAACGATGGATGCGGGACACCTTGATTTTTTTCGTGCCATGGCATAACGACATAATGTATCGTAAATAAGCTGCAATACCAGCATCAGGAAATCCGCGCGTCTGCGATGACGCGTCATTGCCTTGTCAGGACGTCAGGCAGATTTGATAATGCACATGTTGCCGCGCCTGATCTCAAGCCTTACTCATCAGAACGCGCGCCCTGATCAGGCATTTTAAAGAGACAGACCATAAGCAGATCATTAAAGCCAAGCCGTGTCATCAATTAGCATGACCTCGTGATCTACAAGATTTAAATTCGCGCTTCCTATTGAAATGTTCGTTGCAGCACTTGATGATCTAGTGGTCTGTATCACTTAAAATGTCGGGATACGTGACCGAAGGCGCCCAAATTTTATTCCTGCCAAAGCACGGTACGTGCAGTGATACCGAGTATCATAAGCGAGCCGCAACGCTGGCAGGAGCAAAATTTGGACGTCCTAACCCAACATTTTAAGTGATACAGACCACTAGTACTTATTGTCAGGGACAACCAAATGCAATCTAAACTTGATGAAGCACTTCAGGTTACCCAGCGCAATACCCCAGCGGCGTTGCATCGTCTATTTGAATTTTTAAGGATCAAGAGTATTTCCACAGATCCGCAGTTTACTGACGACTGCCTTGAGGCAGCCAGGTGGTGCGCGAAGCAACTCGAAAATCTTGGATTTGAAGCAAAACTCCATCCGACACCCGGACACCCGGTCGTCATTGGACAGGATCGTGGACCTCGCACTTCCGGCAAACTGCACATTCTGATGTATGGCCACTATGACGTCCAGCCTCCCGATCCTTTGGATCTTTGGACAAGCGATCCTTTTAATCCGCAGATTATTAACGATCCGCAAAATGGTGAGGCGATTGTTGCCCGTGGCGCGCAGGACAATAAAGGCCAGCTGCTCACCATGCTTGAAGCATTGCGCGCCTGGCGCGAAATCGATCCAGAACTGCCGGTTGGAGTAACCGTGATGCTGGAAGGTGAGGAAGAAATGGGCAGCCCAAATCTGCCTGCTTTCCTTGCCTGCGAAAAAGAGCTTCTCTGTGTTGATCTTGCTGTTGTTTGCGATACCATGCAATGGGATAAGTCGACACCTGCCATCACCACAATGCTGCGTGGCCTCGCGTCGATTGAAGTCGTCGTAACAGGCCCGAACCGTGACCTTCACTCTGGCATGTACGGCGGTAGCGCGATCAATCCCATTCGTGTGCTTAACAGGGCGCTCAGCGATCTGCATGACGATAGCGGGCGCGTGAACGTGGCAGGTTTTTACGATGGTATTATCGCGCCGGATCAAGAGCAGCTGAGACAGTGGGCATCACTGGAGTTTAACGAAGCCGATTTTCTCGGTAAAGTTGGCCTAA
>CAWUIN010000036.1:0-26516 GCA_963922535.1 uncultured Hyphomicrobiaceae bacterium | reverse complement strand
ACAAGCATGATGAGTTAGCCAAATCTTCATGTGCAAAAGGCTCAGACAAGGATGTGGCGAGCCTACTCACATCCTTAGGACGGCTCTCACTCCTCTTGGAATGTTAGAAGAACAAATTCTCGTTTACATTGACTTGATTTTTGGAGGTGCAGCTCAAGCCCAATCAATGCCTAAATCAAACTCTAACCTGAATTTATGAGTGTTCCCAGAGATAATTCAATAAATCGCAATGGCAGACTGGGCGGGCGCCGCTTTTTACTAAGCTTGGCGATTGTTGGAGCTGCGGTTTGTCTGGCGCTTGGCATTTCAATGCCAATTATCAAGCTAACAAAACTTGTATTCTGGACGACAGAGCATTCTCTTATTACAACTGTCACAGTTTTGCTGCGGGAAAATCAGCTTTTTCTTGGCCTCACGGTTCTGGTGTTTTCAATAATACTTCCAATATTGAAACTGTTTTATCTGGTCCTCGTTTCCACGCTTTCGGTGGAGGAAATACGACGCCATAGTTTTCGCCTCCGCGCTTTGGAATGGCTTGGCAAATGGTCAATGCATGACGTGCTTGTTATGGCGCTTATGATATTTTTTATTAAAAGCCAGGGGCTTTACGATGCGGCCAGCCTTACGGGGGTATATTTCTTCACATTTGCTGTTATATTAATGATACTTGCATATGCTTGGCTGCGTGGTGAGACGCAAGAATTGACGTCGCGAACCCAACCGCCAGCAAACGCCGAAACAGGCGAAATACGGGTATCTGCATTTCGTAATATTATATTGAGCTTTCTTATTATTATTGCGACTATATTTTTTTCACTTGGAATAATGCTGCCCGTTATTAAGTTTACTACTATTTACGTCTGGACAAATGAACATTCCATTGCAACAATTGTATACGCGCTTTATGAAAATCAAGAATACTTCTTGTGTGGCGTTCTTTTTATATTCTCAATTGTGTTTCCATTTTTGAAATTATTTTATCTACTAACGCTGGTAACATCACCTGATTTTCTACCTGAATTCAGAGAAACGTCCGTCAACATGGTTGAATGGCTTGGCCGCTATTCGATGACAGATGTCATGGTGCTCGCCATTCTCATTTTCTACATGAATTCGTCGGGTTATACTGAAGCCAATGTTTTGCCAGGAGCCTACTTTTTCGCTGCATCCGCACTGATAACAATGTTTGCTTATGGCTGGGCAAATTCAATCGCACCAGTGCGAATAGTCCAAAATAGGCGTGCGATTTAAATTTCTGTTGTTGACCTGTACTGTAAGTAAACCTTTGTAACAAGGCCTGCTCTCGATAAAGATTGCCAGTATACTTCGGACAAAATTTTTATAATTTACAGAATCTCTAGGTTAATTGAGTACATTTTTAGAAGCAAAGTGCAGGAATTTAGCTCAAGAATATTCGAAGAGGAATGTGCGAGAGGCGAAGCTACTTCGCCATCTAATGCTTTGATGCGGAACGGCTTTTCCTGCCGGATCGTCCCGTCGCTTCGCCGATTTTCGCATGGCAACTGACGCAGGCTGCCTTGCCATTCCCATCTCTTAATTTACAGGATATTCTTGGCGGTGAAAGCTATGACGACACCAGTGATTAATGTGAACGTAATAACTACTGTATGTAACAACGTAGGCCGCGAAGAGTTGCGCCACAACACATTGCGTTGATCTGCCGGGTTATCGGTTTCGCTCTTCAGCCCATCATTACGTGCCGACGCTCCGGTTGGTGGATTGTTAAGGTCTTCATCATGATGAGTGTTGGCTGAGTTATAGCTTGGTAGATCGGCAGCCTCAACGCTGCGGACTTGTGTGCTTACCGGCGGTGAAGATGATTCCAAATGCGTTGGCTGCGTGTCCGCGCTTTTCTTGCGCCAACCTAACAACCAGTGCCAGTAAGCGTTTTTCCCATCTTTTGAATTATCAGAAGTAAATTCATCTTCCGGATCTTTTGTGCCAGACTCTTTATTACAGTCAGACTGCGCGGCTTCTTTGACCATCAAAAAAGATTCTTTGTAGTAATTTTGGTGAAGCTGCTCCTGAACAGCGGCGTAGGCTTTATCTGCCGCCGTATCGGCCGACACCTCATGATCTGAAGAAAGTGCCGTTGCAACTGTGTCTTCATGCTGATCTGCATAATATGAATTTGTGTGCGTTTCGACGACAGGTTGCAGCTCAATAAGTTTGTTAATGGCTTCAATAATAGGTGTGCCCTCGTCATAAACTTTTTGCAGCCGCACCAGCCGTTCATTCAAAGTGGTCTTAATCATATTAAATGCTTGCAGAGTGTTGTGCAGCTGCTCGTGCGCCTGGAAACTCGGATTGGTGCGCAACTCTGCCTCGGCCATACGCAAAATTGGATGTGCTGCACGTCCAAGATGCGCACTATCGTGCGTGACGAGTGCATTTGTGTCGCGTGAAGTCAGAAAATCCGACAGGTCATTGGCAAGACGATAACGCATGTCCTTTTGTAATTCTTGCTGTAAAAGCTGCAAGACTTTCTCAGCGTGTTTAATGACGTTATCAAATGCAGATTGATCTGGTGCAGACTTATTGATCTTTGCTTTGAGCAATGCCTGGTCGAGCGCTTCCCGTGCTGCCGCCCGCTCTGCGTCTCTTTCTTTCGCGGCCTGGTGGCCGATACTCGCTGAACCGATTTCCTTTGCTTTAAGATAGCTACGCAAGAAAATGCCGCTGCTGGTCTCAGCATCCACAGCAATGGCTTTTATAGCGGTTTCGCTATCGATCAGGTCGAGGCCATCGCGTTCAGCAAAATCAGAGGCTTGAGCCATTACGCGGCGCAGTGCCGGCGAAGGCTTGGGATGAACAGTAACACTTGCCATCTGCTGGGCTGAAGACGCTGGCAATGCCGGAGCGAAAGAAGATGAACTCCGGGTACTACTGGCAGGCGCACCTGCATATGCTGTGTGCCGATGAAGTGAAGACGGCGATGCGGATGGGTTAGACCAGCTGTCTCTGGTGTACACATTATAGGAAAAGTTATTGCTACCAGCGGTTCTATTACTGTTTAATGTCGCGGTATAATTCTGACTTTGATTTTCATACCCATTATAGGCATCTTGAGGATATGCATTTTGAGGCGGCGCAGAGCCAGCGCCGTTATTATAAGGCGCCGGCGAAAACCCTATTGCTTCCTGGGAGCTTGTATCAATCTTTTCTATTTCATCTTGTGTTTTTGCATTTGCGTGGGTGCTGGCATCGACTAACTCACGCATGGCCGGCATGCCGATCCGATTGATGCAAAACTTGCGCAGTTCCTCAGGTTCAATACCGCGTTTCGCGAAATACACATTAGCATCAATATCTTCAAGGAACGCAGCAAGTAGGTGTTCTATTTCCACCGTTGCCTGATTGGCTTTGGCAGCTGCGGTAAATGCACGCTCTAAACTCGCTTTCAAGCGGTCTTTAATTGGCAACCAACCCAGCAACTCTATGTTATACTGTGATACTGACATAATGCCATTCCTTGACATCGGCACTGCAGGATCCAGGGCAGTGCTACGCAAACTTAATACTTAACCATATTCTTGTACTAAGAACTGAAAACTTCAAGCTTTTTTCGCAAGTCTTATCCCTTATCTTTACCTAGCTGGAATTTAGGACACAAATGTGGTATGAAAAATGAACGTCAGAAATCGATCAATATACATAACCTTACAAACCATGCGTTGCTTTTCTTCCAATGGCCGCACTGGCTAAGCCATGATTTTGTAGGGATCGAATAAGCCCAGGATCAAACGGATAATAAGCTCCCGTTGAGCAGGAGCGCTTTCGGCAATTAAAAGTGCCATGGCGACGAGCGTGTTGTCATCGATACGGAGGTCGCCGTTATCGTGATAAAGCAGGTTGTTGCGCTCCAGATAATGCAGGAACAGGAAACTGCCGATCCTCTTATTGCCATCCGTAAACGGATGATCCTTAATCACGAAATAAAGGAGGTTGGCCGCCCTGATCTCGACGCTTGGGTAAAGTGGATCTCCGCCAAAAGTCTGCTCGATCGTCCCAAGAATTGCCTGCAGACCTTCGCCACGTTCGCGGCCAAACAGATCGGTTGCCTCGCCGCGTTCTTGCAACTTAGCCTTGAGCTGTGCAATTGCCACGGCAGCATCTTCGTACGGTAATTCGACCATGTTCTGCGATGGCGCAGCCGGCTCGCCTGGAAGCCTGTCCTCGTCATACTGTAGAAGCAGTGTCCAGGAGCGAGTGTAGCGCTCGATCACATCAAAGATCGCCTGTGTCTCCTCGCTGACCTGCAAATGGTTATCGAGTGTGCGCCGGGCAAGCGCCAGCGCTGTTTGCACTTCTGCGATGCCTGTTTGCTCCAAGGCCTGGCGGCGGCGGATATCCTTCTGGATACGCTCGCGCAACACGCCGTTTGCCCATTGACGAAACCGCGTACCACGTTTTGAACTCACCCTGTAGCCGACCGATAAAATCGCATCCAGGCTGTAATGGTTGATCTCGCGCGTGACCATACGCCCAGCTTCTTCGCGCGACAGCTTTATTTTGCGAAGCGTATCTTCACTCTCCAGTTCGCCGGATTCATAAATATTGATCAGATGCTGGCTGATAGTGCTGGGGCCGACGGAGAAGATCGCCCCCATCTGCGCTTGCGTGAGCCACACAGTGTCGTCCTCGATCAGCACATCGATGGAGTTCCCGGTGGCATCGTTGACAAAAACAACCTGGTTGCCAGTAATTTCTCTCATTTTGCACACTCGGAGGAAAGGCTGAAGCTCAGCCTCTGTTATCAGTTGAGCCAAGCCAGATCATTCGGCTTGGCAGAACCGGCAGCGGATAAGTAAGCCATCGCGGGCTGCCACACCTCCCGAAGACTTGCCCTGCTTTGCTGTCTTTGAAAATTAGCATGAACTGTCAATAAGTATTATTCCCCAATTACGTACTTAAGTAAGATGACATGACTAAGACGCATCTTCGCAAGGATGGCCGATCTGCACGATCCAGCGTCAGAAATTGATCCCATAGCTGTTCAGAATGCCACGCAGATACTGGCGCACGCCTGCCGCTGTCCACCCATCCCTGCGCAACTGATAAAGCGCGGTATCGCCTGAACTTTTCGATAGCTTGCGCCCGTCCGCATCACGCACGAGCGCATGGTGATGGTAGACGGGGGCAGGCAGGTCAAGCAGGATTTGCAACAGCCGGTGGATATCCGTTACTGCCTCAAGGTCCTGACCGCGGCAGACGTGTGACACACCCTGCGCAGCGTCGTCGACCACGCCGGCCAGATGATAGCTCGTGCCGGTATCTTTCCGCGCAATGATAACGTCGCCCCAGCGCGCAGGATCCAGCTTCATTTTCCTCCGATTGCCATCAAAGGCAAACTGCATCAGTGTTATCTGATTCGCGTGTTGTTTTTGTTTGGCAACATCAATCGCTTTCGCCATGTCAAGGCGCAGCGCATAGGGCAGATCTTGAGCCATACGTCGGCTGATTTCATAAGCGCTTAGGCCGCGGCAGAGCCCCGGGTAAACCGGCGCACCGTCGGGATCGGAAGGCAGTTGCGTATTTCGTGTCGCTGCAGCGATTTCGGCGCGTGTGGCGAAACAAGGATAAAGCAATCCAACATCACGCAGGCGATCACGGTGTTCTGCGTAAATGTCAAGGCGCTCCGATTGGCGCCATACAGGCTCTTCCCATTCAAGACCGAGCCAGGCAAGATCTTCCAGGATTGCATCGACGAAGTGCTGGCGCGTGCGGCTATTATCCGTATCTTCGATGCGCACGAGAAAGCGGCCGGAAAGACGCTGTGCCAGTTCAAACCCGATGATTGCTGACAGCGCGTGGCCAAGGTGCAGGTAGCCGGTTGGGCTCGGAGCAAAGCGGAAAACGGCTTGTGTGCACATTCATTCAAAGCCCGTATTCAAAATCCGGCAACGCCAGATGACGTCTGCCATATTAATATTTCTGCCTCATGCAATGAAGCAATGGAAATAGCTGAAACGTTCAAATAAAGACTTTGTAGACTCAGATCCCAGTGACCTGTATCAGTTATGATGTCGGGGGAGGATCACGCGTTTTACAACACGCAGATCGCAAAACACAATGACTGGCACAGTAAAGTGCCGGACCGCAAGGTTACGGGCAATTGAAACTAACGACGATCTTGCACGCGGCGTTCGCGCGCTGCGGCGCAACTGCGCGATCATGCGCAAGGTTCACGACGCAACCGGTCTGCCGCCGTTACGGCTCAGTCAGCCTGGCTTTGCCGGGCTTGCACGCATTATTATCGGCCAACAGCTTTCCGTAGCAAGCGCCGCTGCTATCTGGACACGCTGCGAGGCGACGATCTCACCGATGGCGGCGGAGACAATTGCCAGGCTGGATGATGAAACCCTGAAGGCCGCCGGCCTGTCCCGACCCAAAATACGCACGCTGCGAGCGCTGGCTGGTGCCGTTGTGGACGAAGGGCTCGATCTGGAGGCGATGGCCGATCGGAGCGATGGGGAAATCCGCGAGGCCCTGTTGGGAGTTTCCGGCATCGGCCCCTGGACCGCCAGTCTATTCTTGATGTTCTGCCTCGGCCGCCCGGATGCCTTCGCTCCAGGCGATCTTGCCTTGCAGGTTGCTGCACAAGAAGCCTTCGGTCTCGATGAACGCCCCACCGCCGATCATCTACTCACGCTTTCCGAGCCCTGGCGCCCCTGGCGCGGCGTCGCCGCGCGGTTGTTATGGTCTTATTATGGTATTATAAAACGCAGCAAATCAGGGGTGCCGGTTTAGTTTGACCACCCAGATAAACGTTTTAATTTTCTGAGCCGAAGCCGCGTATCGCGGGCGCCTTTACTATCAAAATTGCAGCGTTTACTTTGCTGAGAACCCTAACAGAGCGTTGAAAAAGTCAGGTGGTCGCCTGTCCACGCTCGCGGATTTTGCGCGCCGGCACGCCAACATAGATACCGTAGGGATCGGTATTGCCTGTCACCACTGCACCTGCGCCGATCACGGAGCCTTTGCCAATGTGACATCCATCGACAACGCGAACGGCGGTTCCGAACCAGACATCTTCTTCCAGGACGATACCTTCTGCCGTCATCGGCTGTTTGTGGATGGCTACGTCGCGATCCTCAAAGCCGTGGTTCGAAGCAATGATCACCGAATGTGCAGCAATCCGGCAGTCCGATCCGATTGTTACACCACCGTTTGCATAAATCACGGTATAGGGGTTGAGGCTGACATTGTCAGCAATTATCACGTCGCCACCATGCGTATCGATAATGACGCCGCGATGGATGCGACAGTTACGACCAATTTTGATTGAACCACCATCCTGCAATCTGAGTTTCGCTGTTGGATCGAGCCTAGTCCTGGGACCGATTTCGATCGCCATGCCATTCCAGCGCCACCACATCTTGCGCAGTGCCGTCCATCGCTTAAAAGGTTTCATGCTGCCACCGCTTTACAAGCCCGCGTGGTTCATGCCTGAAATGTCAAGCACGATCAAGCGTGTGCCCATTCCAAGTAAAGTTCACGTGCCTTTCTGGCAATAGGGCCAATCTGTAAATCCCGTCCTTCAAAGCCAATCACCGGCACAATCTTTGAGTGATTGCCGGCTGAAAAGATTTCATCGGCTTCCTGGAAATCAGGAACCGTTAATGTCGTCTCCTGCACCTTTAAACCGGCTTCCTGCAATAGTGCAATCGTCCGCTGGCGGGTGATGCCATTCAGAAAACAGCCGTTCGGTTGCGGCGTGAAAACCACACCGTCGCGTACCATAAAAATATTAGACGTAGCAGTTTCTGCAACATTACCGAGCATGTCAAGCACCAAGGCATTATCGAAGCCTCGTTTCCTGGCTTCAACAATCGCGCGTGCATTGTTGGGATAAAGACAACCGGCTTTCGCGTTGGTCGGCATGGTCTCGAAGGTTGGGCGGCGAAAACGCGATACCCCGAGGGTAAAGCCTTGCAGCGATATCATCGGTGACGTGTAAAGACACAGCAAATGAGCAGTAGAATCGGGATCGGGAGGCACTCCCATGTAACCGCCGTGTTCTGCCCAATACATCGGCCGGACGTAAATCGCTTCGTCCGTTTTGAATTTCCTGAGGCCGTCTTCCAGAAGACCGAGCCAGGTTTCGGTATTGACGTCCGGCTTCAATCCCAGAGCAGTGGCAGATGCGTTGACCCGCATAAAGTGACGATCAGCGTCAGGCGCGACACCATCAAAGACGCGAGCGCCGTCAAATACGCTTGAGCCCAACCACATGGCATGCGTTCTGGGGCCAGCAATCGGCACATTGCCTTGATGCCATTCACGCTTGTAATAAACCCAGGTCTCATCTTCTGCCATTGGCAATGCCTCAAATTCTGTCGCCAAGCCGATTTTATTTTGTTGGATCAACTTACTGCTTAACATGCCGGATAAGCAATGGTATTTTATCATCTTTAATCGATATTGTCTCAAGCGTATTCAAGACAGCCGGCCCCGTGCCTGGATCAGGCACAGGCACGGGCAATGCTTCCGTCACCCCGACACCTCCAGATCCAATTTCCTGCCCTGCCTGCCGGCCAGATCCTGAATATACTGCCAGGCGACGCGGCCGGAGCGGGCACCGCGGGTGGTGGACCACTCGAGGGCGTCGCGTTTGAGTTCGTCCGGCTCCATCTCAAGGCCGAAGTGGACCGCATAGCCGCGCACCATCGCGAGATACTGATCCTGCGTGCCGTTGTAAAAGCCGAGCCACAGGCCGAAACGATCAGACAGCGAAACCTTTTCTTCGATGGCTTCACCCGGATTAATCGCCGTTGAGCGCTCGTTGTCCAGCATATCACGCGGCATCAGGTGGCGCCGGTTCGATGTTGCGTAGAAGACAACGTTAGCCGGACGGCCTTCGATGCCGCCATCGAGAACCGCTTTAAGGGATTTGTAGCTTGTATCGTCGTGATCAAACGAGAGGTCGTCGCAAAAGACGATGAACCGGTCCCGGGCATGGCGCATGAAGGTGAGGCAGCGGGGCAGGCTGTCAATGTCCTCGCGATGAATTTCAACCAGCTTGAGATCGGGGGAGCCTGCGTTGCCGAACCTGAGACTACGACGGACTTCGGCGTGCGCAGCCTTCACCAGTGAGGATTTGCCCATCCCGCGCGCGCCCCAGAGCAGCGCGTTATTGGCAGGATAGCCTTCGGCAAAACGCCGTGTATTGGCGAGCAGCCGGTCGGCGGAGCTTTCAATGCCCTGCAGCAGCGAAAGGGGCATACGGTTGATGCAGGCCACAGCCTGAAAATGATCGGGATCTGTGTGCCATACAAAAGCCTCCGCGGCTGAAAAATCAGGCGCTGCCGGTGGTGGCGGCGCGATGCGCTCCAGGGCCACAGCAATACGCGCAAGCAGTTCTATTGCACTTTCAGACATCGGACTTCTTTGGACATTGTCTTTCGTTTCGTTAATACGCGAGTTCTTATGGACCGTTTCATGTAATATAACTGCACATACTGACGGGCCATACTGGCAGGACTGATGTTTTACGCAGGCAAATGATGAGAGATTTTTGCGGTCTTACATAACATCCCCGGGCCAGGGCGTGTTCTGAATAACCACACGTCCTGAATATTTTTAGCTGAGGCGCGATGTATAAATATGATCTTTCACAATGTTACTTGGTGAGGCACTGCGTCACGCTTTCGCCCAACATTTGCCACGACCTTGCCTGCAATGCCCTGTCAAAGTTACAATGAATTTCAGAAAAAGTTCCATAGCATATTGTTATTTAGAAACTTTCATGCTCAACTCTTGCTTTAAAGTAAACCGTGTATATGTAAATGACAGCAAACTTCCTGTAGAAACAGGATCACCATTGTGACTTTGCAATAGGGGGATGACAATCTATAATTCTCTGTTAATCCGACACATGGAATAATATATTCCGTCTGTCTATATCAGCCTGCGGTCTGAACACAATTTACTTACGCGAAGTCGAAACACTAAAACCAAGTTGCAAAGGCGCTCATGTTACTTATTACACATGCATACGCACAGGATGGCGGTAGTGATCCTTTTGGCGGATTTGCCGGTCTCATTCCGATCCTGTTGATGATCGTGATCTTTTACTTTCTGCTTTTCCGGCCACAGCAACAACGTTTGAAAGCGCATCAGGAAATGGTGGCCAATCTTCGGCGTAACGACACAGTCGTCACATCTGGTGGCCTGATCGGTAAAGTTACCAAGGTGAAGGAAGACAGCAACGAAATTGAAGTTGAGCTTGCCGAAAACACCCGGGTGCGTGTTGTGCGCAGCACAATTGCAGAGGTGCGTTCAAAAAATGAGCCCGTCAAGGACTGATCGCGCAGCATAATCATTGGGCCAAAGCGGAAATATTATGGATCTTGATAGATCTTTATTTACCAACCGCGCTTGCACAGGCTCTGCAATCAGTGCAAATAACTGATAAAGTGCCTGTTAGGTCGTGTCATCAATTTGCACCACCTCTGTTGCTACGGGAATGCGTAGAAGAATTTTCTGCATGCTCTTTCAGATATTTACAAGATAAAGTAATCTCTTCCGGTAAAACGAAAGAATTTTTATATGCTGTACTTTTCTCCAGCGAAAATCATTACAATCAGCGCGATTTGCGTGGCTGCCATCATTTTCGCAGTGCCGAATTTTTTTTCGACGGAAACCGTTAAATCCTGGCCGAGTTGGGTCCCGAATAACCAGCTTTCTCTTGGCCTCGATCTGCGTGGTGGCGCACATCTTCTTTATGATATGGATGTTGATGAACTGCGCGCGAACATGATCCGTAATCTGCGCGGCGATGTGCGCCAGCGCCTGATTGAAAACAAAATAGGCGGAATTACCGGCCGCATTGCAAACGGTGTGCAGACACGTCTTGCAAATCCGGCCGACATGCCCAAGGCTCTGGAAACTCTGCGCCAGTTAGCGCAGCCAGTGAACCTGGGCATATTCGCCGGCAGTGACGAACGTGATTTAACTGTTACGCAGATTAGTGATCAGGTCATTCATATTCTGATTAACGATGCGGGCGTTCAGCAGCGCATTGGCGAAGCCATGAGCGGCGCCATTGAAACCGTGCGCCGGCGCGTCGACGCTTACGGTACGGCCGAACCGATCATTACGCGTCAAGGTTCCAACCGCATCCTTGTGCAGGTCCCGGGGGTTGAAGACACTCAATCCCTGAAAGAGCTGATTGGTAAGACGGCGAAACTGACGTTCCATTCCGTTCATCCGACGGAAGGGATTTCAAGCGAAGCGTCCCCAGCCCGTGGCGAATATAAATCCTTCCCAGCCGCGGAAACCTCCGACGAGGCTGGCGCTTTCTACTTTCTGAGAGAAATACCAGTTGTGCGTGGAGATCAACTGAAAAGCGCCGCGCAAGGATTTGACCAGCGCACCAATGAGCCGATCATAAGTTTTACTTTCAACCAAGAAGGCGCACGCGCCTTTGCCAAGTTCACCTCTGAAAACGTCAACCGACCGTTTGCTATTGTGCTTGATGGCCAGGTGCTGTCCGCTCCAGTCGTGCGTGAGCCGATTCTTGGTGGTTCGGGACAGATTTCCGGTGGTTTTTCGGTCAAGGCTGCGAATGATCTTGCCATTCAGCTGCGCTCAGGGGCGCTACCGACTGATCTCAAGGTTGCAGAAGAACGCACGGTCGGGCCGTCACTCGGGGCTGACAGCATTGCCTCGGGCATGCTGGCCGGTGTAGTGGGTGTGACAGCCACGATCATTCTCACTATCTGGATTTATGGGACGTTTGGCTTCTTTGCCGTTCTCGGCCTCATTATCAATGGCCTTTTGATTGTTGCGCTCATGTCAACGATCGGGTTTGTTCTGACTTTGCCCGGTATCGCAGGCCTTATCCTGACAATCGGCATGGCCGTTGACGCAAATGTTCTGATCTATGAGCGTATCCGCGAAGAATTAAAAGGCGGCAAGACAGCGGTCTCTGCCATTGATGTTGGTTTCGGGCGGGCCATGGAGACAATCTTCGACAGTCAGCTGACCACTTTTGCAGCGGCTATTATTATGTTCTGGCTTGGTTCGGGACCAATTCGCGGTTTTGCAGTCACGCTTTCAATCGGTATTTTTACCTCTATTTTCACGGCAGTCTTTGTTGTGCGCATGATGATTGCGCTGTGGTTGCAAATGGAGCGTAAAAAATCGCGAAATGTTGACGTGCCGATATGAGCGGGAATAATGCAAATACCGAAAAGCATTTTCATATACGGCGGCGATAGGACCGAGCGATGTCAGTCATACCACATATCAAGGGACACAAACTGTTCGAGTCGAAAGAAGAAATTCAGTTCATGGCATTCTCCCAGCCCTGTCTGATTGGCTCTATTGCGGCAATCATCCTTTCGATCGCTTTGTGGGCATCGTTTGGCTTGAACTACGGCGTCGATTTCAAAGGCGGCTCGATGATTGAAGTGCGATCAAAGCAGGGGCCCGCGGATATTGGTGCACTGCGCAATGCGGTTGGCGCTCTCGGCCTTGGCAGCGTCCAGATTCAGGCGTTTGGCTCGGACCGCGATGTGCTAATCCGGGTTGAGCAACAGAAGGGGGGCGATGAGGCCCAGCAGGATGCGCTTGCAAAAGTATTGTCCGCCATTGGCGACGGCTATGAAGAACGACGTAAGGAAGTTGTCGGCCCGACGGTTTCAAGTGAACTGCGCACAACGGGATTAATTGCGGTACTTTGCTCAATTATTGCAATTATTTGTTATGTCTGGTTCCGCTTCGAATGGCAGTTCGCGATTGGCGCCGTGGTTGCGCTGATCCACGACGTTATCATTACGATCGGTGTCTTCTCGCTGCTGCAGCTTGAGTTCGACCTGTCAACCGTCGCAGCTCTGCTGACCATTCTTGGTTATTCGGTTAATGATACCGTGGTCGTATCGGACAGGATACGCGAGAACCTGCGGAAGTACAAGAAAATGGAACTTCCCCAACTGCTTAATATGTCGATCAACCAGACGCTTGCACGCACATTGATGACCAGTTTGACGACGTTAGTGGTTCTGCTGGCGCTCTACGTCCTCGGCGGTGAGGTGATCCGCAATTTCAGCTTCGCCATGGTGTTCGGTGTGATCATCGGCACCTACTCGTCTATTTTTGTCGCGGCCCCGCTACTGGCACGACTGGGGATCAAACGGGACTGGTCCGGTATTGCGCGCGGTGCACCGGCAAAGGCTGGCTAAGGACGCCCAGCAAAATAAACGCTTCAATTTTCGTAAGCCAAAGCCGCATATTGCGGGCTATTTCTCACTAAATTGAAGCGTTTATTTTGCTGGGAACCCTAAACAGTCTTGCAGAATAAAATTCGGGAAAGGGATGGGAGATGGATAATACCGTCGCTTTCTATCCAGGATCGGCGCCCATCGATGCTTACGGTAAAGGCGGATTCCGCTTTGCCGACATGAGCCATCGCGGCTCCATACTCTGCCTGCCATCGGGCATCTATGCCTGGTCAGTTGCAGCCGGCACCGAAGCAACATTGAATGACCTGCAGCAGGTGCTGGGCGCATTGAAACCGCCAGAATTCCTGATATTTGGCACAGGCAATACGCAAATTTTCCCTTCGCCCGAGATCTCCTCAGCGTTTGTTCAGGCATCCATTGGCCTTGAAGCGATGAGTACGGGTGCGGCGTGCCGCACGTACAATATTCTGCTGGGCGAAGGTCGCCCGGTTGCTGCTGCTCTGATCGCGGTGGAATGAAAGTGGACAAGAGTGTGCAGAAGGCTGCGTGGAATGAAATCGTCTCTTCAGCACGTGTCTGGCAATATGATCGTTACATTGCGGCAACGCTTGCACCACGCGATACCAGGGATGATCTGATCGTTATCGCGGCTTTCGCCGGCGACGTTGATCGCATTCTTGCGACGGTCAGCGAACCGTCGATTGCTGCCATCCGCCTGCAATGGTGGCGCGATGTAATCTCCCCCGACACGGCGACAACAACCGGCAATCCACTTGCCGACTTACTGCGCAGCACGATGCAACGCCATCGCCTTCCGCAACAGCGGTTTCTCGATTATCTCGACGCGCAGGAGATTGAACTGTATTCAGACCTGCTCCCAGATCTTGTGGTGCTCAAAAATCATTTTGTTCAGCGCGACGGCACTCTGTTCGATCTGGCAACACGGGTTCTTGTCCATCCAACTGTTGAAATGCAGGCGGTCATTGCATCCGGCGCTCAGGCCTATGGACTTGCGCGAACGGTTGCGCAGCTACCCTTGCGTTTTAACGAGCGCCAATTTCTTATCCCGGCCGATATCGCTCAACGGTATGCTGTTGCACCCGGTGAAGGTGTGGCTCCGGAACAGGTCAATCTTATCGGGAAGGAACTTTCCCAATCTGCGTATGCTGATTTTGCATCATACCGGCAGAATTTTCAAAATGTGCCGCGCACAGCACGTGCAGCATTGCTGCCTGTTGCATTAACAGGCATGTATTTAGCTCTGGCCGACCGCCACCTTGATGCCGCAAAAGCATTCGATGTGGAGCCGTCGCGTTTTGCCCGTGCCTGGCGTATGCTGCGTGCGCATTGGAGGGGCACAACCTAGCCGCGGCTGAAACTTTTGCGGGCGGCCTGCCAGTTGGAAAGGTACACGTCATGCAACGCATATGGCTTTGCTTATTACTGCCGCTGATCATAGCGCTCACAGCCGTGCCCACCTCAGCAAACCCGACTGTTCACTGGCGCGTTGAAAACCCGTTCCGCTTGTTCAGCGATCCGGCCGATACCAATCGCCATCGGGCGACCTACGAGGCTCTGCCTCCCGAGCAGCGCGGCCAGCCGATTCTTAACGCAGAGCGCTACCTGGCAAGCCGCCATCCCGATGGCTGGGCTGCCGCACTCAGCGGCAAAATTTGCTGGGATGCGAAGACAAACCGTTACCGCTGCCCGCGTGAATTGGAAAACTACGTCCAACCACGCCATCATCGCGTTGAAGTATGGCTGGAGGACCTTGCTGAATTAGCCGGCGAAGCCTGCCTGTGGCTGACGGCCCCGCGTGCCCGCGACCGTGAACGCGGCGTTGCCGTTTCGCATCCTTGTAATGAGATCCTGGTACTGGAGATTCCCTATCCGCGTGGCGCCGATGTCACGGTCGAACTTGACGGGCGGTCCATCGCACGGGACCGCATTGTGGTGCAGGATATTCTAATCGTTGGCTTAGGCGACAGCTTTGGCTCAGGCGAAGGCAATCCAGATGTGCCGGTACGCTTTTCACGCCAGCGTAGCGCTGATTATGGTTTGTCATCGGAAGGCGTTAATCTTACCGGTTATCCTGCACGGGTCGGCGATTGGCAGGAGATCGGCGATGAGATCTTTATCAAAAATAATGCCCGCTGGCTTGATCAGGCCTGCCATCGCTCGCTTTATTCGCATCAGCTGCGCGTGGCTCTGCAACTGGGGATCGAGGATCCGCATCGCGCTGTCACGTTTTTAGGCTTTGCCTGTTCAGGCGCAGAAATCACGGCAGGGTTATTTCTGCGCTACAAGGGAAACGAGTGGGTGGAGCACCCACCGGATGTGTCACAAATCTCTGCCGTGGCCAGGGCCCAGTGTGGTGAGCGTGACGTCCCCCTCAAGGATTATCCTGAAGCCTATCATATCGGCGGCAAAATTACTGATCTCAAGGGATCTGTCAGGCTGCACAAATGCGAGCGCGAGTTTGCCCGTAAGATCGACCTGATCCTGGTGTCGATCGGCGGCAACGATATTGGGTTTGCCCGTCTTGTTGCGAACGCCGTTTTGCGCGATCAATCCACGCTTAAACAATTGGGTGGCTGGTTTGGTCAAGTCTACGATAAAGAAGATATAGAAGAACCTCTGAAAAATCTCGACTATCGTTACAAAGCGTTGCACCGTGCATTTCATAACATATTGCATGTGCCATGGAACGAGAGTGACCGCATCATCCTAACAGCCTATCCGCCGCTGGCGTTGCAACAGGATGGCCGTTCATTGTGCCCGGACGGTGGAATCGGCATGGACGTCCTGCCTGCATTCTCGCTTAATTCAAGCCGCGCTAAGGATGGAGAAGATGTTTCACAAAAGCTGTTTAAAGTCATGGAGGGTCACGCCAAAAATCGCGGCTGGACGTTTGCCAAGCATCACTGGAAGGTTTTTCTATCGCACAGCCTATGCGCCGGATTTCAAATTGCCAACCCAACACCTGCCAATGATCTACGCCTGCCGCGCTGGCATTCTGACGGGTGGCATCCTTACAATCCTGCCGATTACCGGCCTTATATGCAACGCCAGCGCTGGTTCCGCACGCCCAACGATGCATTCATGACCGCCAATTTTCATGTTACCGGCAGTTTGCTGGATAGCGTACTGCGCGCGGATGGCTTGCGCTGGATGCAGTTACTGCTGGCTGCGACCTACTCCGGCGCATTCCATCCAACCGCAGAAGGCCAGGCGGCCATCGCCGATTCAGTTGCTACGAAGGCGCGCTATTTGCTGGAGCGCTACAGCGGTAATAATTTGAAGAAATAGGATGGTGGGATTTTTTACGGGTTAGACCGATCAGTTCTTTTGCTGTCAGCGTTTTAGAGGGTGAAGTGCAGGTCCAGCAATGCGAGTTCAAGGAGCAAAATTGCAGTTGTCAGAAACATTATGATCGGGATTGTGATGGCCAGTGCAAGAAACGACTTCCACATTGCCACATCGCGTTTAATGCTGAGGCTGCGGGCAAAAAATACAGCGCATAAAGTTGCGATCACTGGCAAAATCAAAAGTACGTAATTATTCGGCGCGCTCAAATCCAGCAATTGGTCAAGCGCATATCCAGGCGTAACATCATCTGCCTCCTTCGCTTCCCCGCGCAGATAAATAGACAAAAACAAACCTGTGAAGACGGTCGAGGAAGCAATTATCATGACGCCGGCGGGATAGGCAAAAATGTGCAGAATGTCGCTCAGCTTGAGGTGCGCCGCACCGAGCCGGGGTAACACAATACAGATCAGCATTCCGGCAAGCAGGAAATTTAAAATCCGGATACCGTACCAAACGGCCTCGCTCAG
Source organism: uncultured Hyphomicrobiaceae bacterium (assembly GCA_963922535.1). Lineage (GTDB taxonomy): Bacteria > Pseudomonadota > Alphaproteobacteria > Rhizobiales > Hyphomicrobiaceae > Tectiglobus. The sequence goes on along the minus strand of CAWUIN010000036.1, from coordinate 9,472 downwards.
GCTGATCATAGAAAACATCGATGCAATCAATGAGATGACGATCGAATACTTAATGCTGTTCCAGATAAAATCCATCGCTCTGTTGAAATCGGACTGATCATCCAGTTCAAGGCTCTGGATCAGGCGGCCAGGCGCAACCACAATCATGAACGCGTCGCGAAAGAATGTGCCGACAAGAAAGCGCTCTGTGAACCAGGTCAATAACACGTCACGCTCCTAATCGCTGCCAGACTGTGTGCTGATATGATATAAGTAATCGTCTTTTGTATGTTTTGCATTTTTTGTAACGTCGGTAAACTGCCACGGCATTGTTCAAATCGATAAAGTCTGCGAATTTTCCTGCCGGCACGCGAACGCCTAAACGTGAGCCAGGGTGCAGCAGCAGTGCGTGTCACCTGCAGCGGTGAATTTTTAGGCACTGGTTTCAAGGCATTTGCAGACATCACTTTCATCTCAGATCGATCAATCAAGCAAGCAAGCTGGCTGGATTAAAATTGATAAGAAAACAGCCCGCCAGTCAGGTCGCAGCGCCGATGCCCTTGAACATCGCCCTGAGATCGACGCTCGAGCAGCGACCGACATTGTTGTAATTCTGCGTCAGCCAGGAATCCGCCGATTTTCGTCCAACTTCAAACAGATGACGCAGGAACGCCCACTCTGCGTTGAGCTTGCTTGAAGCTCCAAGTCTGCTCATCTCCTCCTGCGCTTCGATGATGTGGACGTGCACCCTGGCGAAATTTTTCCTGTCAAGCTTGCCCTCATCGAGCAACCGGCGCACAAAATCGATAGTGCGCAATTCCTTGAGCAGACTGCCGTTGAAGCTGATCTCGTTAACCCGGTCGAGGATCTCGCGCGCCGTTTTCGGGATTCCTTTGCGCTCAATTGGATTAATCTGTACGATGACAACATCACAGGTCTGGTGATCTGCGAAAAATGGAAACAGCACTGGATTTCCCATGTAGCCGCCATCCCAATAAGGTACGCCGTCGATCTCAACCGCCTTGAACAGGAACGGCAGGCAAGCCGAAGCCATTACCATGTCACAGGTCAATTCCCGACGGTCAAATACCTTGACCCTGCCAGTCTCGACGTTGGTAGCAGAAATAAACAGCTCGGTCTTATTGCAGCAGCGGACCAGATCAAAGTCGACATGCTTCTCGAGAACGTCGCGTAACGGATTTTTATCGCAGGGGTTCAATTCATAAGGCGACGCCAGACGCGTGAGAAAGTCAAAAAACAGATAATATGGTGAGTTATTCAGATTCCAATTGCCCATATACATATCAAGCGGTGTGCGCTGCAGCGGGCTGAACCGGGCTGCTTCACTAACATCCTTCCAAAAACTGTAAAGAGCATCGCGGGCGCCCTGGGGGCCGCCGCGCATCAAACCATCAGCCACGAGTACGGCGTTCATAGCACCGGCGCTGGTGCCACTGATGGCCTCAATATACAAACGATCATCTTCGAGCAGGCGATCGAGCACCCCCCAGGTATATGCCCCGTGGGCGCCGCCACCCTGCAGGGCGAGATTTATATTCTTGTCGTGTTGTCTCATTCCGGTTTTGGCTCTCAGATCTTCACACCTAGCTTAGGGCGCCCTTAGTGGGCCGTCCAACCGCCATCGACCGGCAACGCAATCCCCGTGATCTGGGCGGCCGCATCGGAACACAGAAATAAAGCCGTGGCGCCAAGCTGCTCAACGGTGACGAACTGCTTGGTATGTTGCGCCGCAAGTAAAACGTCACGTATGACTTCTTCCTCGCTGATGCCGCGCGCCTTGGCCTGATCTGGAATTTGCTTTTCGACAAGCGGTGTAAAGACGTAGCCGGGGCAGATGGCGTTGACTGTAACGCCATGCTCGGCATAACTGAGCGCCACGGTTTTGGTTAAGCCGACGATACCATGCTTGGCGGCGACATAAGCAGATTTGTAAGGTGAGGCGACGAGGCCGTGTGCGGAGGCAATGTTAATGATCCGTCCCCACTTGCGCTCCCGCATCTCTTTAACGGTGTGCTTGATGAGGTGAAATGCCGAGGACAGATTGATCGCGATAATCGCGTCCCATTTTTCGTCTAGAAAATCCTCGATGATCTCAACGTGCTGGATGCCGGCATTATTGACAACTATGTCAACCTGACCGAATTCGCTTTTGGCGTAGGCAGCGAGATCGCGGATTTCGGCAGGCTTACTCATGTCGGCGCCGTGGTATCGCACTTTGGCCGGACAGTCCATTTCCAGCGAGGCACGAGTTTTCTCAATTTCTGCAGCATCACCCAGTCCATTGAGCACGACGTTGATACCGGCGGCAGCAAAACTCTTCGCGATCCCCAAGCCGATACCACTGGTGGAACCTGTAATAATCGCGTTCTTGCCATTTGTCATAGTGACTTCTCCTTTCTGCATTAGCCAGACGCGACATCGCAGATTATTCTATCACGTCGCAAACAAAGTGCTCAGCTAACAGATACAGCCAACGGATGCGAAGGTATATATCCACTGGCGCTCGCCAGCACACAATGCCGTGTACAATTGACGGTCCGGTTTTGCCAGCCCGGCCAATACCGACAGGCTATATCAAAGGCAAGATGAGCCGATATAACAGGCCACATAACAGTGCCACATGCTGGAGCGAATTCGCAGCCGCCGCGCCGCAAGTCTGGAAGCCTGCCGGCATCAAAATAGCGAAATGCTGCCAGGGGATATAATGGCTAAAAATGGGAGCGATACAATCGCCTTGTCTCAAACAGGCAGCGGCGATGGGGACTTGCTGATCGGACAAGAGACATGGCCGCAATCGTCAAGATCGGAACCCGCTTTGCAACAGGCATTGTCCCCTGGCTCCGTCCCGCCTGGTATTCCCGGCGCGTTCTAAAGCACTATGAAGCTTTTATAAAATTGCCAATATCCTACGCGCTTTGCTCATAATATTCATGCGATGAATGCCAAAAGCCAAAATGCGAGGCAGCCTGCGAAACCTGAAGCCGGCACCCACAGCGGCACAATAAATGTATTCTCAGGCACCGCATCCCCTCTGCGCTTGATCAAAATCAACGCTAGGTTGACAAGTGCGAATATCGTCAGTGTAACCTGTGACGTGGCTTCCGCCAGGCCGTGCAATGGCACCGCCAGCGCCAAAACCATTACCAGAGCGCCGATAAGGCAGGTGGCAACGACCGGCGTGCCCGTGAATGGCTGCACGCGGCCAAGCACTTCAGGCAGGCTTCCCTGCCGCGCCAGCCCATATACGACACGCGATGCCATAATGATTTGCACGATCACCCCATTGAGCGTCGCGATAATGGCAATGGCACTGATCAAGTGTGCAGACATACCAGTGGTACGCTCAAATACCAGGCTGAGCGGGGCTTCTGAATTAGCAAGTTGCAAGATTGGAACGTTCATGACAGCAACGAATGCGACCAGCACATAAAGCGCCGTTGAAATCACCAATGTCGCAAAAATTGCCCGTGGCATGGTTGTGACGGGAGCCTTGGTCTCCTCCGCCATGTTCACTAAATCTTCAAAGCCGATGAAGGCGAAGAAAGCCAGCACCCCGCCGCCAATGACGCCAAGGGTGATTTGTGAAAGCGGCACGGGCTGCGCTTCGGTTTGAGTTTGCATTGGAACATCGACGGATGCCAGGCCAATGAAGCCTCCTGCGATGATCAGCAGCAAACCAACAAGTTCGATGAACGTCATCGTTGCTGCGAAAGCTACCGCTTCCTTGACGCCCCAGACGGCAACCGAAGTCATCGCTACGACCACAAGGGGGACCAATAGTATTCCTGGCCAATCTATGAATTGGCGGATGTATCCGACGCTGCCGATACAGATTGCCGCGGCAGAAATCGTTCCGACTACAACAACCATAAACCCAGTGATTAACGAGAGTGTGTTTGAACCAAAACCAGCGCGAACATAAACCGCTTCTCCAGCGCTGAGTGGGTAACGCCCGACCAGTTCTGCAAACGAACATGCCGAAGGCAGCATCACCAGTGCGGCAAGCATAAAGGACAATGGGGCATAGATACCTGCAATACCGGCCGTTGCCCCAACAAGAACGTAGATGCCGGCGCCAATTGTAACGCCAAGACCGTAGAGTACAAGCAGCGGCAAACTGAGAGTGCGCCGCAAAACTTTCTTCTCCGATCCATATTCCTGCATTGGCACCATGCCTCAGAACCCGTTGACGTTTGAACCCGCTGGTCGAAATACTTTATTTACGCCGCGTTTAACAAAAGCTCATTTGCAAATGTCGAAGGATCCAGAATTTTCACTCTGCTGGATGAAAGAAGCCGGATTTTATTTTCACGCTTCAATTTGCTGAACACACGGCTTACGGTTTCAATGGTCAGGCCGAGATAATCGGCAATATCCTGGCGCGGCATGGACAGATGAAAAGCACCGTCGTTGTTCGTACCACTTCGCATGCAGATATTATGAAGGAACTGCGCGACGCGTTCCTGCGCTGTCAAGCGGGCTAAAGCTGTCACAAGGCACTGCGTTTCGTGCAGTTCATCGAGGATGGATTGCATAACAAGCTGCCTGAGGCACGGTCTTTCATTCATTGCATCGTCGAGCACTTGCCGGGGAACTGCACGAGCGGTTACGCTGGTAATCGCTTCGGCTGTAAACGGCATTTGCGGCAGGTAGTCATATTCCAGAAGCTCACCGGAAAAAACAAAGCGGGTGACTTGCCGGCGTCCATCGCATAAGAGTTTGGTGCCGCGCACAACGCCGGATACAATCAGATATATGCAGTTGCTCTTCTCGCCATCCCAGAAAATAACATCATCCTTGTTGAAAGTCTTTAGTCTGCCGACATTGCGCAGCAGTGAACAGCGCATTGTCGTAAAGGTTGTCGTAGCGCATTGGCAATGATCGCAGCATTCCTGCATTTGCGCGGTGCTAACTGGTTGTTGTATCGGATCAGAACTATCAAGAAGGTCCAGCATCACGAATAAGTCCTCATGATTAAGCAATTAAGCCGGCTTATGGTGCTTTTCTTAATCTACATCAAAGCGCACTTGCCGGCTTGAGATCACCTGGGAATTATACTTATAAGTAGTATTACTTAGCTCATGCGATATTACTCAGGAGAAGCCGGGCTCAGGCCGATTGCGCCGATCGCCTTGTCAATCGCCGCAAACAGCTGATGCTCTTCGATGGGTTTGAACAGCAAGGAACCAGCGTCGCAGAGCAGCTGATCCAGATTTGGCAATTCGTTAGCATGATTTGCCATTACGATAGTCGGTAATTTTCGGCCTGTCGCAGCAACGATGTCCCTGATCAGAGACGGGACCGAAAAATCCGGCAATTGCGTGTCCAAAAGCAGAACGGAAGGCTCGAAAAAATGCAACGCATCCAGCAGTGCGGCACCGCTGGGAAATGTGCATACCGGATAGCCCGCTCCTGTCAGCAAAACGTTGAACGAGTCACGGACAACTTCATCGCTGTTTGCGATTGCAATCGCATGCTGGATAGAATTGGGCATTGCCGTGGAATCATTGCCTGTTCGTAGATATGCAACATAACTCATCACGAGGCTGGATGTTTCCACGCACTCCCCCCTTCACGCAACCTGGGGAAACTACGTAGGTGTTTTCCGGTCAATACCAGCAGAAAGTGCCAGACGGACCAACTCTGAAAGACTTTGGGCTTTCGTTTTTTCCATGACGCGGGCACGGTGAACCTCCACCGTCCGCGGGCTGAGCGCTAGCTCATAGGCAATAATCTTATTTGGATGCCCTTGGACAAGCTGCAACATCACCTCAGTTTCACGCGGTGTCAGGCGCGCCAGCCGTTCACGGGCATCGGCTGCGCCGTCAATCGCCTGCGCGGCTTTTTCATAGTCTTCCGCAACGCGCTCAATAGTCTGCAAAAGCTCCTTCGGATCAAATGGCTTCTCAATAAAATCAGACGCACCAACCCGCATGGCACGGACCGCCATGGGAACATCGCTGTGGCCCGTCATAATAATAACTCCGGCGGTTATGTTCTGGGCTATAAGTTTCTGCAGAATGTCAATGCCGTCACCGTCCGGCAAGCGGACATCGAGCAGAATGCAGTGCGCTCCCGCGCACGAAGCCTGCAGGAAGTCGGTGGCTGTGGGGAAGGTTTCAACTTGAAAATCCTCCGCCTGCAACAGAGCATCAAGGGAATCGCGCACAGCGTCATCGTCGTCGACGATTATAATTCTTCGCTTGGAAGGCTTGGAAGTCATATGAGCCCCACTGCTACTCCCGCTTTACCGGCAGATTAACGCGAAAAACCGTTCCTCCACCGGCACGGTCCTCACTGCGTATCCAGCCACCGTGTGATTCGACAATGTTGCGGCAGACGGACAGCCCAACGCCCATGCCTGCAGGTTTGGTCGTCACAAATGGCTGGAACAGCTTGTTTTTCACCTCATTAGCGAGCCCTGGCCCGTTGTCTTCAACGCTGATTTCCACTCTGTCGTCGGCTTTGCTCACCAGCCGCAGCACAATCCGGCGTTCACCGTCAAAGGAGGCAAGCGCATCGACGGCATTGCGAACGAGGTTCTGGACAACCTGCTGGATTTGAATGCGGTCAATCATAGCAACTGGCAAGCCCTCTGAAGCATCAAATTCAAAATGAATACCAAGCCCGCGGGTTCCCACCAGCCCGAGTTGCGCAGCCTCATGCGCCGTTGAAACCAGATCCTGCCAGCTTCTTTCGGTCTCACCCCGCTCGATAAACTGGCGCAAACGTCGAATGATTTCGCCAGCGCGTAAAGCCTGATCGCTTGCCTTGAGGATCAGATCCGTTGCACCGGCAGCTTTACCCTTTTCCAGCAATCGCCTGGCTGCGTTTGCATAGTTTGTTACCGCAGTCAAAGGCTGATTAAGCTCATGGGCGAGCGCTGAAGCCAATTCTCCCATGGCGCTCAGGCGCGCAACGTGGATTAATTCCTTCTGCAAGAGCTGCACCCGTTGTTCGGCCTCGACCCGTACCGAGATATCCTCAATCATCCCTGTGAACAGGGTCTTTTTTTCCAGTTTCACTTCACTTACTGTCAGATGGATTGGGAATTGTGTACCATCCTTCCTCAGACCTATGATTTCCCGGCCAATGGAGATTATTTTCTTTTGTCCCGTCGATAGATAGTTTTTCAGGAAACCATCGTGGGCACTGCGATACGGCTCGGGCATGAGAACCCTGATATTTTGACCGATAACTTCATCACTGTTATGTTGGAACATTACTTCCGCAGCATTGTTAAAGCTTTCTATAATGCCGGATTGATCGACGGTGACAATGGCAAAAACCGCTGCCTCTATAATAGCTTCCAGTCTTTTGCTGGCATCGTCCATCTGCGCAATGGTCCATTGGATATACTAAGGACATCCATCCGGATAAACGCGTCAGTTTTCTGAGCCGAGGTCCCGCATCACAGGCCACGCATATTATCAGAATTGAAGCGTTTATTTGGGTGGGGTACCCTGAGCGTTACAGGAGAAGTGCTTTATCGTATAATAAAGCCTGCGCTGTACGGAGCAAGCACACTGTGCGTGAGTGACGCCCATAAGCAATTTTAACAGGCGCCCTCAAAAGTCAGGCAGTTGCAATGCAGTCTGACTTTTAAGGGCACCTGTTAATCCGACAGCAAAGCTCGATCCAGCTGCTCAGATATAACCCGCTCCGCCCGCGATACAGCGTCCTGCCGCGATCCGCGCGTATCGATAGACGGCCAGCCCCCAGACTGGCACTCCGCGAACCGGTCGTTGGCGTTAAGCTGGGTGCGCACAACATCGGCGGTCGCATCGGAAGCATCATGCGTGCGTACCGTAACCCGTTCAATCAGTTGATCCCGATCGGCTTCAAGCCACAGCCCTAAAAATTTGCAGTGCGCGCGCCTTGCAACCTGTTCAATCCAATGCTGATACATTGGCTCAAGAAAGACAGCATCGACGATAACCGAATGCCCGGCCTGCAAAGCATGGTCCGCGCGATCGCAAAGACGACGGTAAACGCAGTGGCTGGCAGTTGACGAATATGCATGTGAGGGAAGGCGTTCCAGAGGATTGGCATTGTACATGCGCTTTCGCTCAACATCGCTGCGCAAGTGCAAGGCCCCCGGCGCGTCGCCCAGACGCGGTGCCAGGGCTGCCGCCAGCGTCGTTTTGCCCGTTCCGGACAGCCCCCCCACTGCAATCAAAACCGGATCGGAGGTGTTGAGAAATTGCGTGGCCAGGGCAAAATAATCTTGCGCTTCAGCACAATCCAGCTCCGTATCGGCCGTGGGCTTAGAGACAACTTTCAGCTTGTCAATTGCAACCATCGCTCGAATCGACGCACGCAATGCCATAAAGAGTGGCATGAGTGCCAACCCGTCAAGCGCCTCTGCGCTCATGCTGATGCTGACGTACTCGTTAAAGCAACGGTTTGCCTGCGCTTTTAATCCACGGTGCCAGAAGTCCATCAACAGGAAGGCTAGATCGTATAACACGTCGATCGTGGCCAGCGCATCGTCAAATTCAATGGCGTCGAAGAGGGTGGGTTTACCATTGTGCAGAACAATATTGCGCAGATGCAGATCACCGTGGCCCAACCGCACGTAGCCCGCTTTCGATCTTGCCTTGAGAAGCCACGACTTTTGGTTCAGCGCAACAATCATTCTGCCAGGCAAATCCGTTGCAGACTGCATGCCTGATTTTTCTGCAGCGTTACAGGCTGAAACGATCTGGGTGATGATCTGCGCCACGATTTCATAACCATCGCTGTCAGGGTGCTGTGCAGCGTGGGCGTGATAATTCGCGATACAGTCTGCCAGAGCTTCTGCCACAGAAATGTCAAGACGGTTCTGCACCGCCAGATTATCGAACAGCTGTGTCTGATCGAACCTATTCATTACGATGAGCCAGTCAACCGCCTCACCGCCGCCATCGATTGCAAGGCTGCCATCGGCTTCACGCGTGACCGGCACAATATCGATGTAAATGTCTGGCGCCGTATGGCGATTGCGTTTCAGTTCGTTACGGCATGCCGCTTCGCGTTTGGCGATCGTCGAAAAATCGAGATAAGGAAGGCGCACGGCGCGTTTTAGTTTATAGGCATTTGGACCCACCAGAAAAATAAGCGCCCCGTGCGTCTCAATCCTTTGAACCTCGCCAGTTGCATGAGAATAGCTTTCAGGGTTGCCAAGAAATGCGATCACCTCCGGCTGACAACCGGCGGAATAGGGATCGCTGCTGTGTGTGTCTGGGCGTGCATCAATAACCATACCGCCCAATAAGCAGAGTGCATGTGTGCAAACATTGATGCGTATCAAATTTTTAATCGATGTTGAGAAAGTTCTTATTGTTTGACGTATATCAACATCGCTCAAACCGCTTCTGGCTAGTAAAAATGGATGGAACAACACATGCTTAGCCGCTATATACGCTATATAGATGTCTAGGCCGTATCGTCAATTACCGCGCGAAACCGGTAATTGACGACGCGGCCTAAA
>CAWUIN010000035.1:0-27267 GCA_963922535.1 uncultured Hyphomicrobiaceae bacterium | reverse complement strand
CAGAAATAAAATTTGGACGTCCTAACCCAAAATTTTAAGTGATACAGACCACTAGGCCAACCTGGATATCTCGCCTGATCATGCCGGATACGTTGATCAATGTGGTCAGCGCGAAGTCAGTTTTTGCAATTGAGATGTGCTTGCAACTCAGTGCCTCAAATTTCCATTGCCTCGCCAATCTTCGGGACGAGGACGTTGTGGCCACTCATTTCGGCGACAAACTTGTCAGCATTGGGTTCAATGATTGGAAAAGTGCCGAAGTGGCATGGTATGATCGACTTGAAGTTAAAATAGGTCTTGCAGGCATAGGCGGCAGTGCGTCCGCCCATGGTAAACCTGTCGCCCACCGGCACGATGCCAACGTCTGGCTGGTAAAGAGTGTCGATCAATTCCATCGCAGGGAATACGTCGGTGTCGCCCATGTGGTAGAGGCTGGGACCGTCCTCCGGCGTGATGATCGCGCCGCACGCGGTGCCGAGGTAGGTGCCGCCGGAGGACGACGAATGTTCAGCGTGCGTCATGGTGACGGTAAAGCCGGCCGCATCCACCGTGCCGCCCTGGCCCATGGGCTCAAGCTTTTCCACCCCCTTGGCGCCCATATGAAGTGCCAGTTCATAGACAGCGAACAGGGTTGCGTCGAATTTTGTGGCGATTTCAGCCGCATCGCCGATGTGATCGTCATGGCCATGGGTCAGTACGACGTGCGTGGTGCCAGCAACGGCATCATCCCAGGCCAAGCCTGACGCTTCAAAAGTCGGGTTGCCCTTAAGAAACGGATCGATCAGGATAACGTTTACCCCTGTCTCGACGCGAAAGGCGGCATGGCCAAACCAGGTTAGTTTCATCGATCAGCTTCCCTTTTATTATGAACATTACAAAATTCAGCTATATTACATCGGCCATTGGATTGTCATCAACATGAACAGAGTCGAGGAAGTCGCACGCCAATAGAACGCGCCAGTAGAAATTGTCTTTAAGCGTTCAAAAAACTTGACGCTTGCAATGCGGCGGCGGCTTGCGTCTATGGCTGTGGTAAACTTGTCATTTTATTTTGAGGCCTTTGCCACACACGATTATCATCTCGGAGTCGCTGTAATGCAGCACCTTTATCATCCAGAAAAAAGCCGACAGCGTTTAAACTGAATTCTCCATATATTCTTCATATCGTGGATGTTCGCGAGACTGGAAACCCTACCATGAAACAATACCTCGATCTGATGCGCCATGTTCGTGAGCACGGCGTGCGCAAGGCGGACCGTACCGGAGTTGGTGCGCTCAGTATCTTTGGGTATCAGATGCGGTTTGATCTGGAGCATAGTTTTCCTCTGGTCACGACCAAGAAGCTGCATACCAAATCCATCATCCACGAACTTTTATGGTTTCTCAAGGGTGACACCAATATCGCCTATCTCAAGGCAAACGGTGTGTCGATCTGGGATGAATGGGCTGATGAGAACGGCGATCTCGGCCCGGTTTACGGTCATCAGTGGCGCTCCTGGCCGACCCGCGATGGCCGTACGGTCGATCAGATCTCAGATGTCATCGAGATGATCCGCACGTCGCCCGACAGCCGCCGCATGGTTGTCACAGCCTGGAACCCGGCCGATCTGCCGGACATGAAGCTGGCACCCTGCCACTGCCTGTTTCAGTTTTATGTTGCCGGCGGCCGGCTCTCATGCCAGCTTTATCAGCGTTCCGCCGATATTTTTCTTGGTGTCCCCTTCAATATCGCCAGTTATGCACTTTTGACGATGATGGTGGCGCAGGTGACGGACCTGCGGCCCGGAGATTTTATTCATACTCTCGGCGATGCCCATCTTTACCTCAATCATCTGGGTCAAGCCGATCAGCAGCTCATGCGTGCGCCGAGGCCGCTGCCAACCATGACACTTAATGCTGACGTGCGCAGCGTGTTTGACTTTGTATATGAGGACTTTACGTTGAACGGGTATGATCCCCACCCGCACATCAAGGCGCCGGTTGCTGTTTAACGTACTGGCATCTCAGCATTTAGGGTGCTCTAAGACTTAAAGCTGGGCGCAAGTCCATTATCTATATGTTCGCTCCTGATTTGCCTGCAAATGCAGAAGCTTCACTGTCAACCTGTCGTTTCAGAAGCGTTGCAGGAGACGCTCGATATATTCAAGTTCAAGTTCTGGGCGAAAGCGCTCACCAAGACGTTTGCGTAGAAGCTCAAGTATTTCACGTGCACGCTGAGTATCGATTTCATCGGGAATTTTTACGCTTGTGCCAAGATCAGGTCCTTCTGAACGCTGCGGCCGGCCCAGCGGGTCAAGCGGTGTATCGCCCGAGCGGCCAAGACGATTGGGCTGCATCCTCTTGAGGATCTGTTCAGCCATGGATTGCGTGCCGGAACGCAATTGCTCAAGAGCGCGGGATTGTTGTTCGGTCGCCGCGTTGAGCCTGCCTTCGCGCAAGGCACGGGCTGCATTGTCCATGGAACGGCGTGCTTCATCAAGTTCATTCGGAGGTTGCATGCCGAGCCGGCCAAGCTGGCGTTGCAAGTCGTCGAGGCGCTGGCCTAACTCGTTCTGACGCTGGCCGAGAGAGCCTGGCGATTGAGGCATACCCTGCCTCTGTCCAGGTTCTCGCCCCTGTCCTTGCTGGCCCTGTTGCCCCTCGCGCATGGCGCCGAATGTATCATCCATGAGTTGTTGTTGCCGCCCGATCAGATCGCCGAGTTGATCCATCGTCTGCATCATTTGCTGGCCCTGACCATTCTGGCGGCGCACGATGCGGCCTGACTGCAACTGGTCCAACAAATTACGCAGTTGGCTAAGCATTTCCTGCGCAGTCTGTTTAGAACCCTGGCGCAGCATCTGCTCCAGGTTATCCATCATGCGCTGCAAATCCTGGCCGTTCAGCGCTTGACTGGGGATATCTTGCTGTGGGTCCTGCGGTTGATTTTGCGATTGTTTAACCAACTCGTTCAGAAACTGCGCCAGAGCCTGGCGCAGTTGTTTCATAAGATCCTCGATCTCTTTTTGCGAGGCGCCATTTTCAATTGCTTGTGAAAGCTGCTCCTGGATTTCCTGCAGGCGGCGTTCCGCCTCCGATAGTCCGCCACCGTTTTCTATCCGCAGTGCAAGATGCCAGAGTTGCTCGATGGAACTGGAAATTGCCTGGCGTCCGGGATCGGCCTCAAGCCGATGGCGGACGCTGCGCATTCCAAGGTAAACAGCCTTATCCCTGATATAATTCTGCGGGAAAAGCGTCAAACCATCCAGGGCATGCACCACCAGGTCGCGATAACGTGGATCGAAAACCAGCATGCGTCGTTGTTCGAGCACGGCGCGCGCAAGTGGGTTGAAAAATAATCGCTCAGGCAAAGTGATTTCTTTTGTTTCGCTCTTGCCCACGTTGCCGGCGTGATCGCGGGCGATCAATGTTATGCGAACGGGCATACCTGCCCAAGGATGGGCGCCCAGTTCATGGAAGCTCCACGTCTTTGGATCTTCAGCGCCTGCGGGCGGAATTCGCAGAGTAATTTTGGGTGGCCGCTCAAGCGGGAGACGCGGCCCCTTCAAGATATCAGGCCGTGCCCATGCTGTTTTAGGATCTCCAGGCAACAATGGCATCCGCTCCAGCCTGGCTTCCGCGAAAGTGACCCCATAGTCGTCCGTGATAGAATAAAATAACTTCATGGCGCCGCGTGGCGTTGTTTCCATGTCATCGGTAAACGTAATTTCCGGCGGCTGGTCAACGATAACGTTAAGCGGCCAGCGGGCAAGTTCGGCGCCGTTTGCGAGTACGCGAATACTTGATGTTCCGCGTTTGACAAGGCCTTCCAGTTGATTGGCTTCGCCTTGAGCCAGCTCTTCTGCTTCGCCAACCGGATCGCCTATTCGTTCGCCTTGTTTATCAAGGTATTCCAGCTTCAATTCCACATCGCCCTGACCGCCCAAGCGCACAAAAACCGAACTTTCCTCCGGCACATCTATGGCCGATTGCGGTTGTTCCTGAACCTGGCTGGGAAGGGAGCCATCTGCAATCAGCAATGGAGGCTGCTGTGTGTAAGGCGGCGGTGTGATCCATGCATTCAGGCGGACGTCGGCTGCCTCGCCAAATGATGTTATGCGGAATGCCGACCATATCCGGTCACGCGCCGCATCTCCGACAAATACGAGAGCCACGACAACGCACATGGTCATCACAACCCGCAGACCAATGCGATCGAATTTATCGGTACGCGGAAGCGGTGGCGCAACATGCAGCCGATCGAGATCCTTGCGCAGACGTTCACGGTGGGTCTTCCAGATCTCGGAAGTCTCACATTCGTTCTGTTGCCCCGAAAGCGTGTCCTCATAGGCGGAAGCAGGGCGATGATTAACGCGTGAACGCTCCTCAAGACGACGTAAGGCTTCCTCGCGGCTTGGCCGGGGTGCCGAGATGATAAAAAACACGGCAAGGGCTATGGCTACGCCAAATGCAGCGAGTAGAGACCAATGCTGATATTCTGTCAGAGCTGGCCATACGCCGAGCAGTGAAACCAGTAAAAAAAGCGCAGCAATGGCTATGACGATCCAAAATCGCGGCCAAATACGCTCGAAGTAGAGCAAGGAACGGCTACGACTGACTTTGCCACGAAATTTTTTTTCTTCCGGCGTCAGGCGCTTCTTTAACGACTTTGTCATTCTGCCGGCCCGTTACCAGGCTCCCTCATCGATTAATATATCACAAATGTCGCAACCAGCATGTGTTCCGCTTCACAGCAAAAAGATCACGTAGTGGTTTGCTGCATTCGCCATACACATTGTGCTATTGCCAACATTATGACGCTTTTAAAATTTGAATGTGCGCATGCAAAGACGGCTGCACGAGGGCAAAGCCTGTGTTTCAGCTTAATGCTGCGACAGCCAGCCTGGTAATCTGTCGAGGGCGATCAAATCTTCGTAAGTCGGACGCGGCCGGACGACCGCGTATTCCTGGCCCTTAACCAGGACTTCAGGTACAAGAAGTCGCGAATTATATGTTGATGACATGGTTGAACTATAGGCGCCAGCCGCCAGAAACGCCATCAGATCTCCGGCCGCGAAGGGTGGTAGAGAGCGGTCTTGTGCAAGGTAATCGCCGGTTTCGCAAATCGGGCCCACAACATCCTGCATGATGTAATCTTCAGTACGCTGATCATCACGGATGGGCCAAATCTCATGTTCGGCTTCATAGAGTGTCGGCCGAATGAGATCGTTCATGGCAGCATCTATTATTGTAAAGCGTTTTGTTGCAGTCTGTTTGACTAAAATAACACGAGCGACGAGAATGCCTGCATTAGCGGCGATCATGCGGCCAGGTTCAAGCACAAATTTAAGCCCAAGGTCGCCAAGGGTTTCCTTGACAAGCGCAGCATATTCAGCCGGATCCGGTGGCGGATCACCGATTTGAGAATACGGTACTCCAAGACCGCCGCCGATATCCAGATGCTTGAGTTTATGGCCTTTGTTTTGCAGCTCAATGGCAAGCCTGCGCAACAGCACAAATGCTTGACGAAATGGCGCCAGCTCTGTGATTTGGCTGCCGATGTGCATGTGGATGCCTGTGACCGATATGCCTTGCAGTTCCGCGGCCCTGTCATAAAGGCCCGGAGCACTGAGGAATGGAACACCGAATTTATTTTCCGATTTGCCGGTGGAAATCTTGGCATGCGTTTTTGCATCGACGTCAGGATTGATTCGAATGGCAATCGATGCCTTTCTGCCAAGCTCTAAGGCAATGCTGTTGAGGGTTTCAAGTTCCTCTGCGCTTTCAACGTTGAAACCAAGAATCTGCTCATTAAGCGCGTACGCCATTTCTTCGCGGGTCTTGCCGACGCCTGCAAAGATGATGCGATTTGCCGGAACGCCGGCTGCGCGTGCACGCCGCAGTTCGCCTTCCGAAACAACATCCATTCCTGCCCCGTGCTGCGCCATGGTCGCAAGGACTGCCTGATTGGAATTCGCTTTTACAGCATAA
Organism: uncultured Hyphomicrobiaceae bacterium; assembly: GCA_963922535.1. GTDB lineage: Bacteria > Pseudomonadota > Alphaproteobacteria > Rhizobiales > Hyphomicrobiaceae > Tectiglobus. The sequence continues at coordinate 21,297 of CAWUIN010000035.1, read as the reverse complement.
CATATCAGGTGGTCGTGACTTGCAAACGCCTGCGCCAGAACATCGTAATGGCGTTCCAAGGTTGCCGTGGCATAACAATAAAACGGCGTGCCAATCTGCTCTGCAAGTTTGGTCAAAGGGATATTTTCAGCGTGCAGAACGCCGTCGCGATAAGAAAAGTGGTGCATGAGACGGTAGCCGATGTTTCAGAGCAGAGAGCAATGGGACGACAATGTTTAAGGGTGTGACAATATTTGAGAATTTAGCGAAACCGAAATGAAAACAAAAATTTACATGGTCTAGAAATTCTGATGGCAGCAGTATTTGCGCTGTCATCAGAATTCCTGTTAAATCTCAGTGGTTTCTGCGCATCTTCTTGCCACCACGGAGATGTGGATATTTTTCATTCAAAATCAATAGGCTAAGATGCTTTTAAAAGAAAAATCGCAGAAATAGGGCAGGCTGATATATGAGATTTCTTACCTAAAGTCTTGTGAATGCGCCAGTCATTCAGGTTAAATCACTGGATCAACCCATCAAGAATGAAACCTTTGTGAGGCTTTGAAGCGGCGCCTTTTTCTTTGCCCTGGCCTGATTCCGCGCTTGCACTCTGCGCCGGTTGCGTTTGATCCGGATATTCCAATGATCCGCGCACACCGCAGCCGGCAAGAGCAACGCCGACAGACAGACAAACGGCAATTTTTTTATACCTGATGAGTTTTGCCATCGTCTTTGACTTCCGCCTTTATGTTAAAGAGTTTCACCTGTCTACAATCTTAATAGCTATGCATAATAGTGTTACTTGAACTCATTTTCCAGCCGTTCGATCCATTCACATGCCATTTTACGCACGTTCTGTGGCGCAGTTCCACCATAACTTATTCTGCTGTTGACGGAATCCTGCACGCTCAACACGGAAAATACGCCTTGTGTAATACGGGGATCAACGTTTTGCATGGCTTCTAAATCAAGATCTTGCAGGTCGCAGTTGCGCTGTTCGGCCATTGCAACGATGCTGCCGGTCACGTGATGTGCTTCTCGAAACGGGAGTTTGAGTTCGCGCACAAGCCAATCTGCAAGATCTGTTGCAGTGGAGAAACCGTGGCCGGCCGCTTTGGTCATTGCGTATGGCACAGGCTCCATATCTTCGGCCATTCCGGCCATTGCACAAAGGGCAAGCGCAAAACTGTCAAGTGCATCGAACGTGACTTCCTTATCTTCCTGCATATCCTTGGAATAGGCCAGCGGCAGGCCTTTCATGACCAGTGTCAGGCTGTGGAAGGCACCGGCAATGCGGCCAACCTTGGCGCGGACCAGTTCAGCAGCATCGGGGTTGCGTTTCTGCGGCATGATCGAGGATCCCGTTGTCCAGGCATCCGACAGTCTGATGAAGGCAAACTGCGGCGTGCTCCAGATCACGATTTCCTCGGCAAAGCGGGACATATGCGTGGCGCAGATTGTAGCGGCCGAGAGTATTTCAAGGATAAAATCACGATCGGAAACGCTGTCCAATGAATTGGCCATTGGACGGGCAAAGCCTAGTTTTTGGGCGATTGATACACGATCAATCGGAAACGACGTTCCGGCAAGTGCCGCTGCTCCAAGAGGACATTCGTTCAGCCGTTTGCGTGCATCGCCAAAACGTCCACGATCACGGGCCAGCATTTCGACGTAGGCCAGAAGATGGTGGCCAAAGGTGACCGGCTGCGCCGGCTGCAGATGGGTAAAGCCGGGCATGATCAAATCTGCGTAATCTTTGGCCTTGCGCGCCAGCGCCAATTGCAGCTTTGCAACCATGACATCGAGCTGGTCGATCGTATCGCGGATATAGAGACGGAAATCGGTTGCGACCTGATCATTGCGCGAGCGTGCGGTGTGCAGGCGCCCGGCCGCAGGCCCGATTAACTCGCGCAACCGGCTTTCAATATTCATATGAACATCTTCAAGCTCACGCCGCCACTCGAAAGTGCCCGCACGGATCTCCGCCCCTACCTTTTCCAAGCCTGCGGCAATCTCGTGAGCATCGGCGTGCGATATGATGCCATTTTCCGCTAGCATGGCGGCGTGCGCTATTGAGCCGCGGATATCTTGTTCTGCCAGGCGTTGATCGTAGTCTACAGAAGCATTGATCTGTTCCATTAAGTCCGCAGGTGAGGTCGAGAAGCGGCCCCCCCACATGGAATTCTTATTTTTCTTATTCATTACGACTGCCCTGAATCACGTAATTTGATCTGCATAGCAGATATCTTGCGTTTTGCGAGACAATATCGATGATATGCCAAACTTTACAAAAGGAGCGGATAATTTCGACATGAGTATAGAAAACTCGACGTCATGGAAAACTTATATCACTGCCGCACTTATCTCAGCAGTTATAGGATTTGCTGCGGTATATGTCATAGTTGGCGGCCGTGAAGCCAGCCAAAGTGAAACAGCCGATCAGCAGGCGGACAAAAGCGTTGCCGCAACAGAAGGCTCGTTTAGCGCGGCAAGCAGCATAAAGCTGAACGTTGGCAAAATGACCTCTTTCGTCTTCGAGGACAAGCCGGAAGCTTTGCCGGATGTAAAATTCAATGACGCTGCCGGCAATCAGCTTTCGTTAAAAAGTTTTACCGGCAAGACTGTGTTATTAAACCTGTGGGCGACATGGTGTGCGCCCTGCCTCCAGGAAATGCCGCACCTCGATGAATTGCAAGCCAGGCTCGGCAGCGGCAAGTTTGAAGTTGTGGCCGTCAGTCTCGATCGCGGCAACCCGGCCAAGCCGAAAAAATTTCTCGATGATATTCAAGCCAAAGCACTGAGATTTTATCATGATCCCCTGGCGAAACTCAATTTCGACCTGGATGTGATCGGCATGCCAACAACACTGCTGATCGATGGCGAGGGGCGTGAAATCGGTCGCCTTGTGGGGCCTGCGGAGTGGCACAGCGGCGATGCGGTACGTCTGATCAAGGCCCATTTGCCCAAAACGGACAGCTGATCCTGCAGCATTTTTTACTATTTCTGATGGCGTTTGATCGCTGCCGTTGACTTACTGGCGACAGCGCGCAAAAAAGCGTTTAAATTTTTTAATAAAGATAAGAGAAACAATAATGGCCAATGATAACCTCGAAGCCGCCATCGAGGCCGCATGGGAAGCATGCAACACGATTTCGCCGTCCACAACTGGAGAGGCGCGCGATGCAATTGAAAGCGCGCTTGACCGGCTCGACAGGGGGGCTGCCCGCGTCGCCGAAAAGCTGGATGGCCAGTGGATCGTCAACCAATGGCTCAAGAAAGCTGTGCTTTTATCGTTCCGCCTTGCGGATATGGACATTATGTCTTGCGGCCAGAACACCAAGAACCAGGGCTGGGATAAGGTTCCACTTAAATTTGACGGCTGGTCGGCAGAACAATTCAAGGAAGCCGGATTCCGTGCCGTGCCCGGCGCCATTGTGCGCCGCTCCGCTTATATCGCGCCAAACGTTGTGCTTATGCCGTCCTTCGTCAATCTCGGCGCTTATGTCGACAAGGGCACTATGGTCGATACCTGGGCAACCGTTGGCAGCTGTGCTCAGGTCGGCAAGGATTGCCATATCTCGGGCGGTGCCGGCATAGGTGGCGTGCTTGAGCCTTTGCAGGCCAATCCCGTCTGTATCGAAGACAACTGCTTTATCGGTGCGCGTTCCGAAGTGGCCGAGGGCGTTATTGTTGGCGAGGGCAGCGTCCTCGCGATGGGGGTCTATCTTGGCGCTTCGACCAAGATTGTCGATCGTGCGAGCGGCGAAGTGCATATAGGCAGAGTGCCACCTTATTCAGTGGTTGTGCCAGGGGCATTGCCAGGCACGGCGGATGGCCCTGGGCTTTACTGTGCGGTGATCGTAAAAACAGTGGACGCGCAGACGCGCTCAAAGACCAGTATCAACGAATTGTTGCGTGATTAGGTTGGTTTTTTGATATTTGCCGCGTCCTATCAAGCAGGCATGCCAGTGCGCCTAATTTCCCAATTGCTGATGCAGATTCGGCTGATTCAGCTTTATAAGCGTGACTATATTTATGACTATATGTATAGTGTGACGCGCCGCTGTCCTCAGGGCGTTGCCTTGGGCACTAGATTCGGGCACCAGAAAAGCCGCCAGCAGATGCCACCGGCTTTTCTAAATCTGTTTTTAAGATTTAAGCGTCTATCTTTTCTGCATAAGTAGCCTGCAGCGCAGCAGGCACCTTTTGTGTCGCATCGGCAGGTTTCTTAGATCTTCGGGTCTGCGGCACATGGAAGGCACGGCGGCTGTGATGCTCGCAATATGGCAGGCCGGGCACCTTCTTGCCATTGCAGAAATGAAATTCAGGCGTTTGGGGATCGCCAATTGGCCAACGGCAGCAGCTCTCAGTCAGATCCTGCAGAGATTTGCGTTCGTTAAGCGGAATTTCGATCTCTTCGACAGGCGCAGTATAAGGTTCTGCATCGTGATAAATAGATTGCAGCAACGGATTTCCGGGTTTTGCCGTCCGTGCTTTGGGCGGTCGGTTCGTCAGGCCAACTGCCGGCCGCGGACGCGGGGGCTTCAAGCGTGTTGTGATCGCACGGCCAGACAGCCCAAGCCGGTGAACCTTTCCGATCACAGCATTGCGGGTTATGCCGCCAAGGCGCATGGCAATTTGACTGGCGGTTAAGCCTTCGGTCCAGTATTTTTTCAGCAGTTCGACACGTTCATCGGTCCAAGACATTATTTTCTGCCCTCCATTACAGGGAGACGTGCGTATAGGCGCAACGGCGTACACGCAATTGTTCCGATCTTTTGACGATGCAGCCGTGCGCGCAGTAACGCGCAGCGCAGCAGGATCAAAAAAGATCGCTGATTACATTAATTTTCTAGGGACGCTTTTTACTAACTCGAACTCACTGAAAGAGTGTGCAACACAACAGGCAATACTCTTTCTGACAGTACCAATTTCACTCTACAAGTAATTCCGGTATCTGCATCGGGCACATCAACACCGTGCCGTCTGAGGTATAGTTACCGCCGTACAGGCTTGCGGAACAAGGTTCGAGTTGTTGAAATTCTTTCAAATGGTGCGATTGTAACTCAAATGACACGCATTAATTATTTAACTGTGCACCATATGTTAATTAATCAATATATAGTATTGACGGGATAGTTTCCAACACTTTGTGAATAAAATCATAATTTAATTTGCAGCAATAGCCTGTAAAATCAATTCAAGGGCGTTTTTAATTGTCCGATAAAGGTGCAGATTTCGTTTGCAGGCGATGAAATCTGTTGCATTTAGCCCGGCTGCGTTGACATAGCCCACATTCAGCAATAGCATTTACATATGCCGCCTTTCTGGGCGGTTTTTTTGATTTAATTGCGGAGTTAATCCATGGCCGGGTCTCATGAGGCACAATCCAAAGGCCCCCATTCATCAGTGATGGGCACATACCGGCGCACCAACGTCGTGTTTGAGCGCGGCGAGGGCTCCTGGTTGATTGCGCAAGGCGAAGATCGTTATCTCGATTTCGCCAGTGGCGTTGCCGTGAATGCTTTGGGACATGCCCATCCTGATCTTATCAAAGCGCTGACAAAACAAGCCAGCAAACTATGGCATACGTCTAATCTTTATCGTATCGAAGGGCAGGAGAGATTGGCTGCATTATTGTGCGAAAATTCGTTTGCAGAGCGTGTTTTCTTCTGCAATTCAGGGGCCGAGGCCTGCGAAGGTGCAATAAAGATCGCGCGACGCTACCACTTTTACCGGGGCAATCCCCAGCGTTATCGCATCATCACATTCGAGGGCTGTTTTCATGGCAGGACATTGGCAACGCTTTCAGCCTCCGGCAACCCTAAATATCTCGATGGTTTTGCCCCGGAAACTCCTGGTTTTGATCACGTTCCCTTTGCAGATCACGATGCGCTCAAAGCCGCAGTGAGCGGTGAAACCGCCGCAATTATGATTGAGCCTGTCATGGGGGAAGGTGGCATTCGCGTTATTCCGAAAGAATGCCTGCAAGGGCTGCGCATGCTGTGTGATCAGCATGGACTTTTGTTCATCCTCGATGAAGTGCAAACAGGTGTAGGCCGCACTGGCAAGCTGTTTGCGCATGAATGGGCTGGCATTAAGCCGGACGTGATGGCAATTGCAAAAGGCATTGGCGGCGGTTTTCCGTTGGGCGCCGTCATGGCTACGGAAAAAGCAGCCGAAGGTATGGTGCCAGGTACGCATGGTTCGACATTTGGCGGCAATCCTTTGGCAATGGCCGTTGGGTGTGCCGTATTGGAAAAGGTTCTGGCACCCAGTGTTCTGGAGGAAATACAACACAAGGCGCAAGAGTTTCGTGGAACACTGGAACGCCTTAAAGACCGGTTTGCAGATGTTGTTGAGGAGGTTCGAGGCCTCGGTCTGCTTCTAGGCCTTAAGATGCGGGCACCTGCTGGAGATTTTATCGATGCTTGTTTCGCCGAAAAACTGCTGACGGTCATGGCCGGAGATAATGTCGTCCGGCTTATCCCACCTCTGAATGTTGCTGAAGTTGAGCTGACTGAGGCAGTTGAGCGGCTTACCAGAGCTTGCGAACGCGTCAGAACCTGTTGATTTTCTCAGCACGGCATGGGTGGAAGGTAGACGGTGGCGGAATCGAGCCGTATCTCGCTTAGTGCCATAGGCCGCAACAGGCTGAGTGGCATACTTTGTTTCTCAAAAATAATAGTGATTTTCGGATGCAATTAAGACGTACAGGACAAAATTCAGCAATGGCGCCGCGCCACTTTCTCGATCTGCATGAAATTCCAAGTGAAACCCTCCGCACCATTGTCGATAACGCGCATACCATGAAACGTGCGGGCAGACGCGTGCCGCAAGAGTTACGTCCGCAAGGTATTGAAGACGATATCTTGCTGATGATTTTCGAGCGCCCGTCAACGCGGACACGAGTTTCGTTCGATGTTGCAATGCGCCAGCTTGGCGGCCAGACCATTGTCTTAAATAGCAGCGATCTGCAGCTTGGACGTGGTGAGAGTATTGCAGATACTGCAAAGGTTCTCTCGCGTTACGGTGATGCGGTGATGCTGCGCGTAAGCGCGCATGAAACTTTGCAGGAATTTGCAGAGAATGCGACAATTCCTGTTATCAATGGCCTGACGGGGCGAAGCCATCCCTGTCAGATCGTTGCTGACATCATGACATTCGAAGAAAGCCATGGCGCAATTACAGGGCGTACGGTCGCCTGGGTTGGAGATGCCAATAATGTTGCCGCCTCATGGGTTCATGCAGCTGCTATGTTTAATTTCAAATTGCGTATGGCCTGCCCCGGCCAAATGCGACCCGATAAGGAAACTTTTGACTTTATTGCCCAATCCAAGGCAGATGTTTTGGTCACCGATGATCCAGAGGAAGTCGTTAAAGATGCCCATTGCGTTGTTACCGATACCTGGGTTTCAATGGGACAAACCGATGACCGGTATCGAAAACAGGTGCTTGCTCCCTATGCTGTGACGCAGGATCTGATGAATGCAGCGCAACCAGAGGCAATATTTATGCATTGCCTGCCCGCTTATCGCGGCCATGAGGTTAGCGCCGATGTTATCGATGGCCCGCAGTCCATGGTTTTTGATGAAGCGGAAAATCGGCTGCATGCGCAAAAAGCCATATTAGCGTGGTGTATGGCTGATCGCCATTAAAGTTCGGGTGCCGGAAACGAGTTTAGAATAGTGGGGCGGTAAGCCGATTTGGCGTTGGTATGGTGGCCGCTATCATCCAAGCCAAATTGGCGCTGTACAGCCAGGAATTTTCAAATCATTCCTTTGGGAAGAGATGATTTTTCGCACTGGATGGCATAGGTATCGCGGCGCTCGTTCGTTTGCATCATATCGCTCAAGGCCGACCGTCCCTCCTGCGCGGATGAGAAATACGCCCTGGGTCTGAACTGAGTTAAATGAAAGATTAAGGGAGACCAACGTGATGGGCAGCGCACGTAACGCACCGCAGCACGGGACCGCCTTTGATACGCCTGACGACAGTGTCCTGCCATTTTCGACTGTAAAGTCCAAAGCTCTTGGCCGCATTGTCCGTCTCGGCCCGCTGTTGGACAAAGTTTTGTCGCGCCACGCTTATCCGGAAAGCGTCAGCGAAGTGCTCGGTCAGGCTATCGCGCTTGCAGCAATGCTTGGCAGCACTCTGAAGTTTGAGGGCAATCTTATTGTTCAAACGAAGACTGACGGGCCAATCGGCATGCTGGTGGTCAATTTTGAAACGCCGGGCCGCATTCGTGCGCATGCAAGTTTTGATCGAGAGCGCCTGGCAGATGCGGGAGCAGCTGCTGCAATTGCCAGAAAAGATTATGGTGCTTTGCTTGGCGAGGGCTACCTTGCGCTGACGATCGATCCAGGGCAGGATATGGAGCGCTATCAGGGTGTCGTTGCGTTGGACGGCCAGGATTTGGCAGCATCCGCGCTGCAATACTTTCGTCAGTCTGAGCAGTTGCCGACGTTTGTCCGTCTTGCAGTTGCCAGGCTGCATACCCGCGGGGATAACGGCGATACCTTTCAGTGGCGTGCCGGGGGGCTTCTTGTGCAGCACGTTACACCTCTCGGCGGGAAAGACAGCGAAGATAAAGACGACGATCTGCTCCTTGGCGAGCACGACGACCACTGGTGCCGTGTGGAATATCTTGCGCGGACGCTTGAGGATCATGAAATCCTCGATCCGACATTGGCCCCTGAGCGCTTGCTCTATCGGCTGTTTCACGAAGAGGGCGTGCGGACCAGCGAGGCAAGGCAGCTGGAGCTTTTCTGCCGTTGCTCACAAGATCGTATCCAGAGACTGTTCCGCTCTTTTAAGCCGGAGGAGATTGCCGAATTCCGGGATAGCAATGGCGATATTGTGGTTACCTGCGAATTTTGCCACACAACTTACAATTATCAGGAAGATGAGCACTGACTTTGCTGGGCGCCCTAAGCGCTTCGCTTAAAGAAATGAAACGACATGATCCTCATGCCGTTTTTGCGACGACTCTTTTGGCGCGGGTTGCAAGCCCGATCATGAACGCGCCGCAGCCGATGGCCAGAGCCGCAAGGCAGAGAAGCAAAAGCTGGCTGTATTTATGTTGCAGCCCTGTTAAGCTTGCGACGATTGTGGAATAGCCTGCCGTATCGGTGAAATAAATCACAGCTGCAGCAATCGATGAAAAGAACGCTGTCAGATAGCTCCAGACCGGCACATCCTCTCGTCCGAGCCAGATCGAAAAGAAAATCACAGGCGCCAAAAACATCGATGCGGTACCGGAGACAGCAACGGCGCTGAACAGATCCTTCGAGCCTAAGAACACCAGAGCAAGGCCGGCAATCAGAAATATCGCCATAGCGATACGGCCGTTGAGAACCGTTGGCCTGGCGAGGCCCATATCGACAACAGCCAGTTTTGCGGTGCTCGAAAAAGTCGAATCGAGTGTCGACATGCAGGAGACTACAAGCGCGACATTAAAAATAAGCATCGGCCATTCGCCGATCATGCGTGTCAATGTCGGTACAAAGCTTTCGCCTTCAAGCTTGTTCAGGCCAGCCCAGACGCCCAGCATGCCAAATGCCATGATGCAGAGGAATGAGATCCAGAAGGAGTGGTAAAAACTTGCCATGGTTGTTTTTCGATCGGCGATAAAACCGCGATCCATCATGACTGGATCGTGCAAAGGGTAGCTCCAGACCTGCAGAAGTGCGACGACAAGAAGAACCCAGCCGGGATTGTCCGTCTCAGGCAGGGCGCCTGCAATGTTGACGATGTCGAACGTGCCGGTAGCAAACGCGACTGAGAGCAGCATAATGAGAGTGGCGACAAAAATCCACATCTGGACAACATCGGTACGGATTGAGGCGTTCAGGCCGCCCATCGCCGCGTAGCTGAATGTGACGGCGCCGACCAGCAGGATCGCCGCTATGAAGCTGTCTGATCCGGCGCCGCCAAAAATCAGACCAATCACCAATAGGTTGGCGAAGACTTCGGAGACAAGGCGCAATGCAATGACAAGATTATAGGTCGATGTTCCGGCCAGACCGAACCGGCTTGCCAGAAAGGCTTGCACGCTGTCGAAGCCATGCCGGAAGCGCAGCGCAGAAATAATCCAGCCCCCTGTCAGGAACGAGCCGTAATAAGCGGCATAGGCAAGCGCCCCTGCAATACCATAAAAATATCCTAAAATCGCAGCGTTCATGATTGAGCGGGCGAAAATCCAGGTGGTCACCTGCGACAGGGTTAATGCAAGAACGCTTGGTGCGGTGCCGTTTTCAGAAACGCCACGGAAAAATGATTCCGCATTGCGGCTCACAGGACTGAGGTAGATGCTGAGTAAAGCAACCGCAGCCGTGGTGACCGCGAGCGTCAGAACGGAGTCAGACATTAAGCTAGCCTTTTCAAGACTTTATGTTCTTTCATTCCTTAGCATATCTTTGAGAAAACAAAAGGCTGAAACGCACACTCTGTCTTAAATGTGAAAGGCTGCGCCCATCGGTTTTCGCGTAATTGCCTTTACAGGATTTGGCGTTAACGCAATGTCGCTGCCATCTCGCTTTCAAGCACGCCGGCAAATTCACGGCGTTCATCATCGCTGAGAAACTTGGCAAAGATAAAATCCCTGCCGTGGGAGCGCAGACGCAGGCGGGTTTTACCAGAGGGGTCTTCGTCAAGGAAAATGCGCACCCAGTATGTCTGGAAGTCGAAGCGCTCAGAGTGGCCGTTGGCGGCAAAACGCGTAACGGTCAATCTGTCAGCTGCCACCTCGACCGTCTCGAAAGCGCGGCCAGTGCGGTAATTGCTGCGAAATGCCCAGTAGATCAACGCAACATCGAGGCCAAAAAATCCCATCACCGGCCAGGCGCCCATGAGCGTGAACACAACGCCAATCGCAAAGCTGACGATACAGATAGCCGACATCAGAACGATAAAACCTGACGAGCTTAAAGAACGATTGGGCATCAGCACCGCACGGAATGTGATTTTTTCCATTCCTTCGGTGTTGCCTTGCTGTACAGATGTTGGTGAAACGCCTGTGGTCAACTGTAACCTCGCATTGACTGGCGCATTGCCTCTAAGCTGTTTCGGCGCCTAACATAACATTGATGACAGACTCACAGTTTAACTAAGATTGAGAGTGTAGATCAAATGTCGCAAACTGACGCTGACGGCGATGTGACCAAACTACCGAAAAAAGCGGCTGTGAAAGCAGCAGTAACAAAGAAGCCTGCGACTGCGGCAAAAATCAAGCCGACTGCAAAGAAAACCGCGAAACGTATAATGCGGCCAAAGATACCCAAAGAGACGATTGCCGAGATTTTTGCACGCTTCCACGCACAAAAACCGGATCCGAAAGGCGAACTCGAGCACCATAACGTCTTTACCCTTCTCGTTGCCGTTGTGCTTTCCGCCCAGGCAACGGACGCCGGTGTGAACAAGGCAACGCGCGCCCTTTTCAAGATCGCAGATACACCGGAAAAAATGGCGGCCCTTGGTGAGGATACAATACGTGAATACATCAAAACCATCGGGCTCTTTCGCAACAAAGCGAAGAATGTACTCAAGCTATCTGAGGACTTGATCGAGAAACATAACAGTCAAGTGCCGGCTGATCGCGATACACTGGAAACCCTGCCGGGCGTTGGCCGCAAGACTGCCAACGTTGTCATGAATGTGTGGTTCAAGCAACCGACGATGGCGGTTGATACACACGTATTCCGGATTTGTAATCGTTTGGGGCTGGCGCCTGGCAAAACGCCGCTTGAGGTGGAACAGGTGCTTTTAAAGGTGGTGCCGCCGGAATATGGTGTGCACGCGCACCACTGGCTGATTTTGCACGGGCGCTATGTTTGCACCGCACGCAAACCAGCATGTCCGCGCTGTATTATTCGCGATCTTTGTATTTTCAAGGATAAAACGCCCGATCCGGCCTCGTGTGGCAACTGATACAGACCTCCAGCTCTGTTATCATTGTTGCATTTCGCCGTTGAATTTCAGGAGGCAGAATGTCTGACAAACCCATTATCGAAGATGCCGTTGCCATTGTGCCTGTGCGGCACGTTCTTACGACCATGGAATTTTACGCTGATATATTGGGATTCGAGCGGCGCTTTATCTCAGACGATCATAATTTCGCAATCGCAGTGAATGGCGAGGCCGCCATTCATTTTGTTGCCTGTGACGATGAAAATGCGTTGCGCGCGACGGCTAATCATATCTCGATTTATCTTTGGGTGCGCCACGTCGATCAGCTTTACGCCGATCTCAAGCCAAAGCTTGATACACTGGCGGAAAGCCGCGTGCGCGCGCCATTTACACAGCCCTATGGCATGCGCGAATTCCACGTCAAAGATCCGGATGGTTGCCTGCTGTTCTTCGGTGAAGATGCGTAACTCAAATCACAGGCGGCTGGGTGGCGAGCAGATATATATAGACGAAACCATTGTAAACTGCGTGAAACAGGATCGTTATCCATAGACTTCCAGTTTGCCACAGTACCCATGAAAACAGCAGTCCGGCAATAAAAACTTCAATCAGCCCGATCGTCGAATAACCCGCGTGCAAGAGCGTCCAGAGCGTTGTCGACACAATAGTTGCGCCGCCAAAGCCCAGCCAGGTTTGCGATAGGCGGTTCATCATGTAGCCGCGAAACAGAAGTTCTTCTGACAAAGGCGCGCCGATAATCAGTGCCGTTAGAGACAACACGAGCGGTGCATCATGCATAATATCGCGAAAAACGCTCAGGTCATGCTGCGCGTCGGCAGGGAAAAACACAGATGTCAGAAGTGAAAATAGTATCTGCACGGTTGTAATGAGCACAAATAATAAGGCGATCGTACGGGCTGAGGCCTGTGGCGGAGCGAGTGCGAAAGTAAAGCGGAGAGGTTCAGGCGAGGTGAGCCGGGCGAGGACCAGAATAAGGGCGATTGCTGAGACCTGAAAGGCAATCAGGCTGATCCATACCGCTACGGATGGTACGTTTCCAGCCTGTATCTGATCCAGGATATCAGGAGGAAAAATGAGCTGCAGGGCCAGAGTTGAAAATGCAATTGACCCGACTATCACAGCGCCCACGATAAGGAAGGCGCCGAGGATGGTATACAGGTCGGCTAAAAATCCACCTGGCGAAGGGCTGGAACCTTTGTTTTCTGGCACTTTGATTTCATCCTTCCCGGAGAATTGAAAAATTTTATCATGCATTGCATAATGAAATTTTTATAGATAATTATCGCGTCTCAATGAATCCTAACCGAGGATATCGCCCGCATGCGCGAGACGCTGCAATCACTTTACCGTGGCAACTCCCAGAAAGCACGCTTGTTTCGATATGGCATGCTGGGATTTGATATTGTGACGATCGTATTCTTTATCGTATCGTCGCTGATGAATGATCACTATTGGATTTACGTTGTTGATTCCTTGATTGCGGCCGTCCTGGCAGCCGATCTCGGCGTACGTTATTGGCTGAGTGAACACAAATCCCGTTTTTCGAGGGAATTGGCAAACTGGGCCGACGCTGTCGTGATCATCACGCTCCTGCTGCCCTGGTTCATTGAGAGCTTGCTCTTTTTGCGGATTATTCGCTCTTTGCGCCTTCTTCGCTCTTATCACGTTCTTAGGGATTTGCGGGAAAATTTTGCATTCTTTCGGCGCCATGAGGAGACGGTCCAGGGTACAATCAATCTTGGGGTTTTTGTGTTTGTTATGACCGGGCTGGTCTATGTGCTGCAGGTGCGCGATAATGCCCAGATCAACAATTATATAGATGCGCTTTATTTTACCGTCACAGCTCTGACGACCACAGGTTTTGGTGATATTACATTAACTGATACGACAGGCCGCTTGCTGTCGGTTGTCATTATGGTATTTGGAGTGGCGTTGTTTCTGCGACTTATTCAAACGATTTTCCGTCCGGCTCGTGTCGTTTATGATTGCCCGGACTGTGGTCTGCACCGTCATGATTCAGATGCGATCCACTGCAAGCATTGCGGCCGTGTCCTGAATATTGCGACCGACGGGCAGGATGACTGATCCGGAAAATGATCCGGCAGTGCAAAATGAGAGCGCTCGTTCATGAACCCTAAAATGATGCAGGAATTAAGTACGATTTCCCAGCAACACGTTGACAATCTACTCGGCAACGTCTTTGCGGAACTCGACAAGTTGAAACAGAAAATTCAGAACAAGGATAAAGCGCGGCCCGATACGGATCTGCTGATCAAAAATAAGGCGCCGTTTGTCTATTTTGAGTTTCTCGCGATTGCCTGTTTTCGCTTGCGCGGGAAATGGAAACGGGCCGGTGATGGTCAACGCATGCTGGAGCAACGCCGTTCTGAGTGGAATGTGGTCATCTGCGCCGCGCTGGCGCATGCCCGCCAGGACATCGCGGTTTTGGAAAAAGGCACCGAAGAATATGCGGCGCAGGTTGATCGTACCCTTGCATTGCTCGATCTGCTTACGATGACGTTCCGTCCGCTTAATGGCCCTAACTCGGGCTGGATTGCAATTACCGCAGCCGGCATTGGCAGCGGGCAGCAATAGCTAGCTGACTTCAGGTTCTCTCCCTTAAGCCAAGCTGTCCAGAGCCTGTATGAAGGCCTTATTCAGGCTCGGTTCTTTGACAGAGTGGCCAGCGCCTTCAACGATCATGAGATGTGCGTGCGGGATGGCCTTTGTCAATTCGTAGGCTGTCTCGGGCGGGGTTACGATGTCGTAACGGCCATTGATGAGCGTTACCGGAATATCGGCCAGAAACCGGCCGGCGCTCGCCAAAAGAGCATCGCCATCGATGAAGCAGTTATGGCGGAAGTAATGATTTTCAATCAATGAATGCGCCAGGATATAAGGCTCATTCGTGAGGTCTGCGGCAAGTTCGTGTTGTTCTACGACAAGGCGCGAGCATTGCTTTTCAAGTTGTGTCCACTGCAGCAATGCCTGTGTTCTTTGCGCTGAAGGTTGGCTGGCAAACAATTTGGCATAGCCCTCAATGGGGTTGCCCGTGTCTTTTTCCGGCAGAAGCTTGAGAAAATCTGCAAAGAGTTCAGGAAAAAGCCGGCTTGCGATCCCGCCCTTAAAGTACAGTGCTTCCAATTCTTTCTGCCGTCCGAGAAATATGCCGTAAAGGGTGAGCGAGCGCACTTGCCGCGTAAATGTGCGTGCGTAGGCGAGCGCCAGGGTGCTGCCCCAGCTGCCGCCGGCAATGTGCCAGGTCTGAATGGCCAGTTGCGAGCGGATTGTATCGATGTCGCGAACCAGATGCTGTGTGGTATTCTCGGCAGTCGCACCGTGCGGCGTGCTTTGACCGCAGCCGCGCTGATCAAACTGAATAAGCATGAATTTTGCTGGGTCAAATAACCTGCGGTGATCTGGATTGAGGCCACTGCCAGGACCGCCGTGCAGCATAACGATCGGCAGGCCTTCTGGATTGCCGCTTATTTCGACATGCAGCTGATGCCCGCCACCGACATCGATGCGCAATGTCTGAAACGGGCGAATTGGGTCAAACAGGGTTGAAGATTGCAAAGCATCACCTTTTTTGCTGTCGTCAGAATTGGGCGATGCCGCATCCGTCAATCACACAGGCCGGATCAGGAATAATCGTCCTCACGCTCTGATCAGCAACGATAAAGCGAAAGCCGACGATAAAAAACTGATGCAACGCGCGGCAAGCAAGAATAGGATTTAGGCGCTTGCGTGCCTGACTGACGACAGCCCATAAGGGGGGCGGCACCTTATTCAGCTTCTGTTTTGCCGAGACGATAGAGGTTCTTCAAAAGAGCCTCAAGCCCGGCAGCGCCACCGCCTGTGTGCAGGTCAATATTGCCGACCTTTTCAACAAGCATTTCAAGCGCTTCGAGCTCCTTAAGCCGTAGCAGCATCGGGTTGTCTTCCATCAGGCGCGCCGTGTTGAGCAGCGAACGTGTCGCGGCCGTTTCCTCCTGGCGCTTGATCAGGTTGGCCTTGGCGATACGTTCTGCTTCTACCACACGGTTAAGCAATTCCCTCACATCGCCTGGCAGGATCACATCCTTGACGCCGATCTCAGCGATATCGACGCCAAGGTTGCCGACGCGCGCCGTTACGTATCCACGCACTTCCTCATCAACGGTATCGCGGGCGGCCAGGATTTCATCCAATGTGCGCGTGGCTACTGCCTCACGGATGGCAAACTGGATCAGGCGATAAAGTGTGTTTTCCAGATCGCCGGTTCCGGTTATGGCCTTGAAGGCATCGACGACTTTGTAAAAGGCGGTCAGCGTCACGCGGATGCCAACCCGATCCTTGGTCAGGATTTCCTGGGCCGTTACTTCGAGCGGCGTCGGGCGCATATCCCTTTTGACGATCTGCACCTTGCGGTTGATTGCCCAGAAGGCATGGCGGCCTGGTGCCAGTTCCTCAACAAAGTCACCATCGACGAACAGCATGCCGGTTTCGTGTTTGGCAATAATCTCCTGGACGATGACCTGCGAGCGCTCGACGTTCAGTTTGGCAAGGTGCCGCGGTTCGATGCGCATGTTGGCTTCTGTATCGATCGTCTCAACCTCAATGCGCGTTAATGTCTTCCAGAATACGCGCGTCGTATATGGCATCGCCAGATGCTGTGGTGCACCATCCAGTGAGACAATCGCAACTTCGTTGGCTGCCGGCTGCACGATGACAAAATGTTCGGCAAAAATCTCTGGATGGGTGTTTTTAAGCGTCAGGCCGCGTTCCGCCGAAAGCTCGCCGCGCACAACCCGGCAGCGTTCGGTTTTTATGCAGCCACGCGGATCAAAAAAGCTGTGGCGGCCTGGCCCCAGGATGCGGTCAAACTTGCCGTCCCGCCACATGAAGGCGCGCTCTTCGTCATGAATAACGACGGCGTGAAATCCTAGTATACCTATGTTCACAAGACGCACTCCTCTAGACGACACGGCCTAAGCGCCCAGTACGTAATCTCAAGTACTTATCTTAAGCGCCAGTGCTTAAATCAAGAACTTTCGTTATTACTGTTGCCAAGGTTCGCCGGCCGCAACCCAGCGGTCAAGACACGGTCCCGCGCTTCAGTCTGCAGACTTCACCTTTGCATCCGGGCTGCGTCTACCGCTCCGCTGCAGGCCAAGCATGCCGTTAGCGTTGCAGTGCCGGTGCCTGGTGTCCCGGTTTTGCCGGCAGACGGTATCCGCGCGGGCACAAAGCGCTTGACGGCCTGACATTTCCGCTCTCGCCCTTGGCCCAAAGGCCGCCGGTTCAATTGGTCCAGTCCGGGAAGCGGCCAGCTCCCCATAAGTCCATACAATCGGTTGAAAGCCGAGTGTGCTTTGGAACGCACATGATAAACGACGCGGGAGTCGAACCCACGACCCAGAGATTAACAGTCTCTTGCTCTACCCACTGAGCTAGCCGTTACGGAGCAGCTAAAGGGAATCGAACCCTCGCCCTCCCGGCATCTGGCCGGACGCTCTACCACTGAGCTATAACTGCGAGCCTCAAAGGTGCGAAACGCATCAACCGCATTGCGGTATGCGCCAGCCGGGTCTCAACGAGCCCGTACGCATGGCACCAGTCAGGATGTATGCCACGTCGCATGCGATTGGGGCTGCAGTTGGGCAAGAAAATTGCATTTGCAGCTATTAGGCCGTGTCGTCAATTAGCACGCGATAGCCGGTTTGGCGAAATCGAGCTCGTTTCAAGGAGCTAGACGCAAGGACATGCTGGGCATAGAATTTTATTTTATCTCAATCAGGAATGGACAAGACAGCGTGATAAAATAAATCACAGCACACATGCCCTTATTAAGAATGCAATGGGATTTCCTAATCATTAACGCTGATACTGTAAAAAAGAACGAATAATTTCTTGATCTTTACAGGTCAATTCTCACAAGTGGGTATGTTGGCATAATGGAGATATGGTAATGCTGCGTTGTTGGCAGAGGTCTTTTCCCATCCTGGCGATTTTAATCGCCGTCAGTTCACCTCTGCAGGCGGTTGAGCCGGGTGCGCCTGAACATCTCATAAGCGTTAAACAAGCCAACGTCATCAAGCTGCGCATCAAGCTGGCCAGCTTCAAACGCCCGGACCAGCCGGAAGCCGCTTACGAAACAGATGGTTTGAGCGCGTTCTATGGGCAGCACAAGGGTGGGTTGATCTGGCTTGACGGACCTCTCCTGAACGCGCGGGCAAGGCAGGTTATCGCAGTGCTGCAGGATGCGGCCAGCTGGGGGCTCGATCCCGCCGATTTTGGATTGCCGCCTGCCTTGGAGAACGACACCTTTACGGCATCCGGTTTGGATGAAAAAATCGACACAGAATTGCGGATCGGGCTGGCCTTACTGCGCTATGCCCGCCATGCCCGCGGCGGGCAGGTCAATCCGATGCGTTTATCGCTGGATTTCGACCGCAAACCAGAATTTGCAGATCCTCAACGTTTGTTAAGCCGCGTGCAAGATGCAGACGACATAAGGGCTTATCTTGAAAGTTTGCATCCCCGCCATCCGCAATTCCACCTTCTGCGTGAGGCGTATTTAAACATACTGATCGGTGCTGGAGCGGCTCCGGCAGCGATCAGGCAAAGGCAAAGCACCACGGTTGCACAACTGCCGCGACATGAGGCAATATTATTGCGCAAGTTGCGCGTTAATATGCAGATGTGGCGCTGGATACCGCGTGACCTTGGCGACCGTTATGTCTGGGTTAACATTCCCGAATACCAAGTCAGTATTGTGGATGCCGGTCAGACCGTTTATCGCGAGCGTGTCGTGGTTGGCGATACCGCGCATAAAACACCATTGTTCTCCGATAAAATGGAAACGATTGTATTCCAGCCGTACTGGTATGTGCCAAATTCCATCAAGGTAAAGCAGGTTTTGCCGCGGCTTCTGGAAGGTGAGCCGTTGCGGGATCTCAAGATTGCGGCCAGGGTTGGCGGCGAGGAGATCGACCCGTATTCAGTGGACTGGTACAGCGAGGATATTCGCAAATTTGTTGTCTATCAGCCGCCCAATCGCGATAACGCTCTGGGACGCGTGAAATTTCTTTTCCCAAATAAACATGCCGTCTATTTTCACGACACGCCGGAAAAAGAGCTTTTCAGGCACAGGCAGAGAGCCTATAGCCATGGCTGTATGCGGGTGCGTAATCCACTCGAGTTTGCGCGGGTTCTGCTTCACGAGGAGCAAGGCTGGACGCAGGAGAAGATCAGGCAGCTTGCCAGTTCCGGACCGGAGAATAACGCGGTCAAGCTCAAGCGCGCGATTCCTGTTCACATTGCCTATTTCACAGCCTGGGTTGGAGATGGCGGCAAGCTCAGGACTTTTAAGGACGTGTATCGGCACGAACCTCTGATTGCTAAAGGTCTGTTTGATAAAGGCCTGATTGCTAAGGGCCTGGCCGGCAGACTGGATGAGATTGAACGCCCGAAAGCAGAAGATTTGGCCAATGTGCGTTCGCAGGTTTTGAGCGAAGACGCAGGTTTTGAGCCAAGCCGTCAGCGCCGGAATCTGAATTACACGCCCTTTGTACACTACGATCGCTCTGCGTTGGGCAGGCAAGGGCCGAGGTTGAGGCGGTATCCCAGACGTTGGTGGTAGCAAGGTGCAGCCTGTAATCGGCGGCAGGAGAGTTGGAGATGAGCTGTTTGGGATGGGCACGATTGGCAGCGGCGCTGTGGGCTTTTTTGTTTTCGGCAGGATATTTACGCTGTGAAGTTCGTTTGACGGGAACGTTTGTCGCCCAAAAGGCGTGCCCGGCGACGAAAAAGAAAAACACCGACAATCCAGGCAACATTGTTCTCGAAGTTGGCACCACCTACAGACTGCACGCCAAGAATGGCGAACCCGGTACGCATTTCCACATCGTTGTGCCGGGGGCGCCGGTCACCCGTTTGCGCTGGGTGGAGATGAACTGCGGCACAGCCGCGATCAATCGCAATGGTGGGCTGGCGGTTGACGTCGGCGGCGGGCAGGCCAGTCGTTTTGCGCCCAACAGCCTGGAGAATATTCTTGCCGCCAGCTGGCAGCCGGGCTTTTGTGCAACACGCGGTGGCCGAAATAAGCCGGAATGCAAATCGCAGACTTCACGCCGTCCCGATGCAAGGCAATTTTCAATCCACGGCCTTTGGCCGAACGATCTCGACGACAGGGCTAAGTTTCCATGCTATTGCGACCATGGCACTCCAGTTTCGTGCGAGCCTAAAAATGACAAAAAGCCATTTCCAACGATCGATCTTGCTCCTGCCATCCGCAACAGGCTTGCAATGCTGATGCCTGGTACGCAGTCGGGCCTTGATCTGCACGAGTGGACGAAACATGGCACATGCTATGAAGACGATCTTCCGGCTCCGTCAACGGGCGCGGATGCGAATGAATATTTCAGCGATACGATCGCGCTGCTTGAGCAGCTGAATGACACGCAGGTGCGCCGGCTGTTCGCTGCCAACGTTGGGCGGGAACTGAGCCGTGCCCGGGTTGAAGCAGCGTTCGACGCCGCCTTTGGCCGCGGGGCGGGTCAGAAAGTTGCAATGGTTTGTGCAAACAAGGCCGGCAGCCGGACTAGGGTTATTGTCGAGTTGCGGATTGGCCTTAAGGGAGAAATTACACCATCCAGCGATCTGCGCACCCTGATCCAGGCCGCCCCGGACCGCCTGGGCGGGTCGTGCAAATCAGGCCTTGTCGTAGAAGTAAAGTAACGATTGTCCTATACTACAGACCTACTCAATTTCCTTCACTGTCAAGCCTGGCTTGATCGTTGTCTTATCGCCTGATTTTTTCCTTAACTTTTTTGCTCTTTCTTCATTCCAATTTCTTTGGTTTGCTCCCGCCGGAGGCTTTCTTGCCAACCTGACCGCAAGTCAATAACGCCAGCGCGCGCAGGCCGCGTGCGCGCGGTTGAGTTGAGCATGATGGCCCAACGGCGTACGGGGGGCTGCCTTCAGGGCAATGTGTGTGTTGCCTTATCAGTTTGCGCATTGAAAACATCCGGCCCTCATGCCTGAGCTGCCGTCGCTGCCTCGAAGTGCTTGCCATCTTTCCACATCCGCCCAAGCAGAACGGCGAGCTTCCGGGCCACCGCCACGCGGGCACGCGGTCCGACCCGTTTCATGAGCTGGAGGCCCCAACTTCGTAAAGCAAAGCGCTTCTTTACCGTGGTTAGGATGACGTTGGCCGCCTCGTAGAGATAATGCCGCGCCATCACGTCACTCTGTTTCGAGATGCCCATTCGAATATCCGTCTCCGCCGACTGATAACGCTTCCTGGTTAACCCCAGATAGGAGCCGATATCGCGGGTGCGTGCAAAACGGTGTGGATCTTCAATCGCCGCCCGAAAGGCCAGCGCCATGATTGGGCCGATCCCCGGC
>CAWUIN010000034.1:0-27724 GCA_963922535.1 uncultured Hyphomicrobiaceae bacterium | reverse complement strand
AAACAAATTTCTTATGCCGATCATGCGCAACACCCCCCAGCCTTCCCGTTAACAATTCAAACCAGTACCCGCTGGCTCTTGATTTTGTCTGCAACATAATCAGCGACGGTATCGAGCGGGATTTGCGATTTGGCGCCGCTTGCCCGCTCTGTCACTTCGGCCTGACCGTCCTTAAGGCCTTTGGGCCCGATGACGATCTGATAGGGCAGGCCGATCAGATCCATGGTCGCAAATTTTCCACCCGGACGCTCGTTCGTGTCGTCGTAAAGCGTTTCAATACCGGCGTTCGAAAGACGTTGGTAAAGGCTGGTGCAAGCTGAATCGGTCTCTACATCGCCGGACTTGAGATTAATGAGGCCAACCTCAAACGGGGCAACGGGAACTGGCCAGAGAATTCCCTTATCGTCATGACATGCCTCAATGATGGCGCCAGCCAGGCGTGAGATACCGACGCCGTAGGAGCCCATTTGCAGATGAACCATTTCGCCATCCGGTGTTTGCACGCGGCAGCCCATCGGTTTTGAATACTTGGTGCCAAAGAAGAAAATATGGCCGACCTCGATGCCACGGGCTGAAACCTGTTTGTCTGCCGGGACTTCCGCATCGAAGCGCGCGGCATCGTGCATTTCCTCGGTGGCGGCATAAAGCGAGGTCCACTGATCGAAAATCGGCGACAGATCACCATCGAAATCGAGATCAGCAGCCGGAATGTCACTCTCCAGCAGGTCTTTGTGGCCGAAAACCTCGCTCTCACCTGTCTCAGCCAGGATAATGAACTCGTGACTGAGATCGCCACCGATCGGACCAGTGTCCGCCCGCATCGGAATGGACTTGAGCCCCAACCGCGCAAACGTACGCAGGTAGGCGGCAAACATGCGATTATAAGATTTGCGCCCATCCTCCGGCGTCAGATCAAATGAATAGGCATCCTTCATCAGGAATTCGCGGCCGCGCATCACACCGAAGCGCGGGCGGATCTCATCACGGAACTTCCACTGAATGTGGTAGAGGTTGCGCGGCAGATCGCGGTAGCTCCTGACGCCATCGCGAAAAATTTGAGTTATAAGCTCCTCGTTGGTCGGCCCGAACAGCATATCGCGGTCATGACGGTCAACAATCCTGAGCATTTCCTTGCCGTAATCGTCATAACGGCCGGATTCCCGCCACAGATCCGCGGACTGGATCGTTGGCATGAGAATTTCAATGGCACCGGCCCGGTTCTGTTCCTCGCGTACGATATCGGCGATCTTGTTGAGCACCCTGAGCCCCAGGGGTAGCCACGAATAAATGCCTGCACTGGCCTGCTTTATCATGCCGGCCCGCAGCATCATCTGGTGCGAGACAATCTCCGCCTCCTTCGGCGTTTCACGAAGAACGGGCAAAAAATAGCGCGAAAGATACATAGTGTTTGACCGGTACAGAATGTTGTGGCGGCAAAATGAGACAGTTCAACGCTCTTAAACGCTCCAGCACGCCGTGACAATGGTGCTGGGGCGATTAGGCCTGGGAAAATCGCGATATGGCGACTTTATCCACGCAAGAGCTGTTGACATTCGCGAGGCGCAGCCGGTCTTCCCCATGGGACAGCAGCATATAATGCCACAATAATGCGCCTAAAAATTATCGCCCGTGCATTGGCCCGCGACCACATTAGTATGCAGCCACAGCATGCAGCTGCCGCGCATCAAGAATAATATCCCGGAGAATGCGCCGGTCGGGACGATCAAGTTTCACGTCAACAGGCTTTGTTCTGGAGTCTTTGTCATTGCCATTGCCTTTGTAAATCTGTCATTTACGGACAAGGTGGCAAGTTCACCGGGCCAGCGCTGCAACGCCTGGCAACTCACGCCCTTCCAGCCACTCAAGAAAGGCGCCGCCGGCCGTGGAGACGTAGGTGAAGTCATCCGTGACGCCAGCCGTGTTGAGCGCGGCCACGGTGTCACCGCCGCCAGCGATGGTCGCAAGCCTGCCTGCCCTGGTGAGATCGGCGGCGGCCTTGGCTAGCGCGAAGGTCCCGGCGCCGAATGGCTCGATTTCAAAGGCGCCGAGCGGCCCGTTCCACAGAAGGGTACGGCAGGCGGCCAGAAGCCCCGTCATTCGGGCAACCGACTGCGGACCAACATCAAGGATCATCTCAGCCGTCCCGACTCTTTCGATGGCGATTTCACGGTGCGCCGCACCAGCCGCGAACCTTTCAGCGACGACCCCATCTGTCGGCAGGACGATCGCGCAACCCGAATCCCTTGCCTTGGCGAGAATTTCAAGCACTGTGCCTTTTTGTTCGGGTTCTGCCAATGAGGCGCCAACGCTGACACCCTGGGCGAGCAGGAATGTATTGGCCATACCGCCGCCGATGATCAGGTGATCGACCTTACTGACCAGGTTGGTGAGAACTGTGATTTTGCTGGACACCTTGGCGCCGCCAACGACGGCCGCTGTCGGCCGCGCCGGATTATCCAGGGCGGAACGCAGCGCATCGATTTCTTCCATCATCAAGGGGCCGGCGTATTTCGGCAACATGTGCGCCAGCCCCTCTGTTGAAGCGTGGGCGCGGTGTGCAGCTGAAAACGCATCGTTCACGTAAATATCGCCGAGCTTTGCCAAGGCTGCGATAAAATCAGCGTCATTATTTTCCTCGCCAGCGTGAAACCGCAGGTTCTCAAGGACGAGCACATCACCGCCAGCGAGCCCGGCAACGGCCTGTCCGGCTGCCGGGCCGATGCAATCGTCGGCAAAATATACAGGCTGACCGGCAAGGTGGGCAAGCTCCTCCGCCACGGGCCTGAGCGACATCTCTGGCTTGCGCTCTCCCTCAGGACGGCCGAAGTGAGACAGCACAACAACCTTGGCGCCGCGCCCGGCAAGCGCCTTGAGACCAGGAAGGACACGCGTCAGACGCGTGGCATCGCTCACCTTGCCATCCTGCACGGGAACGTTCAGGTCTGCGCGCACCAGAGCTGTTTTGCCACTTACGTCGACATCTTCAATACTCTTCAGCTTATCGAGGTTCATTGGCAGCCCCTTGTCTATGCTTCGCCTGTTGTTTGCCTATACTGTCACCTGCGTAGTCCTGATAACACAAAGTATGGCCGCCAAACATCTACATGTCCATAGTTAACGACATAAACATATTTTTCTTGAGCTTAACATAGCGAACCATTTCTCGGCAAGCGCAGCGCCTGACGGATGCAATGCGCAACATCGGCCAAAAGTGGTACCTTGTATAAGATTTGGCCTTTGGAAATTTTAAGCTCCTGCAGGTGCATCCGGCGAAACAGGAGCGCGTTTGTTACACATGCCTCGATCAGGGCCACTCGTTCATGACTGCACGGCCTTTGCTGCGGCGATGATGGTGTCCACGTTGAGCCCAAAATGCTCAAACAGCCTGGCGGCTGGCGCCGAAGCGCCAAAATCGCGCAAGCCGATGAAGCGATCGCCCGAGACCATCCACTCAAACCATGGCGCCTGAACACCGGCCTCAATGCAAATAACCGGAGCATCGCCAATAACGGCTTTGCGATAAGCGGGATCCTGCTTTCTAAATAACTCCATACACGGCATTGAAACCACGGCTGCCTTGATATCCTCTCCAGCGAGCTGAACTGCAGCCTCCGCCGCAAGGCTCACCTCCGATCCGGAGGCGACAAGCGTAACATCGCGGCCACCAAGCGTCTCCAGCAGTATATAGGCACCTTTGGCGCACAGATTTTCCTCGGTCGGCTCCTTGCGCAGGTTTGACACCGCCTGACGGGTCAGAGCCAGGATCGAGGGAGTTCCCTGCGCCATGACCGCCAATTGCCAGCATTCTGCGGTCTCGACACCATCTGCGGGACGAAAGACGTAAAGGTTCGGGATTGCGCGCAATGCGGCCAGATGTTCGATCGGCTGATGGGTCGGGCCATCTTCGCCAAGACCGATTGAATCGTGCGTCATCACATAAATCACCCGCTGCTGCATGAGCGCAGACAGACGGATTGACGGGCGACAATAGTCCGAAAACACAAGAAACGTGCCGCCATAGGGAACAAGACCGCCATACAGCGCCATGCCGTTCATAGCTGCGGCCATGGCGTGTTCACGCACACCGTAGTGAATGTAGCTGGCAGAGAAATCTGCCGCTGAGATGGCCTTCTGGCCTGCGCCTTTTGTGTTATTTGAACCGGTCAAATCGGCCGAACCGCCAATCAGGCCGGGCAGAGCAGGCACAAGATGCCCGATGGCTTGCTGCGACCAGACACGTGTTGCTTTCTTGTCGCCCTCGGCGGCGGCCGATTTTTTTGCCTTAAGCGTGGCTGCCGCAACGGCCTTTTGGATGTCGCCGTTGAGCGGCTCCTCAAAAGCATGACGCTGACCGGCATCCAACTCAGACCATTTTTTTTGCCAGGCGGTATACGCTTCTGCATGGCGCGCACCTGCGTTACGCCATGCGCCCAGCGTGTCGTCAGGAATAACGAAAGGGGCATGCGGCCAGCCAATTTCTGCACGCGTCGCGGCAATTTCATCGCCACCAAGCGGTGCCCCGTGCACGCCAGCCGTGCCGGCCTTTTTCGGGGCGCCTTTACCGATAACTGTCTTGCAGGCAATCATCCACGGAGCGGACGAATCGGCCTTGGCTGCCTCAATGGCTGCGAACACGGCTGCAGCGTCATGGCCGTCTACCTTAGCAGTATTCCATCCCGAAGCTGCAAAGCGCTGCGCGTGATCATCCGATACTGCGAGGTCAGTCGGGCCATCGATTGAGATCCCATTATCGTCGAACAGCACGATTAATTTACCAAGCTTCAAATGACCGGCAAGCGAAATGGCTTCATGGCTGATCCCCTCCATCAGGCAGCCATCACCAGCCATGACAAAGGTATGGTGATCAATGGTATCGCCCAGTCGGGCCTGCCACATGCGCTCGGCAAGCGCCATGCCAACGGCGTTTGCAAGCCCCTGCCCCAAGGGCCCGGTCGTCGTCTCAATGCCTGCGGCATGTCCGAATTCAGGATGCCCTGCCGTTTTGGCGCCTAATTGACGGAAACTACGCAATTCATCCAACGACATGTCCGGATATCCCGTCAGATAAAGCAGCGCATAAAGCAGCATGGAACCGTGACCGGCGGAAAGAACAAAGCGGTCCCTGTTGGGCCATGCAGGATCAGCCGGATTATATTTCATGCACTGGGCAAACAGAACTGTTGCCACATCGGCCATCCCCATTGGCATACCTGGATGACCGGATTTCGCCTGTTCCACAGCATCCATTGAAAGAGCCCGGATGGCATTGGCCATATCTGCAAGCATCGGCTTTTCAATTTTTACTGCCATGTCAATGTCCTTTCATGATGGGCTCGGTCTAAACTTCCTGCTGTATAGCTGGGCGCATTGCCTGGTGAGCGGATCCGAGCCGAAAACTTTCCGATTTTGTTGCAACCATCGACTTTCACTTCGGATTATCCAGCTGGTAATCTTACAATCAGCCCAAAAGAAAAGCAGACTGGCGATGCTTGTCACTCAAACGGGAACGATAGTGTTGTGTCGTAGCGACATTGGCAGAATTCGGTCGTTGTTTAAAGAGCAGACTGGAAGTCATAATTCGTGCAAAATCAGCGCAGCGTAAAATTTTCTGTTTTATGTAGGCTGCTCAAGGAATGCGTTGACTTCTACCCGTGACGGCAAGCCGGTGCGCGAACCCAGGCTCATACACTTGAGTGCTGCCACAGCCGCAGCAAAGCGCGCGCATTCGCTTATCGGGCGTTGTTCGGTTAAAGCAAGGGCAAAAGCGCCATGAAAAGCATCGCCCGCCCCTGTCGTGTCGACAACATCAACCTCAAATGCCGGGCACTGCCCGCCGCCAAATTTATCACGCCACACATAGCCACGCTTGCCGAGGGTAACGCCAGCATGGCGCGGACCAAGCAGCATAATGCGATCCAGGCGTGCCTGAAGTTCGAACTCCGGCAGATAATTTGCAAGTGCCTCTTCAGAAAAAATCGCAAAATCGGTTAAGCTCAGTATTTCGGGAAGAGCCTTGCGATTGCCAACATCGACATCGAGAACGGTTGGCACGTTAACCTGCCGTGCTCGTGCAAAGACGATGCGTACTGCCTCCATCCACTTCAGATCGGCCAGAACAAGCCTGGCGCTGTTGATGCGTTCCACCGGCAGCCAACTGGTTCCCGTTGGCATTGCGCTATCCTTTATGCCGATTACAATCCGCTCGCCTTCGCGATCCACAATCACCGCCGCTGATGATGAGCGTCCCTCGTCAAATATTTCGACATACCGGATATCTACATCAGCCTGCTTTAGGGCATTGCGAATCTTGTGGCCGGTCAAATCATTGCCGACACGGCTCCACAGTTCCACCTTTCCTCCCAGCCGTGCAATGGTCGAAGCGGCATTGGCAGCCATGCCACCGCCACTTTCAACATATTCAAGAGCACGCAATTTGGTTGGTTTTATCGGGAAATTCTCAATTCTATAAACCCTGTCCCAAGCGGCATGGCCAACGCTTATGATATTTGAAGTCACACCTTGCCCTTTTTGCTACTTATTCCACAATCATTATGCTGCGCCTGTTTTATCGTATCCTCTTAAAAAAGGCCGGTCTTTTATGAGTTGCCTGTATGCAGACCAGAGCAGCAATCTCTCCCGAGGTAAAGACGCATAATCATGTTACGATAATGATATGGTCCTCGCATACCCGCCCGGTAAGGGCCACCGTAAGCCAAGCGTCGACTGCCCTGGGCCACGTCGTGGCAAGTCCGCCAGAAGCTGCACACCGCGTTCGACGATGATCAGCCCCCATTTTATTCTGATATTGCCTACTCCAGAACCTCTGCAACCACTGAATATCACGAGCGCGCCGCCCGCACATCGGTTGTTTGAGCGTGCGCAGAAGTGAAGGCTGTTCCTTTGTGCCCGATCGGACGCAAAGAGTGGGCCGATCAAACCGTGGGCAGCCAGATTACCAATCCCTCAGAGGGAATCGGACACAATTTTTCAGTGCGTGAGGACACGGGCCAGAAAATCTTCGTCCAGGCTGCCCATGCGGCGTTTGACGCGCATGCTCTTCTTGCAGGGAGCGTATCTGAAGAGGTTGATTGCGATATGTTTAATCGTGGCAAAGCTGGCTGGCGCATTGTCTTCACGAATGCGGCATTCATCGTCGCGCAATACCATGTCCATCATCCAGCGATAACTGTTTTCGACGCTCAAGCCGCCGCATGCGGCACGGCGGGCCCGCGCAGCAGCGCAAGAGTTAATAATCGATGTAACAGCACGTTTCACATATTACCTGGCCGCCGACTTCGCCCGTCGACCTGAACATGAGAATGATTTTCAATCCGGGCCGGTTGTGGCGCTCATCGAACCAATCGATGTCACCGATCACATGGGTCGTCCGCGTCGCGATGCGACCATGCGATTTCGCAACCGTTTTTTTGCGTGTGTCGGCTGTGTCGTTTTTGAAATCGCATGGACTTTATTCTTCGAGATAAGCTGATATGGCATAATTCCATAATGCAGCCTGCTCTGATTAAGGCTTACAGGCCGCGAAATAAAACCCCGACAACCAATACCATGTAAGCCGTAATGGCCATCCAGTATTCCTGGTGTGGAAGATAGCGTGGCACGGGAACGTAGCCTAGCTTGGTGATCATTGCGACAAATGCAAAAATGACCGAAATGATGAAGATCAGAAGCGTTGGCGGGTTCAATCGCACGACAAGTCCTCCGGACAATTATCTGACTTTTTAATAATTTTACGAATATCAGCAAAGCCGGATTTTGTCACCTATTGCAATGGCTCATACTATGGAAGATACTATGGAAGAATAAATCTTCATTTGCCTGCGTTGCAAAAGTTACATCTCATAGACGCGCCAAAGGTATTTTAACGCCATACACTTGAGAAATTATCGGGATTCCCTCAGGCGAGACACTCGGTTCTGGACGTTTAAATGCTCAAATCTCAAAAGCTGTTCAAATTCTGGTTGCAGGCTTGCAAAGCAGCAGCTTAAGTGTCTTCTTGCCAAATCAGCCGCTTTGTAACAAAGCTTTTTTGGTTATCTGCACAACAGGGAGCCATCAATAAAGATGTGGCACACTTATTTTATGACGTCAAAACGCAAACGCGTTCTTTATCTTCAGACTGAAGACAGGGCCTTTTTGCTTCACCGTTTGCCAATGTCAAGGGCTGCACGTGATGCCGGTTTCGATGTGCACGTCGCCACCCGTGTTGGCGATCGGCGGACAGAAATCGAGAGTGAAGGCTTTACATTACATCACATCGACTGGGCACGCGGCAGCCGCTCACCGTTCAACCTTGCACAAGCTGCGATGCAAATCCGCCGTGTCATACATCGTGTTGCACCTGATATTCTACACAATGTCGCAGTTAAGCCGACGCTGGCTGGTTCTCTGGCAAGCCTTGGCATGAAGCACAAGGTGGTGAATAATATTGCAGGCCTTGGATCCGCTTTTTTGTCTAAGTCGCCACATAAACGTATTATGGCAGCCGGTTTGGCGCAAGCGCTACGCCTTTTAATGAATCAGCGGCGCGTATGCACCATTGTACAAAATCCGGATGATCGCGTATTTTTGCTGAAAATTGGTGTAAGGCCTGAAAAAATTGTGATCATCGCAGGTTCTGGTGTCGATACCAAGGCTTTACAACCGCTGCCGGAACCTGAAGAGCCCGTCGTTGCCACTTTCGTTGGCCGCATGCTTGAAGACAAGGGCGTGCGCGCCTTGGTCGAGGCGCATGGAATTTTAAGCAAGCGCGGAACTTCTCTCAAGTTGCTACTCGCCGGAACTCCCGATCCGGAAAATCCAACCAGCATATCTGAAAGCGAACTTGCAATT
Organism: uncultured Hyphomicrobiaceae bacterium; assembly: GCA_963922535.1. Taxonomy (GTDB): domain Bacteria; phylum Pseudomonadota; class Alphaproteobacteria; order Rhizobiales; family Hyphomicrobiaceae; genus Tectiglobus. The sequence goes on along the minus strand of CAWUIN010000034.1, from coordinate 18,874 downwards.
TGGAATTCACGTGACGGGCTCGAATGGCTGGGGCATGTCAACGATGTAACGGCACTTTGGGCAAAGTCACACATCGCCGTCCTGCCCTCGCGACGGGAAGGGTTACCCAAAAGCCTGCTGGAGGCAGCCGCCCTGGGACGGCCCATCGTCGCAAGCGATGCACCTGGATGTCGGGAAATTGCCGTCGATGGCATGACAGCACTGACTCATCCGATTGACGATGCGAAAGCTATTGCTGACGCGCTGCAACGGCTGAGAGATAACGCCGATCTTCGCAAGCGCTACGGTGCAGCAGCACGGCAACTGGTTGTCGAACACTTTTCCAACGATATCATTGGATCGCAGACTGTCGAACTCTATAACCAGCTGATCTCAAGCACTTCCGATTTGCTGGCCCGGCACTGATGCTTATCCGATTAAATCCGGCGAGAACGCTGGAAAGCTCAATAACGATAACTTAAGAAAACTTTATCATTATGCAGGGCGTTAGCGCCAGTTTTTTGAAAATGAACAGCCTTTTCCAGTCTTACCGGCCTTAACCACATAAGCGTGCCCGGCGTTTACCCACGGTACCATTAGATACATATTTATGAGCATTATACTTACCTGATTTGACACGCAACAAAACAGTCAATTTGATACTCAGGTTATTCGTTAAGCTTGGAAATCATGGACTGTTCTGTTTAATTAATATTTTGACCGGCGAAAACCTGAGCTACCACAAATTAAATGGCTTAAATTGCAAACTCCTCGATGTTTGCACCATCAGCTAACTTTGCAACCAGCCACTTAGGTTTACGCCCGCGCCCGGTCCAGGTTTCAGATCGATTATCAGGATTAACATATTTCGGCGCAACGATCCGCCCTTTTAAAGAGCCACGCCCCCTGGCAAATAACTCATCCACTGAAAAACCAGAGTCTGAAGCCAGCTCCTCAATCTTTTGCTTAAGCTGGATGCGCTCGCGGTCTTTGGCAGCCGAGATTGCTGATTGGACCTTTAGCTCAAGCTCAAGCAGGTCTTTAAGTGACATTTTATCGAGATTTGTTGAGCGCACCGATATAACCTTTCATTTCCGCTGCTGACAATACCACGTCCTAAAGGCTTGCCTGTAGATAATTGGATCCTAGTTAGACGTAATTATTCTAATACAATATTAAAGCCCCACAACAATATTGCACGATATATATACATAACAACAACAGCAGTAGCGTTAAAATTTCAAATTTTTATTAAATTTGCGTCATTTTTTAGCAGAAGATAGCGCGACAGAATATCTTTAATGCGCGACACTTTGAATAATCTTTCACCTTGAAATGAGCATGGAAGTATTAAACGAACTTTTTACACACAGGATACTATAGCCTACATCATAGTTTGTCAATTCGATCCGGATTTATTAATCTCTGTCTCAATTCACAATTGAACAACCGGATGTCTTTGCCTTTCAGAACTATATTCACTAAAAGCTTGTGGCATTGTTATGGATAAAGATCAGAAAACATGGGAATGGATTTTGTCAGCACTGGGATAAGGACGAGCATTCTGACAATAGCCATCTAATTAGGGCGTTCTCGCCAAGCTGCAGCCAACTGCAAAACCTCCAAATTACCAATCCGTTTAAATTTCATTTTCTCACCCCCTGGCTGATCTGCACGCTGCAAACTGCATTCTATTTGCACTTTGTCACGCCCCCAGGAACTCGCCATAACATAGCCCCCAGTTCTCAATCAGCCCATGGCATGCCTGCATATCCAGAAGACTAAAGACAAATTTGAGCAGACTTTGATGTTATTAAATAACCAATTTGTCAAAAGAAACTAAATCAAAAGAAACTAAAAATCTGCCCGTTCTCGAAACATTACATTAAAGGCCCAGAGCAGCCTGAAGCCATGCGACGTAAGTTGGCTCTGCGCTGTTTCGTGTGGGTGATGTATCAAAGCTACACATTAAGTTAGGGCGTGAATTGTATAGAAGATGTTGGTAGCATACGCTCGGTTGTACCGGACGCCGTTGTTTTGAATTGGCTTCAGCGAACGCCGTGAGACCGCAGGAACCCGCATGACATAAGAGCTCGCTCAGGTTCACCAAGGGGATGGCTTCGAGACCACCTCTTAACAAGCTCTTAACAAGGGAAGAAGAAATCTACCCAAACGAAACAGCGAGGAGACAAGTTCGTGAGCACGTTGCAAGGAACTTTCAGGGCGCTCCTTTAACAATCGCGACTTTATGATCCATTATATGGACAATCCCTCCAGGAGTGAAATCGGAAAGATAGAAATTCCTTATAATCCAATGATTAATGCCGGCGCCATCATGACTTCAGCATTAATTCAGCATTAATAAAGAGCGACGATGCGTTACCATAAAACCTGTAAATCTGTCGCCGGCTGCCACATGAGGCCTAAAGTTGGTGTTACAGAATTTGGTAAATTTATAAGAGGATGGTCTCTTTGGCTTTTAAGGAGCACATTGGTCTCGCGCCTGAGACAAAAGATGATATGTAAGGAATGGGGAACGCATGAGATATGAAGCACCTGTGTCACTTGATGAGGCTGTGCACTTGCTTGCCGCCGAAAAAGGAGTGGCTAAAATCCTGGCCGGCGGGACCGACCTTCTGGTGCAGATGAAGGCAGATTTGATCGAACCGGATCTGATCGTCGACATCAAGGGCATCCTGGATGCCCGCACGATCTCCGGCACTGGCGCATCAGGTTACTGTATCGGCGCTGCCGTGACCGGCGCCGAAATGAACGAGCATGCTACGCTCAGGAATGACTGGCCGGGCATCGTTGAAGGGGCCGCGGTCATTGGTTCCACACAGATTCAAAGCCGCTGTACGATGGGAGGAAATCTCTGCAACGGCTCCCCGGCAGCCGACAGCATACCAGCGCTGATTGCAGCCGGCGCAACCGCCAGCGTTGCAGGGCCTTCAGGCCTGCGTGAAATACCCGTTAGGGATATTATAGTCGGCCCACGCCAACTGGCTATTGCCAAAGACGAGTTCATCGCCACGTTTCAACTGCCACCGCGCCGCGCCCATTCAGCAGACGCTTATCTGCGTTTTACTCCGCGCACCGAGATGGACATCGCAATCGTCGGGGCTGGCGTTAATCTGGAAACGGACGGTAAGGGGCAGATCACGGCTGCCAGCGTTGCCATTGGGGCAATCGCGCCGACGCCTGTCCTGGTCGAGGCGGCAGGCAAGGTCTTGATTGGCACAAGCTTGGACACAGATACACTTGAAGCGCTTGATGCAGCTGCCCGGGCGGCCTGCAATCCCATTAACGATAAGCGCGGAACAGTCGAGTACCGTACGAAAGTAGCCGGCGTCATTGCGCGCCGGGCTGCTGAAACTGCTTACCAGCGCGCGAGGTCGAAATAAATGAAACACCATATCTCATTTACTGTAAATGGCGATCCGGTGGAAGCGCTCTGCGATACTGAGCAAACCCTGCTGGATGTTTTACGCGACGAACTTGACATGACCGGCACTAAGGAAGGCTGTGGCACCGGCGATTGCGGAACCTGCTCTGTCATCGTCGATAACCGTGTTGTCTGCGCCTGCCTGATACTCGGCTGCGAAATGAATGGCAGGAGTGTCGAGACCATTGAAGGCATGGCCGACGGAGATAAGCTGCACCCGCTGCAGCAGAAGTTTCTTGAACACGCAGCCCTGCAATGCGGCATCTGTACACCAGGCATTCTAGTTGCCGCCAAAAATCTTCTGGAGCGCAATTCGGATCCTACTGAAACCGAAGTCCGCTACTGGCTGGCCGGCAACCTGTGCCGCTGCACCGGCTATGACAAGATCGTTCGCGCTGTCATGGATGCGGCAGCTGAAATGAGAGGAGCTTGAGTGAGATGCAGGAAAAGATTGGCAATCCACCCGTTGGTCAGAACTACCGCTACATCGGCACACGCCCGATCCGGCCCGATGGCGCGGAAAAGGTGACAGGCCGCGCCCGTTTCGGCGCCGATCTCAAAATGCCGGGCCAGATTTACGGCAAGGTCCTGCGTTCGCCGTACGCCCATGCCCACATCCTGAAGATCGACACGTCAAAGGCCAGAGCGCTGCCTGGCGTCAAGGCCATCGTAACACGCGACGACTTCTCGGACATGGCAGCTGAGTTCGTGCCTGCCGGTGAGATGATGATCAATTACCGGGATCTGTTACGTAACATCATGGCACGCGAAAAAGTGCTGTTTGAAGGCCATCCGGTTGCCGCCGTCGCAGCCGTGTCAAACACGATTGCCAAAAAAGCACTCAAACTCATCGATGTTGAATACGAAGTTTTACCGCACGTCATCGATGTCATCGAAGCAATGCAGCCAGATGCCCCGTTACTGCACGAGGATATGATCACTGCAGGCGTTCAGCCAAAGCCGGACAAACCTTCAAATATCGCCAAGCAGGTCGAGTTTGCCCGCGGCGACATTGAACAGGGCTTTGCGAAAGCCGACTGCATCATTGAGCGTACGTTTAATACCAAGCCCGTTCACCAGGGCTATATCGAGCCGCACGCCTGCCTCGCCAGCGTGGCAAGCGACGGGGCAGCAGAGCTTTGGGTGACCACACAGGGGCCCTGGGTGGTCAGGGCACACTGTGCCCGGTTGCTCGGCTGGGATATCTCCAGAATACGCGTGATATCATCTGAGATTGGTGGCGGTTTTGGCGGCAAGACCGTGGTCTACCTTGAGCCGCTGGCCCTGGCCCTTGCGCAAAAATCCGGCGCCCCTGTCAAAATGGTCATGTCACGTGAGGAAACCTTCCGGGCCTCCGGGCCGACCTCGGGCGCCAATGTAACCGTCAAGATCGGCGCCCAAAAAGACGGCACGATGACGGCTTGCCAGGCGACGCTGCGTTATCAGGCCGGCGCCTTTCCTGGTTCACCCGTCGGCCCCGGTTGCATGTCCGCTTTCGCGCCTTACGACATTGAAAACGTGAAGATACTGGGTTACGATGTCGTCTCAAACCGTCCCAAGGTTGCAGCTTACCGTGCGCCTGGCGCCCCCATCTCGGAGTTTGCCGTCGAAAGCGTTGTTGACGAAATGGCGGGCAAGCTTGGCATTGATCCAATCGCCTTCCGTCTCAAGAACGCCGCCAGGGAAGGCTCAAAGGCCGTCTACGGTCCGCAGTTCGGCCCCATTGGCCTGGTTGAAACTCTTGAGGAAGCCCGGAAATCCGACCATTGGAACGCTCCGCTTGGCCCTAACCAGGGCCGCGGCATCGCCTCCGGCTTCTGGTTCAACATCGGTGGAGAGACCACCGTCACACTGGCTTTGAACGAAGACGGTACGCTCAATCTAACGGCCGGTACGCCGGACATCGGCGGCCTCAGAGCTTCACTCGCCATGATGGCAGCCGAAGAACTTGGCATTGAACTGGAGAAGGTCCGCCCGCTCATCGGTGACACGCAGCAGCTCGGCTTTAACTTTTTGACAGGTGGAAGCCGGTCTACGTTTTCCAGCGGCATGGCAACCGTTGAGGCTGCCCGTCAGGTGATCAAGGAGGCCTGCGCGCGTGCCGCCAAGATCTGGGACTTGCCTGAGGATGCCGTGACGTTTGAAGGCGGCACAATACGCCCGGCTGGCGACAAGGCCGGCGAGAATAAGCCTTTAAGCCTCGCTGATATTGGCCGTATGGCCGGCAAAACCGGAGGACCTGTTATCGGCACGGCGAAAATCAACGCCCAGGGCGCCGCGCCGAGCTTTGGTACGCACATCGCCGATGTCGAAGTTGATGCTGAAACCGGTAAAATCTCGGTTGTGCGCTACACGGTCATCCAGGATGCGGGCCGGGCAATCCACCCCTCTTACGTCGAAGGCCAGTACCAGGGCGGCGCGGCCCAGGGCATCGGCTGGGCGCTCAACGAAGAGTACATCTATGATGATCAAGGCCGGCTGGAAAATCCAGGCTTTCTCGACTACCGTATTCCTGTTGCTTCGGATCTGCCGATGATCGACACAATTATTGTTGAAGTGCCCAATCCCCGCCATCCATACGGTGTGCGCGGCGTTGGCGAAACACCGATCGTACCGCCCATGGCGGCGATTGCCAACGCGGTCAACGATGCTACCGGTCTGCGCTTTGAAGCCCTGCCGATGTCACCGCCTAAGGTGCGCAAAGCGATTGACCAAGCCAGGCAAGCATGCGATCCAAACCTTAAAGTCTAAGCCGTGTCGTCAATGACCGGGAATGCAAAAATCCGAAATTCAGCCCTTTGGAGTAGTCCATATTCTCAACCCAAATTGCCAAACGGTTACGCTATGACTTAAGCAACGCAAATCGGCCCTATAAGGGGCTTGACCAAGTAACTTAAATTATTGCTGAAGTCAGAATAATCGAGGCTCCCAATAATCAGGAGAGCGGCGCATGGCGCATATCAAACTGATCGGTAATCTTAAGCAATACACAGGCGGCGTAAGCGAACTGGAAATCGAGGCCAATTCGATCCGCCAGTTGTTTGCCCGCCTTGGCGACAGGTTCCCGGAGCTTGCTCCGCATTTGCAGGACGGCCTGGCCGTTGCCATAGATGGCCAGATTTATCAGGACACGCTGATAGAGCCGATCGGACCGGACAGCAGCGTACAAATTCTCCCGCAAATTGCAGGTGGCTGAGTTTGTGGTTCGTGTGTGTGTTGGAAGTATGTGTGTGGGGGGGGGCAGCTCAATGTCAGGCAGCAGATAATACATGCTCCGTACGATTTGCGCCATTGAGCTGAATATTCTGCGCCAATAATGCGGCGCCCTCAACGGAAAGAAAGTAAATGATAAACGACAATCTTGAATTCGACGGCCATGAAATGATTATGTTCTGCCATGACGAATCTTCGGGATTGCGCGCCATTATTGCAATTCACGACAGCAGCGCCGGGCCAGCTATGGGGGGATGTCGCATGGCGCTATATGCATCACAAGACGCTGCATTGACCGACGTACTGCGTCTTTCCAAGGGCATGAGTTATAAAAATATCATGGCCGGTCTTCCCCATGGTGGGGCGAAAGCGGTCATCCTGGCCGATCCCGCGACGGATAAATCACCGGCACTGCTCAGGGCCTTTGCCCGTCACGTGGAACGCCTTGCAGGTCATTTCATTACCGGCGAGGATGTGGGCATCGGCGTGCCAGATGCCTTAATAATGTATGAAATCACCCCTCATGTCCGCGGCATTCCGGCCAACGGCCCTGGCGATCCTTCGCCGATGACTGCGTTAGGCGTATTTGAGAGCATGAAAGTGGCTGTCAAACATGCTCTGGACCGTGATGATATCAAAGACACTTCAGTCCATGTCCAGGGAGTAGGCGCCGTTGGCATGCACTTATCAGCTTTGCTCGCCGAGGCCGGGGCACGGCTTATTGTTTCCGATATCAACGAAGAAGCATGCAATGCGGCAAAAACAAAATTCGGTGCTGAAATCATTTCCGCCGCGCACTGGCTTGATGGCGATGCCGAGGTTTACGCGCCTTGCGCATTAGGCGCGACGCTTAATGCGCAGACCATACCGCTGTTGCGCTCCACCGTTGTCGCGGGTGCTGCAAACAATCAGCTGGCCTGCCCTGAAGACGGCAACCGGCTTTACGAAAAAGGCATCCTTTATACGCCTGATTATGTCATCAACGCCGGCGGTGTCATTAGTTCGGCCCTTGAAGGCCCCAATTTTGACCATGCCGAGCTTCTCGAACGCGTGATGGCAATTCCTGAGACCGTGCGGTCAATCTTTGAGCGGGCCAGGGCAGAGAAAATGCCAACCAACGTGATTGCAGACAAAATAGCACAGGAAAAGCTGCGTGCGGCGCGCAATAAACAGCACTAAATAAAACGATAAGGCGCTGAGACTTCAGACCATATGAGTTTAAAACCGCAATCTTTGCTTTGTTTGTCAAGCAACCAAATTCACCTCTAGGCTCAGTCTCAATATGTTATTTAAATATTCTTTTTTTTAATGGCTCTTGCCTGCTAATTGACGACACGGCCTGGTGGCCTGTATCAGTTAAGATGTCAACATCTTGAATTGTTTCTTAAGCGCACTTGTAACGAGTAAGGCAGCCACATGTCAGCGGACACCCCAGCAGACACCGTTTCCCTCGATGCATATCGCCCCTGCGTCGGCGTCATGGTTATTAACGGCGCAGGCAAGGTCTGGATGGGTCTGCGCGCCGATGCGCCGGACGATGCCGAAGGCCCGGGCGAATGGTGGCAGATGCCGCAGGGCGGCATCAATGAAGACGAAGAAATTGAAACTGCAGCACTGCGTGAACTGTTCGAGGAAACAGGCATCGTATCAGTTGAAATTCTTGGCCGTACGGCGGACTGGCTGCTTTACGATCTCCCCCTCGAACTGCAGGGCAAAGCATGGGGCGGGCGCTACAAGGGCCAGAAGCAGATGTGGTTTGCCGTGCGCTTCACCGGCAATGACAGCGAGATCAACATCGATCCGCCGGCTGGCGAAAATCACGAAAAGGAATTCGATGACTGGCAGTGGATGCCCGTTGACCAGCTCACCCAACGTGTCGTGCCATTCAAGCGCGGCGTTTATAGCCAGGTGGTCAAGGAACTGGGGCGATTTACAGCAGCGGTTGAGTAAATTTCCGGATGCGATAGCGATAAAGCTTGTCGATACCGGTATGATCAATGCCATTATGTTTGCGGCATGTTTCCGGCCCGGGCAGGCCGCGCAGGGGAGGCGAAAGTTCAGAAAACGTGCCTTTCGTTTACCATAAGCCCAGCAATCTTCCATCTGGAGACAGTTTCGGTTATCTAGATTTCTGAATACGTGGAGACTGGAAATTGTGCTAAGCGATGGAAGATATATTTATTTCCTATAAGGATGAGCGGCGTCCTGCAGTGGCATATTTTGCCGAGATTTTGCGCGCCCACGGATTTAGCGTCTGGTTTGATTACGGGGTGCTGCACAGCAAAAATTTCGGCAACCACGTTGAGAAAAAGCTGAGAGCTGCCAAAGTCGTGCTGGTTTTGTGGTGTCCCTTGTCTGTCAGATCAAATTGGGTGCACCACGAAGCCGCTCTCGCCAAAGAACTTGGAATATTTTACCCGGTACGCCTTGCCAAATGCGATTTGCCGATTGGTTTCCAGGATGACCCGTTTATTGATTTGTCAAACTGGGACGGCGATCCGCGCAGCACCGCTCTCAATAATTTGATACAAAAACTCAACGAGGTCCTCACTTGCGAAGAGGCCGCTATTCCGCGTCAGTCTCTTGATGGCCTGGAACAGTACTGGCAAGCCCAGGGCCGTCCGAGCATGCTGACCTTTGAAAAGTCAGTTCCATTGGATTTGCCAGCCGACGACCGGCAGATGCCAAGCACTAAAAAAACAGAGCCCGCAGAAACAGACACTCAATCCGCGGACGGGTTTCCTGCAGAAGACAGCACCCATGCCCATGAGAGCGGTCAAAGTCTTGAGCCGGCGGCATCGCCCACACTGTCTTTCGGTGGGGAAACAATGCTCACTCAGCTGCCTGAACCGCCGACATCGCCTCCACGCGCTGCATCTCCTTCGACAACGCCTACCTTGGAGGAGGAATACGAGACCATAAAAGACAGCCCGCGCCTTGAAGACTGGGCCTCGTTTGTTGATAAGCATCGTGAGAGCAACAGCGCGTTATTGATCGGGGCAAGGGCCAAGATCCGTCATATGAAAAAACAGAATGAAGCGAGCCGGGCTGCCGCAGAAGCTGCCCGGCGCGAAGCAGAAGCCGCAGTGGCGGCGGCCAACCTTGAAAAAGAAGCGGCAGAAGTCTGGCGTCTTATCGATGGCATTGACGACAGGCAGGCGCTTGTTGAGTTTTTTGAGCATTTCTCTAAAACCGATGCCTGCTATGAAGCAGCAATAAAGCTTGCAAAGAAAGGAATGCCGGTTGCCCAAACCGGCAACGGCAAACAAAACACAAATCTGCGCATCTTAGAACTGGGAGAAAAATTTAAAGATGCTGATTTTGCTCCTGAAATGGTCGTACTTCCAGCAGGAGAGTTCAGGATGGGCGAGGGTTCAGACGTTAAAAATGTCACGATAGAAAAGCCATTTGCCGTTGCCCGCTATCCAACGACGTTTGCTGAATGGGATGCAGCATATTCAGCTGGCGGTGTTCAGCACAAACCTGGAGATCAGGGGTGGGGACGCGGCCAGCGCCCGGTCATTCATGTTTCATGGTGCGATGCCAGAGAATATGCGGAATGGCTTTCAAAGGAAACCGGCAAACCCTACCGGCTTCTCAGCGAAGCTGAATGGGAATACGCCTGCCGGGCAGGAACCACGACGAGATATAGCTTTGGCGATACGATTACAAAGCAGCAGGCGCGGTATTTAGAAGGCAAACGAGGCAGCTCCGGACATACAGTCGAAGTCGGTTCGTTTCCACCCAATGATTGGGGCCTTTACGACATGCATGGAAACGTCTGGGAATGGTGCGAGGATAAACACGACAATTCTTCCCGCATTCTTCGTGGTGGCTCCTGGTTCACCAGTCCAGGGTTTCTGCGTGCTTCTCACCGAAAATACGACCGGCCTGGAGAGCGAGACTATGATGTGGGGTTTCGTCTTGCCAGAATGCTCTTGCCCCAAACCTGTTAACTTACCTGCAACTTGTTTCTGAACCACTTACGCACAACGTACAGGCTGGCAGACCGTTGAAAAAATCAGGTGTATCGCGACGCCTGACTTCTGAGATCTAACAGATCCGGGGGAGTTGTTCGCCAATGAGCATATCGACGATACGGCTGCCTCCGAACCGGGTTTTCATGACCACCATACCGGGATGGTGCGATACAACGTGTCCAATCACGCAAGCTCCTTTTCCGACGTCAACCGAGCGCATCGCCGCAAGAGCCGCTTCCGCTTCATCTTCAGGAACAAAGAGCACCAGTCTGCCTTCATTGGCAAGATAAAGCGGGTCCAGGCCAAGCACTTCGCACATCCCGGAAACCTCCGGGCGCAAAGGCAAAGCCGTCTCAACGATTTCGATCCCGCAGGCTGCAGCCTGAGCGATCTCGTTGAGGGCACTCGCCAGTCCTCCACGGGTCAAGTCCCGCGCAGCACGCAGCCCCGGCGCCGCCTTGAGCGCCGCTTCCATGAGATGCCCCAAACCGGCGCAGTCACTCATAAGATTAGAAGAGAGCGCCAGGTCACCACGGGCTGCCAGGATTGTGACGCCATGATCACCAAGGACGCCATTGACAATCGCAACATCGCCAGGGCGTACATGGCTTGCCGCCAGGCTGCGCCCAGGCGGTATGACACCGACGCCTGAGGTCGTCACAAAGACCTTGTCCGCAGCGCCACGGCCCACAACCTTGGTATCGCCCGTGACAATCCGCACACCTGCTTGACGCGCCTCTTCATCCATGGAGGCCACGATGCGGCGCAAAAGTGCGATCTCACAGCCCTCCTCAACGATAAAGGCTGCCGAAAGCCAGAGCGGTCGCGCCCCACCGACGGCCAGATCGTTGACTGTGCCACACACCGCGATTTTGCCAATGTCACCGCCGGGAAACTCGAGCGGGTCGACCACAAAACTATCGGTGGTCAACGCCAGCGCTGCACCTGGAACGCTGAAGCTTGCATCAAAAAGACGGGCCTGATCTTCCATCCCGTCTGGCTGGAAAACGGAGGTAAAGACATCTTCGATCAGGTCTCGCATGGCCTTGCCGCCGCCGCCGTGGGCCATGGTAACAATTTTGTCGCGCAGATGGGTTGGACGTTCCATATTCATTTGGCCATCTTCATCCGGCAGCCTCCAGCGCACGCATGCCGCCGTATTGCCAATAGGCAGCACAAGCGCCTTCGGAACTGACCATCAGCGCGCCGAGCGGCGTCTCCGGCGTACAGCCGATGCCATATTGCGGGCAGTCCGTGGGCTTCGCCCGGCCTGTCATCACGAGCCCACAGGCTGAGCCCTCCGGCTCTGAAACTTCGCGCGGACTACCGGCACCGTAGCCAATGCCAAACTTCTCCTCGGCGTCAAAGGCACGGTAGGCAGCCCGGATGCGCAGCCCGCTTGCCTCGATCTCTCCCAGGCCGCGCCATTCGAAACTTGGCCGCGACTCGTAAACATCGCTGATAGCCGCCAGGCTCAACGGGTTTCCATGCTCTGGTACGACGCGGGCGTATTGGTTTTCAACTTCGGCGCGGCCGTCCCGAATCTGCTCCAGCACCATCAGTACCGATTGGAGAAGATCAAGCGGTTCAAAGCCGGCCACCACGATAGGTTTACCATAGTCTTTGGCGATGAAATCATAAGCATGGATGCCAATAACCATGGAAACATGGCCAGGGCCCACAAACCCGTCGAGCGCCACATATGGATCCTCAAGCAGCGCTTTGATTGGCGGCGGCACGGTGATGTGGTTGCAAAAGACACTAAAATTATTGAGCCCTTCGCGCGCCGCCATCTGGATCGAGAGCGCCGTTGAAGGGGTTGTGGTCTCAAAACCTAAGCCAAAGAATACCACCTCACGGTCAGGATGGCGACGCGCCAGCGCGAGCGCATCAAGGGGCGAATAGATCATGCGGATATCGGCACCCTCAGCCTTCGCCTGCATCAACGATTTGCCCGTACCAGGGACGCGCATCGCATCCCCGAAAGAGGTGAAAATCACCTCCGGGCGCTCCGCCAGTTCGATGCATTCGTCTACCCGGCTCCGCGGCAACACGCAAACCGGACAGCCCGGGCCATGGATGAATTCCACTCCAGCAGGCGTCAACCGGTCAAGCCCATAGCGAAAGATCGCATGGGTGTGCCCACCGCAGATCTCCATAATATAGACGGGGCTCTCCTTTGTAGCCCCAATCTCTTCGACGGTCCTGGCGATGGCTGCCAGGAGCCGTTGGGCGGCCTTGGGATCGCGAAATTCCTCAACGTATTTCATGATACCCTTCCACCAAGCCTTGGAGCCTCAAACCTTGGGTTCTCCTCAATCCTGGCGCCGTCCAAAGCCCTTGCGCTCTCTGTAATGGCCTCTAGGGTTTCCTGCGCCTCGCCAAGCGCTTCGAGCGCCTCAAGGGTACGCTGGGCCTCGATCTCGTCGATCTCTGCCATGGCAAAGCCCACGTGGATCAGCACATACGAGCCAACCAATCGTTCCAGCGGACCGTCGGCAATGCAGGAGACATTCACCTCGCGGCGCACGCCGGAAATATCCGCCATCGCCATCAGCGCGTCGGCGTCGGTGATCTCTACAATCTTAGCGGGTATTCCCAAACACATGCTTCAGGCCTCCTCTTTGTGGGGCGGATGAATGCCATAGCGGTCAAGTTTGGCGCGCAGGCTCACATGCCTGAGCCCAAGGCTCTTGGCTCCCGGGCAAAGATCGATACCAAGGGGAGAGAAACATTCTGCTTCACCGGGTGGCATCCTTGCGGGGTTTCGCGGCTAAAGCGGCTTTGAGCCAGGCGATCCAGGCCGCCATCCCCTCACCGGTACGCGCCGAGATCCGCAGGATCTCAATCTCAGGGTTTACCCGGCGCAGGTTTGTCTCATAGAGGTCGAGATCGACGTCGCAATGAGGCGCAAGATCGACCTTATTAAGCAGTGCCAGACGAGAGGCGGTGAATATATCAGGGTATTTCAGCGGCTTATCTTCACCTTCGGTGACACTTAGGATCGCCACCTTGGCGTCCTCGCCGAGATCAAAACCCGCTGGACAAACCAGATTGCCGACGTTTTCGATGAACAGCATCGCGCCGGGGGAGAGTTCCAGATGCTCCATCGCATGGCCAACCATATGGCCGTCGAGATGGCAGCCCTTGCCGGTGTTCACCTGCATCGCCTTAGCCCCTGTCGCGCGGATACGCTCGGCATCGTTGGCGGTCTGCTGATCGCCTTCGATAACTGCAAGTGGCCCATCACCGAACGCCTCAATTGTGCGGCAAAGCAGAGTGGTTTTGCCCGAGCCGGGCGACGAGACAAGATTTAAAGCCAACGCGCCCAGACCAGCCAGAGCCGCGCGATTGCGCTGAGCGTAGATGTTGTTCTTGGCGAGAATGTCTGTTTCCACCTCAATCAGCCGGGCTTCAGACATGCCAGGCACCGAAACTCCAGCAGGGCCGTGACCAAAGTGAAGGTCTCCGTGGTCGTGGTCATGATGGTGATGGTGGCTATGGTCATGGCTGTGCCCCGCGACCTTGCTTTCTCCGCATCCACAAACCGTGCACATCAAATGGCCTCCAAGTCTTTAATTCGCATCTCTTGCCCGCCTGTCGGCATCAGCTTTCCGCTGCCGCAGGTGGGACATGGGTTCAAACGGTTGTCGATCTCCACCTCTTCGGCACACTCGAAACACAAAGCACGTCCAGGCAGATCAATCATTTCAAGCATTGCCCCTTCCGCGACCGAGCCGCGCATGACGACTTCAAAGGCGAAAGCCAGCGCGTGCTTCTCGACGCCTGCAAAGCGTCCAATCTCCAGGCGCACCTTGGTGATTTTGCTGGCCGCGTGGGCTGCAGCCTGGGCCTCGACAACCTTGCGAATCCCCTCGCAAAGCGACATCTCATGCATAAGAAGGCACCTCCTGCACATCAATCGGGCTGCAGGGATCGAGAATGTCCATCACCACAGGAAGAACCGCTGCCCGCTCGGGCGGGATCGTGGCCAGCACCTGCTCCAGCACACCGCCCGGCGCGCTGAGATGATCGGTTGGTGTGACGCGGGCAAAGCGGGTGACCTTCTCGCCATCGTACTCCGCGCTGACCGTGTAAAGCCCGCGCGTTGCAGGAACATGAGCGCGCCCGCGATGTGGCGTGGCCTGCATCAGCGGTGCATGGTTTAAAAGCTTTTCCAGATCGTAACTGCGAGCCACCAGCCGCCAGAGGAGACTGCGCTTTTGCCCTGTTGAGGCCGCCACGTGCGCCACCACCGGATGATCCGCAACCCTTAAGGCACAGGAGTTTTCCACTCTGGCGCGAGGATCAGCAGCGGTCTCGACCGAGACAAAGGAAAGCGCTTCACTCATTCCCACGCCCAATCCTCTGCTCATCCCTTGGCCATGCGCAAAAAGACCGGCCACCTTTGCCCACAGGCTGGCAATAGCGGCGCCACTTGTCAGAAAGCTTTCGAAATCGGCAGGTGTCTCAGGAAGCCGCACCGAAGGTCCAAATAGCGCCTGACGCAGGCTCGCGCCTCCACTTTGCCAGCCCTCAGGCAAACGGATTGGTGAGGAGGCGAAATGCCGGGGGAGAACTACGCTCAACCGCAGTACATGATCCCTGATGATTTCTTGACGCAGTGCCGCCGCGTCATCTGCCGTGGGCAAGTCCAGGGCTGCACACACTGCGAGGCTTTGGGCCGTGCGGCAAAGGTTAAAGAGCCGCGGCACAAGTTCGGCAACTTCACGGCGCGATTTACCGAGGACCATCTCTTCAATGGGCAAACGCGGTGCAGGCTTTGCTGCAAACCTTATGCGCGGGGTGTCAAGCATCAGTCTGCTGCAAGCCCTGCGCTGATCACCGTACGGCGCGAGGGCGCGGGTGCGGGGCCATTTGCAGGTTCTCGGGGCGCAGGTTCTGCCGCCGCGCAAAGCTCTTCTTCGCAGACGGCGCGAATGTCACAAGCCCGGTCCGTCTCGGCCTGGTTCTCCTCGCAAAAAAGCGCCTGCATGACGGCATTGGCAACATTCACCGCTTCATCCTGCGTGGTAAAATCGCCCATCGGGGAGAACAGCGAACAGGCCTTGTAACCACCGGTTTGCGCCCGCGTATTATGGATGAATTCATAACGGCCGGAAGGAAACGCCATGATCTCCTTTTCTCCAGCGACAAGAGCAGACCAATCATCGTTAGCACCGGGCAGCTGGATCAAATTCATGAACCATGGCGAAATCAGCACGCCAAGCGGACGGCCCTCATATATCTGAAATCCCACGGCCTGAACGCAGAGCGCATTGTTGACAATGGGTACATCGCGCATTCTGGCATGCCAAATCTCGGTGAAATCGGCGACCAGCCCCTTGGTGGCGGCATTGAGGTGCGCCATTTCCTGAAGCTGTGGCGCGCCGGGATCCTCATGCACCAAAAACTGGACCGCAGGCGCCGAACAGTTCGGGCAGGACCAATCCTCGGGCAGCGCGGTAAACGGTGTGCCGGGATCGATCTGGCGGGCCTCGTCACCCACTCCAGGATCGTATGAGGTCCAGCAGATCTTGCATTCCATAATCGCCAGCGGGCTGATTTTGTCCGCCGCGCCCAGGTAGCTACCTTCAAAGCTGCTCATGCGATCGCCTCCAGAACCGCTTCGATCCGCGCTGCGCTGTCGGCAAGGTCTTCACCGGCAGCAAGCGCCACTTCGGGCATCCCAGCCACCTCAAAGGTGTCGAGGATCAGCGCATCCATCGAATTAAAGAATTGCACGCGCCAGACCCCACAGGTTGCAGTGGCCGAGATACAGCAATTCCCGTAGCCGCGGCTGAGTACTGTTACCGCGCCTGTTCCAAGCGCTTTGCCGAGCCATTGGAGGTCGGGTTCCGTATGCGGCAGAAGCGTCAGATTGATCACATGCGGCGCCTGGCCAGGGAGCGCTTGGCCATGTTTGAAGATGGCGGATTTGCCGAGCAGCTCTACGAGCAGCGCGGGGGCATTGGCAAGGCCTTCAATCAGAGGTGTTGCGCTGCCCTGAGGAGCACGCTTGGGTTCAAAAGCACGGCTAAGCGCTAACTGAGGCACCGCTGCGACCTCGATCCGGTCGAGGCCGTCGCCTTTCAACCGCCAGACCCCTGCAAAAACGCTCTCCTGTACGGCGATGGCAGGTGTCCCTGCAATGCGGATCGATACTTCTCCCTCGCCAAGCACCTCCGCCAGCAGCGCTCGGGCTGGCGCCGAAAGCCCGCTGAGATCAAACTGCTGCACCCCACCCTCACAGGCCACACGCCGCGCCGCCACTGCCACCTCAGCCAGGAGCGCGACGGCATCGGCATCGGCTTGCGTCTCCGGGATATGCAGTGCATAAGTACGCATGTCCTGCGGCATGTTCATATAGCCGAGGTCTTCTCCCCCAGACCGTGAGCCGGGGCCAAAGCCCATCGGCGGAAGGCGGAAATCGCCGCTCATTCAGGGCCTCCTTCTGTTTCTCCTTCAGGGCCGTGGCTGAGGATATGGGAAACGCGCGCGAGATAGTCGTCCCAGGCGCGCACCTTTGGGATCGTGCCGATTTGGGCGCCTTCCCGGTAAAAGATCAAAAGCGGTGTTTTAGAGACGCCAACCACGTCCTGCACCGCAGAATCGATGCTCTCATCCACCACGGCACAGTCGAAGCGGTCCTGAAAAGCCTTATGAAGCTCGGGCAGGATCACAGCGGCATCGCTGCTTTCCAGGTTTTTTTCAGGATTTCCGGGCACAAAGAGACAATGGACGCCTGGGGCTTGCACGAAGGCTGCCACGGCCGCCAGGCTGGTAAGATGCGGCCAACCGCAATCGGTGGAGAGGCGGGAGATCAAGGGATGGGTCATAGTCATCATTGGGCAGTCCTCGGACGCTCCTCAGGCGGTTGTTTCGCCGGCATCAAGCGCCGCTTGCAGATGGGGGGGAAGTTGCGGGCCGCGCGCCTCAAGATCGGCGAAAGCGTCATGCGCCAGGGCGCGGCCAGCCATAACGGCGCGCAAAGCGCTCACCGCGTCACGGATTTTCAGCGCCTCGGCCTCGCTCAGCACGTTACGCGCAGCGCCCAGAAAGATCAGAACCCAGGTGCCGGATGGCTGTGCACCGATAAGCGAGAGATCTATGGTATGCTCTTCGGCACCGTCGCTCGCGCGGGCACTCAAACCGTCGACGCTGAGAAGTTGCATGGGGATGCCAATACACATGTTAGATCACTCCACCACGGGGAGAAAGCGGGCATCGCCGACCCGGCAGGCCTCATCGGCACCGGGCCGCCCGTTTTCATAAGCCTCACGCAGGATCGCGGCGTCGGCGAGAAGAGAATGATCGCCACGCCCCTTTTTAGGTGCGATGCCAAAGGATGCAAGTTTTTCCAGAGCGATTTCGATGGCCGCCGGGATTTGAGCTGCCACCACATCGCGCAGGCCGCCACCGTAATCTTCAAGTTCCTCCGGCTGGCAGCCAATCAGGACCATGTGCTCGGGGCAGTAGCCCATCAGCCGGGCAGTCGCGATCACGTCCTGAAAGCCGGTTTGATGGAGGCTCATCTTTTTGACGCCCATGAAACTCGGCACCGCCTCGCCCTCAACAATCTTTAAAGTGCCAGGTTTGAGGCCATAATCGACCGCATCGAAAACGATGAGTGCTGCGGCTTCTTCCAGAAACGGCAGCAGGTAGAGCCCCTGGGTCCCGCCATCCACGAGTTTTACACCATCCGGGAAGGCCCAGTCGCGGGCCAGGGCTTCAACGCAGCGCACCCCGAAGCCTTCGTCGGCCCAAAGCACATTCCCAATCCCAAGGACCAGCACCTGCTCGTTCATCGGGTGTCTCCCAGTTATGTCCCCAGCGATGTCAGACACCGCCGCATCTGTAGGGCTGATTCTCCATGGACAGCGCGATCGTCTGCTTTCCAGTTACTCGGGTTGCTCGGCTCGTTTACGTATTCTGCCATCAAGCGCTAACGGAACCAGTTTGATGCTTGACCAAGATCAATTAAGGCAGAACGCACCTGCCCATAATTTACACAACTCAATAAATACCGGTAAGTCTCTTTCCCAAAGCGTCACGGCAAATTGGTGCATCTGCCTCAGGGCCTATCGTCCTTAAAGGTGCGATGCCCGGAGATCATGGTCGAGACCATGGACTGGCGCGACATGATATCCTCGCGGATCGCCACATAGATGTGGATCATAATGAAGATCACCATAAACCACATGCCCAGATGATGGAGCGAGTGCATCATCTGCGAGTTGCCGACAAGGTTCATCAC
>CAWUIN010000033.1:0-29042 GCA_963922535.1 uncultured Hyphomicrobiaceae bacterium | reverse complement strand
CCCGCTCACCTGTTTTGTGGCCGGCACCAACGATCTCGTCATGAATACGCGCGCCTCGCTCGACGAGAACCGCATGGCGGCGCTTTACTGGCTCAGTTCCATCGTCACCGCGGCGCGGGCTTTCGGGCTCGACGTACTGGACGGCGTTTATAATAACTTTCGCGACGCAGAAGGTTTTACGGCCGAGTGCCGGCAGGGCCGGATGCTCGGCATGGACGGCAAGACGCTGATCCATCCGAGCCAGATCGAGACGGCGAACGATATTTTCGCCCCAACGGCACAGGAGGTGGCCCGCGCCCGCAAAATCCTGGCGGCGTTCGGGCTGCCGGAAAATCAGGGCAAGGGCGTGATCAGCCTGGAAGGTGAAATGGTTGAACTGCTGCACGCCGAAATCGCCCGGCGCACGGTTGCAGTTGCCGATGCGATCGGGCTTTGAGACGCGGGTTAATCCTGGGCCGAATAAAGTTGAGGCCATCGGCTGACTGTGCCTTCAATGCGAGCAAATGAAAGATGAAGGTGTTTGTGGCAAATTGGGGCAGACATGGCAAACGACACTGTGTCCATGCCGAGAGACTGTGAAAGAAATCCCAATAGCGGCGCGATTGTCGGTTATGCTGCCGTTATGTCTCCTGCCTTTGCTTGCCCTTTGAGAATTAACTGCTTGGTATTCGATCCTACAGACAATAGCCCGCCGCGCCGTGCCAGAAGGGCAAAGGCCGGCGGTATAAAGTAAAATGAAATGATCGTGGACAGCAGAACACCGCCGGCAATTGCCATTGCAAAAGGTGGCCAGAAGCCGCCACCATCCAGAATAAGCGGGAGGAAGCCGCCAAACGTTGTTAGTGTCGTCGAGATAATGTGACGGCTCTGTGTTACGACCAATTCGCCGATACGCTCCAGGTTGCCGCCTCGAGCTGATGGGTCATCTTTCAGAGCTGTCATAATGATGATGGCAGCGTTGATCGACACGCCGATTGAGCCAATGACCCCGATGACGGCCTGGATGCCGAAAGGATAACCGAATACAGCAAGTGCCAGCAAGCTGAGCCCCATCGATAAAACTGCGACAATCCCTGTCACCAAAGACAGACGGTAAGAACCCAATGTCATAACGATGGATGCAATGCTCAAGGCAACAATGATGCCAAGCGAGGAAATGAGATTACGCAGAACATCATCACGCGCGTCAGCATCTCCGCCAATTTCGAAGCGGTAGCCGGCCGGAAGTTTAAGGCCGCTTTCAGATATTTTGGCGCGTACTTTCTTTAATGCTTCCTCCGGCAGCACATCGCGATGCACAAATCCCTGAATTGTGTTGATGCGTTCGCCGTTACGGCGGTAAATAGGACTTACCGCCGGTTGCAGTTTCAAGGTCCCCAGCGCCGTCAGAGGGATTCCCGGATAAGCACCGGCCTGTGCGCGGGCCTGAGCATCCGGGGCCAGCACATCGATGGCACGCACCGATTTAAAGTCGCGGCGGTCTTGTTCACCGACACGGACGCGAACTGGAAGTTCCTCGCTTCCCTCGATCAGGGAGCCGCCGGTGCTGCCTTCCAATGCGGCATCCAGCTGCCGTGCGATATCGCTCAACTGCAATCCGGCAAGCCTTACCTTTTCTTCATCCAGGTCGACGATAACCTTGGGAGCGCCAGCGGCCAGCTGCGTTCGAGCCTGGATAATATCAGGCACTTCGATCATAATGCGTCGGACCCGTTCGCCAAGTTCACGCAGCGTGGCCAGCTCTGAACCAGCAATACGGATTTCAACCGGCGCACTGACCGGCGGCCCCTGCGCAAGCCCACGCACGATAATACGAGCCTGCGGTACTCCGGCATCCAGCAGACGCTGCAAGCGGCCGAGCATCGCTTCCGTCGCCTCGGACGATGCAGTTGTCACCAGAGCTTCAGCAAAGCTCGGCTCATTATCCTGATCGGCAATCATATTGTAGTAAAAAGCAGGTGCACTTTCACCGATCACCCAGTTAATGGCGCGGACACCGGATTCCTCGCGTATCAAGGCGTCTGTCTTAAGCGCAATGCGTTGTGTTTCACTGATGGCGCTGCCATCCGGCAGCTTTAGCTGGACATAAAACTGGTTTCGGTCAACACCAGGAAAAAATTGAGCTTTGAGTGTTGGAAAGGCGCCAAAGCCGATTGCAGGCAGGACAAGGGAGAGAAGGATTGCCAGTCTTGGACGCGCAAGTGCCAGAGCGATGGACCAGCCGAACAGCCCGCTTGTCTGTGCCGCCTTATCTTTACTTTGCGCAGTTTCTGGCAAAAGCCAGCCGGCGAGCGCGGGCGTGAGCGTCAGCGCAAGAGCGAGCGAGGCAAACAGCATAATGATTACGGCAATCGCAATGGCGCCGACAAAATCGCCTGCCGGTCCGGGAAGCAAAGCCATCGGCATGAACGCAAGAGCGGTAGTCAGCGTTGAAGCAAGCAACGGTGCGGAAAGCCGGCCAACTGCCTCCTCAACGGCTTTAAGGCGCGACATGCCGGCCGTCAGCCGTCGACGGATATCGTCGGTCATGACAATGCCGGCATCGACCAGCAGGCCTAGGGCCACAATCAAGCCTGTAACCGACATCTGATGAATGGGGATACCGACCAGGCGCAGACCGGAAATCGAAAGCAATGTTGCAAGTGGCAGAATAATCGCAACGATCAATGCGGCCCGCCAGCCAAGTGTCAGGAGAAGGACGCCGACAACCAGGGCGATACCAATCGCCATATTTTCCACCACACCTGCCAGCCGTGTGGCGGTGTAGCTGGACTGGTCGAACAGGACACGCAGTTCCAGACTGGACGGCAGTTCGTTGCGGAAATCTGCATAGATCGCATTGACCTTATTAGTCCAGGCATCGACCTGAAGGTCGTCCTGCATGCGGGCGGCAATCAGAACTGCAGGATTGCCGTCGGCAATTGCGATGCTTGTTGGCGGCTTGCGCACAGTTTTCATGACCGAAGCAACGTCTGAGACGCGTACGATGCGGCTATTGTCGCTTTCCAGAATGGGGATGCGAGCAATGCGCTCCAGCGATTTGATTTCGCCTGTGACTTCGATCAAAAGGTTTGCTCTGTCACCGCGAATCTGGCCGGCACTGACCTTACTGTCGGCCCGACGAATAGCGGCTGAGACGGCCTCTGCAGTCAGGCCGATCGACGTTAGTTTGACGGGATCGATCGTAACCTGGATTTCTTCTGTCTGGGCACCATAAATTTGCACGAATTTGGTGCCGGATAATCCACGCAGCCGGTCCTGCAGCAGTTCAGCGTAGCGCCGATTAACAGCATCGCTAACGCGACGGCCGTCACGCGCGATGAGGGCTACAATGCTGGTGAACGCGCCGGTGCGATCATTATCGAAGACTGGTTCCGGAACTCCCGCGGGAAAGTTTGCCGATGCATCGGCCAAGGCATCGCGAATGCGCGACCAAGTCTGGTCGATTTGTACATCAGAGATGAATTGCGAAAGTTCGATCTGGATGACAGATATGCTAGTGCGTGATGTCGATGTAACATGGTTGACCTCTTCGATCTGGCGTAATTCGTCTTCTATTTTTTCTGTGACAAGTGCTTCAACGCGCTCCGGTCCTGCGCCGGGATAAGGTGTGACAATTGTCGCGAAAAGGTTGGTGATTGTTGGGTCTTCCTGGCGGCCGATGGTCAGAAGTCCCGAAATCCCGGCGGAGAAAATCATAAGGACGACGAGCACGAGAAGACGCTTGTCACGATAAAACAGCGAGCGCATGCTGGGACCTCAAAGTCATGCTTGGGTGCTAGTGATACAAACCACTGGAGGCAGGTTAAGCGTCAAGAGAGCACGTTACTGATCGAGCCTGGCAAGCACGACCCGCTGGCCCGGCGTAATCCGATTGGTGCCAGTGGTGACCACGCGATCGCCGTCCTTAAAAGCAGCGCGGACGTAGGCGCGATTTTCTTTGACGTAAAGGACTTCCACGGATTCCCGGCGGATCATCGGCGCCGTGTTGACAGCATCGGCCAGCATCACGCTCCACAATCCTTTGCGCCCTTCCACCAGCGCTGCAAGTGGCAGCCAGACGCCGGGGCTTTCAACCCGACGCTCCAGGTTGAGCACAACGACTTCGCCAAGCGGAACGTCAGTATCCTCATTTAACGTGAATAATGCCGTAACGGTGCGCGAACCGGCTGACAGATCGGCACGCTTTGCTTTCAGGGTTGCGCTTAAAAGATCATTGCCTGCTGAGAGCTGATATGTGCTGCCAATTTCAAGTTCATCCGCTGCTTCAGGCGCAACGCCGATACGCGCTTGCAGGCTGCCACTTTCGATAATTCTGAGCACTGTAGTGCCTGCTCCCACGACAGCGCCTTCATCAAGATTGCGAGCGGTAATCTTGCCGGCGAAGGGCGCTCTGATCTGGCTTTTTTCAATATCGACGTCAAGTGCTTCGATC
Source organism: uncultured Hyphomicrobiaceae bacterium (assembly GCA_963922535.1). Classification (GTDB taxonomy): domain Bacteria; phylum Pseudomonadota; class Alphaproteobacteria; order Rhizobiales; family Hyphomicrobiaceae; genus Tectiglobus. Next base: position 24,607 of record CAWUIN010000033.1, on the reverse strand, counting down.
GCCGCGTCAACACGGGCAATTGAAGCCGTGAGGCGAGCAACGTCGAAACGCGCCTCGTCGAAGCGCTGTTCCGGGCTCCAGCCGCGCGATTGCAATTGATCCTGGCGCTTCAGTGTCAGTTTAGCAAGGTTGCGCTGGGCGTTTAGCTCCTCACGCTGTGCCTCAAGTTCGCGGCGGTTGGCTTGCAGTTTGGACGTGTCCAGCAGAGCGATCACCGCATCCTTTGCAACCGCATCGCCTTCATCGAAGTTAACCTGAACAACCAAGCCGTCACGCTCAAAGGCAGCGGCAGTTTCTCGCACGGCTTCAAGGCGGCCAATGTAGCCACGGGCAACGTTGTAGTGATCCGACCATTTGACAACCTGCGTTGTTACCGCAATCACTGGATCAGCCAGGCGGGATGCCTTGCTTTCAGCGTGACTGTGCAACGCTGTAACTCCGGCCACAACAAGGCCAACCGCAGTCGCCGCCACAACCGTAACTGCGATGCTGTTTGCGGCCGCGCCAATCCATGTGCGCTTTTGCAAGGAGCCTTCGGCACCGCATTGTTCGCAGGGTGCACTGGTAATGTCTGAAACACTCTTTACTCCGCTCATGGCCTTTATCCTTCGCCCTTTGCTTTCGATTGCCTGTATCGCAGCCAATGTTACGCAGGCTAACTTATGTTAGATCAGCTAACTTTGCAATTGAAAGTTAGAGCGTTTAACTTTTATACATTCATGATACAATAAATCTTATGAGCGAAAAAAAACAGAACCTGCTAAAGGTGAGGCAGGGCAACAAGCCTCCAACTCAATGAAAGTACAGTCGGAAACGGTGCGCCTGAAAGCGGCTTACCACCACGGCGGGCTGCGCGAAGCACTGATTGCTGCGGCATTTCAACTTATATGTGAATACGGCGCCGAGCATTTCAAGGTTGCCGATGCCTGCCGTCTGGCCGGCGTTTCAACGGCAGCACCTTATAAACATTTTCGTGACCGTGATGAGATCCTTGAAGCTGTGGTGTCGTTGGCATTTGCGGTGATGACGGAAAAATCGATGGCGGCAGTGGCAGCGCACGGTGCCGGGACGCTCAAAGGTATCGCGGCTATGGGTGAAGCTTACGTTGACTTTGCCATCCAGCAACCGCCGCTGTTCCGCCTTATGTTTGGCCAGCATCCGGACATAAAAGCGGCAGAACGGGTGACGGAAGAAGGCCGGGCATGCTTTGGCAAGGTGATCGAGCAGGTCGCGTTGTTTTGCGCTAATAACGACATTGCCGGCGATGCAACTGAAATTGCTGTTCGCCTCTGGACCTTCGTCCACGGTGCCGCCTCACTGATGATCGATGGCGACTACGACAAGGTCGTCCCCGATTTCGACGTCAAGCGCATGATCCGTGAAGCAACACCGATGCTGCTGAACGTTAGAGAATGACGGGTTGGGATGCTCAATAAGTAGAATTTCTATTTATAATTCATCCACTTAATGTACTCTATCCAAAGGCTATCGGCATGGCTTTGTTAAAGCTACACCGATACTGAAACATGCATGAAATTAACTATACCAATCTGCTCTGTTTCACAGCGGCAGATATAAAGCTCTTGAAGAGTGGATGCGGCTCAAACGGCCGGCTTTTAAGTTCGGGGTGGAATTGGACGCCGATGAACCAAGGGTGTTCGGGGTATTCGACGGTTTCCGGCAACTGGCCGTCCGGTGAAATGCCGGAAAATTTGAGGCCAACCTCCTCCAGCGTCTGACGGTAAGCCATATTGACTTCATAGCGGTGGCGATGGCGCTCTGATATAAACGTCGTGCCATAAATAGTTGCAATACGGCTGTCGCTGGCAAGAACTGCATCATAGGCGCCAAGACGCATCGTGCCGCCAAGATCGCCGTTTGCCTGGCGCTTTTCCATTCGATTGCCGTGTGCCCATTCCGTCATAAGACCGACAATCGGGTCCTTAGCCGGGCCGAATTCCGTGGAGCTGGCATGTTTAAGGCGGGCCAGATTGCGGGCAGCCTCGATACAGGCCATTTGCATACCAAAGCAAATGCCGAAATACGGCACCTTGCGTTCACGTGCGAATTTGGCAGCAATAATCTTGCCTTGTGAGCCGCGCTCGCCAAAGCCACCCGGCACCAGGATACCATCCACTCCCTCGAAATGCGACGCCGGATCCTGCCCTTCTAACAGTTCGGCATCGACCCAGTGCAGTTTGACACGGACGTTGTTGGCTAATCCGCCGTGCACCAAGGCTTCGTTAAGAGATTTATAGGCATCCTTAAGTGTATATTTGCCAACAATTGAAATTGTGACTTCGCCTTCGGGGGAGGCCAAAGCCTTTGAAATGGTCTGCCAGCGCTTAAGGTCGGGCGACGGTTCCCCGGTCATGCCAAATGCCTCCAGCACTTCGCGATCCAGCCCTTCATTGTGATAGGCAAGTGGAACATCGTAAATCGATCGTGCGTCAAGCGCTTGAATTACCGCGCTTTCGCGCACATTGCAAAACAGTGCAATCTTGCTGCGCTCTGCAATTGGAATTTCACGGTCGCAACGGCACATCAGGATGTGGGGCTGAATACCAATTGAGCGCAGCTCCTTGACGGAATGCTGCGTTGGCTTGGTTTTCAGTTCACCTGCCGATGGAATAAAAGGCACGAGAGTCAAATGCACAAATATGGATGAGCCACGGGGCAGTTCATTGTTCAGCTGGCGTATGGCCTCAAAAAACGGCAGGCCTTCGATATCGCCAACCGTACCGCCAATCTCAACAAGGATGAAATCAACGCCTTTATTGTCGGCAACGACGAATTCTTTGATGGCATCGGTTACGTGCGGGATGACCTGCACCGTGCCACCATTGAATTCGCCTTTGCGTTCTTGCTTCAGAACTTTCTGATATATGCGCCCTGCCGTAACGCTGTCTGAGCGGCGTGCGGGTACGCCGGTGAAACGCTCGTAATGACCAAGGTCGAGATCCGTTTCAGCTTGATCGTCTGTGACGAAGACTTCACCGTGTTGATTCGGGCTCATGGTGCCCGGATCGACGTTGAGATAAGGGTCCAGTTTGCGCAATCGCACAGAATAACCCCGCGCTTGAAGAAGCGCTCCGAGAGCGGCTGATGCGAGGCCCTTGCCAAGGGAGGAGACCACGCCGCCGGTAATGAAAATGTACCGTTGCATGGGCCATGACTGTTATACGAGAAAGCTGAAGATTCGAAGCGGCATTTCAGCGCTGTCCACGATTTAGTTGCACTATGGCTTGCAGATCTGAATGGTATGGCATTGGTATTACTGAGTTTGAGGGATGGATGGAACGCGCTGATTGCCCTGACCGCTCTTTAACGCATCAAGAACGCCACCGCCGGTCGCCTTGCCGGAGCCATCGTTGGTTTCTCCAGATTGTGGTGCATCTGTCATCGTTGCAGGGGTGTTAAAACGTGAAGCCTGTGGTGCCTTCAAAAGATTAGGCAAAACAGACAGCAGCAGACTGGTGGCAAAGAAAGCGATGGCAAGACCGGCAGTCGTGCGCGTTAGCAGATCGGCTGTTCCGCGGCCAGTCAAAAAGCCGCCGCCACCGCCGCCGCCGCCCATGCCAAGCGCGCCACCTTCTGACTTCTGTAAAAGCACCACCCCGACCATTGCTGCGGCAATCATGAGATGAATTATGAGGAGAGCCTCAATCATTGACAAACCTTCTGTGTAAAACAATTTCCAACAAGTCGTTAGACGTGATGCATGTATTATGTTTCAGGTATCGTATTTCTTGAGAGCGGGTTGCCCGGACAGATCTGAAAAAAAATTTGTCAATCATAAAAAACCGAATATGAAAGTCATGCATTCGTTCGACCTGCCGTATTATTATTTAGGCTTACGAATTGGCAAAGGCAACAGTACAGTTTGTTTTGATTTATCTTTTGCGCGTTTAGGTTTTCGCACTGGTAAATCCGGGATGGGGATTGAAATGATCGGCTTTCCAGGCTGACGTTTTTTGAGATCGGGATGCGCGATAAGGCGGCATTTGAATATAACCTGCTCGTCAAGTTCAATGAGCCGACGCAAATTCCTGAGCTGTTCACCGTTGAGACCTGCTGCGGCTTCGCGGGGCTTTTTGCCAAGCAGATCGCGCAGTTCCCGGGTATTGAGATTATCGCGTTCAGCCTCTGCATCTTGACATGCTTTTGCTTGATCAGCCGTCAAATTCGAACGCGCGAATGCCTGGCTCGACAAAAGTGAAACCATCATCATACTAACAATGGTAAGCTGTAGTTTAGTGGAAATTTTGTGAAACCGCATCAGTTTATATTCCGCCCCTCTGCGCAATTAAACGCAACAGCTATTTATCAGCATAATAGCTGATAATACCAAGGAAATCTTCGCTCACAAGGCTTGCGCCGCCGACAAGAGCACCATTGACATGATTAATTGCCATCAGTTCTGCTGCGTTACCTGGCTTGACTGAACCGCCATAAAGCAGGCGAAACTGGTCTCCATCCTTGAAGCGTTCAACCAGAGCCCGGCGCATGCAGGCGTGTACTTTTGCAACGTCTTCAGGTGCCGGTGTCTGGCCACTACCGATCGCCCAAACCGGTTCGTAGGCAACGATAACGTCGTTTGCACAACTGTCATCCGGCAATGAGGCATTCAATTGGCGTTCAACAACCTGAACTGTCAGGTTTGCCCGCCGTTCTCCGGCAGTCTCGCCAACACAGACGATGGCTGACAGGCCGGCACGATGTGCAGCTGCTGCTTTTGCACGCACTATGGCATTGGTTTCGCCGTAAGTGGAGCGGCGTTCGGAATGGCCGACAATCACGCATGACGCGCCCGCGTCTTTCAGCATTTGAGCAGAAATATCGCCCGTATACGCGCCACTGGTGCCGGTATGGCAATCCTGAGCGCCAAGCCTTATGTGTGAATTTTCAAGTGTTTGATCGAGTAATGGCAGAAGTGTCGCAGGCGGACAAATCACAACATCGCAGTCTGGTTCAGACCTGCTTAGTTCTTCAGACATGGCTTGCACTGCGTCCATTGCAGCTCGCAGCCCGTTCATCTTCCAGTTGCCGGCAACCAAAGGTTTGATCACAGCGCGCCTCTTTGTGCGATGTTTGCTTTTTCTATCAATCCTTACTGCCCTTACTGCAGGCAGCCAAATCAAAAGAACTGGTCAAAAGATAACTGGGGCTAGATAACTGGGGCTAATCGGCAGGAGAGACTTGATTTCAGCTGTTAAAACCACAGTTCTCAGACCTTGAAATCTCCAGCAGTCCGCCTTCCAAAAGTCAAGGTGGTTGAGAGATGAATTAGAGCGATTGAGCAATAAATCGATTTTGTAAGCGTATGGCATTTACTACGTGTTAAGACGAATTGAAAGTTGTCAAGCGACTATTTTCCAACCACGTGCTTTGAAGCTGAGGTTTTTCGCCTCAGGGGCGTCGCGCTGCTCATCCATTTGCGTCATATCGTACGATGTATGGCTCATGCCCGGACGCAAAAAATATTTAGTGTCGAGATCCACACGACTTTTGCGGGCAGTTTGCTAACACGGTTGCTGATATTGGCATCCTGTTATATCAGTCGCTTCAATCACTGATATTATTAATTACGCCGCGAGTTTGTCATGCTTGAAGTGATACGTAAATGGGTGGGCGGTTTTATCGCCAAACTCCTGATCGGTCTGCTTGTCCTCAGCTTCGCTGTATGGGGAATAGCAGATATGATTACCGGTGTCGGCAGTTCGACAATCGCTTCCGTCGGTAACAAAGACATCAGCGTTCATGAGTTTCGTCAGAGATATTATGAACAGGTTAGTTTGATATCCGCCCGTTTCGGGCAGCGGCTCACACCGCAACAAGCGCGTGCGGTTGGCATAGAAAATAGTGTTCTTTCAAGTATGATCGGGGCGCTTGCCATCGATATACACGCCCAGGAACTCAATCTTTCGGTGACCGATAATGTTGTCGAAGATGATATTCGCCGCGATCCTCTTTTTCAGGGAAGCGACGGCAACTTCAGTCCCCGGCTTCTAGAGCAGGTGCGCAACCGTCTTGGGATGGACGAAGCACAGATGATCGAGACACGACGCGACGAAATTGTGCGCGAGCAGCTAACCGGAGCAATACTGGAAAACGTAACAATCCCTGAGACGCTTTTTGAAATTTATCGCACGTTCAATCGCGAACAGCGCAAGGTGCGATATTTTACCATAGATCCTAAGACAGCGTTAAAAATTTCAGCTCAACCGGACGATGCGGCACTAAAGGAAATATATGAAGCCAACAAGTCACGCTTTATGACCGATGAGACGCGCGATGTCGAAATTCTTATGCTGACGCGTGACGATGCAGAAAAAAAGATCGACATATCCGAAGCTGAACTCAAAGCTCGTTATGAGCGTGACAAGGATAATTATTCTGTGCCGGAATCGCGTAAGGTTCTGCAAATACCGTTCAAATCTGTTGAAGAAGCGCAAAAGGCACGCTCAGAAATTCTCGGTGGTCAAGATTTTGCCGCCGTAGCCGAAGCTAACGGAGTCCAGAAGACCGACATGGATCTTGGCAAGGTCACTAAGGCCCAGCTTATCGATCCTAAAATCGCAAATGCTGCATTCAGCCTTAAGAACGGTGAGGTCTCAGACGTCATCGAAGGCCGCTTTAGCACCGTGCTTGTCAAAGTTACAGAAATTACTCCAGGCAAAGTTCCATCGTTTGACGAGGTTAAAGATCAAGTTCGCGACAGTATTGCCGCAACCAGAGCACCCGACGAAATCCGAAAGTTGCACGATCTTGTCGATGACAACCGTCTGGCCGGTAAGACTTTTAAAGAAATAGCAGATCTTTTGCAGATCACTTTTCAAACAGCCGTATCCGTTAACCAGTCCGGTCAAGGCCGTGACGGCAAACCGGTTATTTCTTCACCCGATCTGGGTAAAATTATTGCCAGTGCCTTTGACAGTGCCAAAGGTGTTGAAAACGAAGTGATTGAGCTGACAGATGGCGGCTATGCCTGGACAAAAGTGCTCAAAGTGACAGCATCCGAACAGCGCCCATTTAAAGACGTTAAGGATGACGCCAAAAAGATCTGGCTGGAGAAAAAAGAACGCGAGGCGCTCGCCAAACTTGCGCAGGATTACGTAAAAAAGCTTGAAGACGGGGCGGCGTTTGATGAGATCGCAAAAGAGGCAGGCGGTGAGGTAAAGGTAACGCTGCCGTTCAAACGCAATGACAGTCTGCCGGATCTGAGTTCTGCAGCCGTTAATCGGGCTTTTACAATGGCTAAGGATGTTGCGGCATCCGCTCCGGCTACTGGGGGACAGTCGCGCGTGATTTTCGAAGTGACGGATATCGTTGCACCCGGCAAGCCTACAGATGATGAAAAGAAACAGATGGAACAGCTCCTGCTGCAAGGTTTGTACACAGATGTAATCCAACAGTATGTACTTGCTCTTCGCAATCGTCTTGATGTTACCACCAACCAGTCGCTCATTGACCGGACCGTCGGTATCGCCGACCAGAGTGGAGGCTAATGCGCCACTATCCTGATATAGCGACCCTCCGTCACAGTGTTTAAATAGTGATGTGTGAGGAAAACCCGTGAGGGTGATAGGGCAGTGACCGTCGACAGTCGGGGCTTAGCCAAGAGCCGGGCTGATTTTGCCAAGTCTCTGCTGCGGGTGTGGCGAATTTTCTTGCCTCGCAGATGCTTTTGTCTGAGGGGGGGCTGTCCTTGCCCAAACAAATTCCCTTGCCGGTAGAAAAATTCACCGCTACCGGCTTCGCACGGCAACTGATGATAAGGCTCTGGATATTGCAGTTATCTGAAGATGCTTAAAGGCGAACGCCGATAAAATTACTTTCGCTATAAGTTCGCTGCAAGAGAGCGTGATATTTAAATTGAGGAAGCTGATTTGGCACAACGGCGAAGCAATCCGATTGAGATTACACCGTCTCTGGAGGCATTCGAAGATCTTTACAATGCCGGCTGCCCGCAGGTGGTCAGTACACGCTTGGTCGCAGATCTCGAAACGCCAGTTTCCGCTTATATGAAGCTGTCGGTCGATCAGCCAATGTCGTTTCTGCTCGAATCGGTTGAAGGTGGCGCAGTGCGCGGGCGTTATTCCGTGATCGGCTTTGCGCCTGACATCGTCTGGCGCGCCAATGGGAATACGGCCGAGATCAACCGTAATCCACGCCGCCGGCCAGATGCATTCAAGCCGGAAAAGCAAGATACGCTGGCCTCACTCAGAACCCTGCTTGAGGAAGCCAGAATCGAGATCCCGGAGGGGCTGCCACCAATGGCTGCTGGTGTCTTCGGTTATATGGGCTATGATACTGTCCGTCTTTGTGAACATTTGCCATATCAGCGCCCCGATGTCCTGGGGCTGCCTGATTCCTTATTGATACGCCCGACGGTGATGGTGATTTTCGACGCGGTGAGCGATGAGATCACGGTTATTACGCCAGTCCGGCCCAATAAACAGACCGCCGACAAGGCATATTCAGCGGCAAAACGGAGGCTGCAAGCGGCTGTGAAAGCATTGGAGACGCCGCTTGAAATAACTTCAAAGGTGCATGCTGCGTCTGATAATCTGGATCTCAAGGAGCCAACTTCGAATACCACGCCACACGAATTCATGGCTATGGTGGATAAGGCAAAAGACTATATTAGTGCCGGCGATATTTTCCAGGTTGTTTTATCGCAACGTTTTTCCATGCCGTTTCCCTTGCCGCCGTTCGCCCTTTATCGCGCTCTGCGCCGTACAAATCCATCGCCATTCCTGTTTTACCTGGATTTCAATAAATTCTCGCTAGTTGGCTCCAGTCCGGAAATCCTGGTGCGCGTCCGCGCCGGAGAGATTACCATCCGGCCGATTGCTGGCACCGCGCAGCGCGGTAACACTCTGGCTGAAGATCAATTGCTTTCAGAGCAACTTCTTGCCGACCCTAAAGAACGGGCCGAGCACCTTATGCTGCTCGATCTGGGCCGTAACGATGTGGGCCGCGTTGCCCGGATTGGCAGTGTAGACGTGACTGACAAGTTCATCATTGAACGCTACAGCCATGTGATGCATATCGTCTCTAATGTCACGGGAAGGCTTGATGAGAAATACGATGTGATCGATGCGCTGTTGGCAGGTTTTCCTGCCGGGACGGTTTCGGGGGCGCCGAAGGTGCGGGCTATGCAGATCATCGATGAGTTGGAAAAGGACAAGCGCGGGCCGTATGCCGGCTGTGTCGGTTATTTCTCGGCCGACGGCGATATGGACACTTGTATTGTGCTTCGCACCGCCCTGGTGCAGGACGGCATCCTGCATGTGCAGGCTGGGGCCGGTCTAGTGTACGATTCACTGCCTGAAAACGAGCAGCAGGAATGCATCAACAAGGCCAAGGCCCTGGTTCGCGCGGCAGAGGAAGCTGTGCGGTTTGCCGGTGGTCCGCAGAGCAGCAAATCGGCAGGCAACAATCGCGGCGCATTCAACTGATAGAGATCGCTCGTGATCTCTACCGATTGAGAGCTGCCTTTGTGCCGAGGCGACGAAGATATGTAAAAAGGCGCCACGTTGGGCGCTTTGCCTTGATGTTTGGAACAGCAAAATGAAAAGCCGCGCAGACCAAGGTCAGCGCGGCAAGTCATTTCTGTATGATAATTTTTTATGCTTTAAGATGCGTACTTGACGGAGCAGCCGTAAGCACGGGTTGCCGCAGGGTCGACGGCCTTACCAGCTTCAAGCTGGCCAAGTGCATTTTTGACGTAGTTGAGAGCGCCCTGGACGTCGGCGTCGTTGGCAGTCGGGCGGTCATCAATGGCGCCTTTATAAGCCAGGATACCGTCCGGCTTTATGATGTACATATGCGGAGTGGTGCGGGCATCGTACAGGCGGCCGATGGTGCCTTCCGGATCGAGAATGACGGAACTTGGCGCCGCACTGCGTGAGGCAGTCAGTTCGTCGGCCTTGGCCGGTGTGACGTTGCCCTGCGTGTCCGGAGCAGAGGAGATTATGGAAAGCCAAACAATGCCTTTGTCGGTAGTGTCTTTTTGCAGTGCCTGCATGTTGTTTGTCCGATAGTGCTTTTTGACGTACGGACAATCATGGTTAGTCCACTCCAGGATAACCGTCTTGCCGCGCAAATCGGACAGTTTGACGGTCTCACCTTTGGTGTTAACGCCCGCGAAATCCGGTGCCGTTTTGCCGATCTCGGGGGCTGCGAAAGCAGCTGCAACGGGAAGCACTGCGGCCATTAAGGCCCCGGCCAGCGCTGGCTTCAGTATGTCGATCAGTCTCATGCTCTATTCTCCTGTGGATTGCGGACCGGATGTGGTCCCACTTAAAGAGGCAAAATACTGGATGACAGTTGCCTCGGTTAAGATCTGCGGCAGCACGAGTGGCTGCTTTGTCGTGTCTGGCGGGTAGAGAAGATACAACGGCACGCCAGCGCGTCCGAAGGAGCGCAGCACAGCTGCAATCTCATCGTTACGATTGGTCCAGTCACCTTTGAGATAAACGATGTTGTGTGTATGCAGCGCTGCTCTGAAACCGTCGGTGGACAAGGCAACGCGTTCATTGACCTTACAGGAAATGCACCAGGCAGCCGTCAGATTGACAAATACCGGCCGGCCGTCACGCCGATGCTGTTCAACCGCATCCAGCGAAAAACGTTCGGCACCATCCATGTCAACGGCGGTAGAATTTGATGGCGGAATATCGGGCGGTGCCCTGAGCAGGCCAGGCAGCAATAGTCCAGTGCCAATCAAGATCGTGGCGGCAAGCCCCAGGCGGATGCGCAGTTCAGCCATCGGCCGTCCAATAATCCAGGCAGCTAACGCGACACCTGTGAGGACGATCCCGATCGCTAAAACACCATCGCTGCCACTTTGCTGTGAGAGCACCCAAGCAAGCCATGCCACCGTTGCATAAAGCGGGAAGGCGAGTGCCTGCTTGAGCGTTTCCATCCATGGCCCTGGCTTCGGCAGCATCCGACGTGCCGCATCCGCAAAAGACAGCAGGACAATCGGTGCAGCAAAACCAAGACCAAGCGCCATCAGGACAACAAACGTCTCAATGTCGGAACGCACAAACGCGTAGCCGATAGCCGCACCCATATAGGGAGCCGTACACGGCGTTGCTGCAATCGTCGCCAGCATGCCTGTAAAAAAGGAACCGGATAACCCGGACCGTCGTGTCAGCGTTTCACCGAAGCCGACGACACTGCCGCCGATATCGAACACACCGGACATTGAAAGTCCAAGCGCGAAGAAGAGTGCAATCATGGCCAGAACAAATGCTGGCGACTGAAATTGGAACCCCCATCCAAGGCTTGCGCCAAGCGATCTGAGTAATATCAGAATGGCTGCCAGGATGGCAAAGCTGGCCATCACACCAGCCAGATATGCGATGCCCCCGCGATGGGCGTCGGCGCCTGAGTGCTGAGCAAGCGACATAATCTTCAGCGACAAAATCGGCAATACGCAGGGCATGGCATTGAGGATAATGCCGCCGAGAATGGCGAACACAATAGCATGCCAGATCGTAATCCCGGAGATGCCGTCGACTGCGGCGGTTTCCTGTTCTGTTGTGCCAATGACGGGAGCAGCCGCCTGAATTTGCGCAGTTAAATTGAAACCGTTGCGCGCGGTGCCTTCGCCAATATTTTCGGTGACAACGAGGATACCTTCAATATTCTTGTTGATGTGGTCAGCAACAAGTTCTCCGGGCTTGAGTTTGAGCGTAAAGCCGCCTTGTCGCCTCCATTCAAGGGGCTGTGGCGCGGCATGGTCAATAAAACCCCACTCGGCCGGAAAAAACTCAACCTTTGTAATTCTTTCGGCGCTGAGATCTGGAGCATCAACGTCGAGTCTGAGATCGCTTCCAAATTGTGCCGAGACCGGCCAGTCGATCGCAATTGGCCGGCTGCGCTGCGCCATGTCGAAAATCTGTTCAAATTCGCTCGGCGCAGTTGTTTTATCGGTACTAACGGGCAGGGTCAGCGACAGTTTCGCGCTTTCTGGAATGCATATTTTTTCACAGACGAGCCATGTTGCGGTTGCGGTCAAAGTGACAGGCCCGGCTGGTAACGCCGCCGGTGGCGTGATGGTTACAGGTAAAATAACCTGATCCGAATATCCATAGTTGGTGAGAGGGCCAACCGGTATAGCCTCTGGTATTGGCCAGGCGATATCTGAGGCGGAAAAGCCGTCCGGTAACTCCCAGCTGATACGCGTTGGTTCGCCAGAATCACCAGGGTTCTTCCAGTATGTGTGCCATTTCGGCTCTATAATCTGGCGCAGTGCTATCTCGAACGGCTGGCCGGGAAGAATGTGTGTGACACGCGAAATGAGATCCGCCTGCACCTTAGGTGCGCGTTCAATTTCCTGCGCGCCAGCAGTCGCAATGGCGCAAATAAAGGCTGTCAAGGCCACGGTCAGGTGGCATGCAATTGCAATGATCCGGTGCACGTGCTTCCAATCTCTCGGTTTAACGCGATTTACGCAGATACATTTGTTGCGGATGAGGATTGGTCAACGTTCATCACAGGCTTTTGACCGACATCGATGCGCAAAGCAATTTACTGCCGCATGGAGCCATTGTGTCGTCTATAGTCTTACGGCTATTCCAGCGGCGGCCATGTAATGCTTGACCTCGCTGATCGTAAACGTTCCAAAGTGGAATATGGAGGCCGCCAGAACTGCGCTGGCCTTACCTTTAATGACACCTTCGGCCATATGCTGCAATGCGCCAACGCCGCCAGAGGCGACAACAGGTATGGCAACGGCTTCGGATATGGCTTTTGTCAACGGGATGTCAAAGCCAGACTTGGTGCCATCGCGATCCATCGAGGTGAGCAGGAGTTCGCCAGCTCCCAGTGCGGTGACCTCTTGTGCGTATTCAATTGCATTTATGCCGGTTGGCTTGCGGCCGCCGTGGGTAAAGATCTCCCAGCGTTCAGGCGTGCCCGGTTCGGAAACCTTTTTGGCGTCAATGGCAACGACGATGCATTGCGCACCGAATTTCTCCGAGGCTTCGCGAACAAACTGGCGGTTTGCGACCGCCGCCGTGTTGATCGAGACCTTGTCGGCTCCGGCCCGCAGCAGCTGACGGATATCAGCAGCTGTTCTGACCCCGCCGCCGACCGTCAGCGGCATGAAGCAGCGCTCTGCTGTATGCTGCACGATATCCAGCAATATACCGCGATCTTCGTGACTGGCCGTAATGTCGAGAAAACAAAGTTCGTCCGCGCCTGCCGCATCGTAGGCTGCGGCAGCTTCCACGGGATCTCCCGCATCGATAAGATCGACAAAGTTGACGCCTTTGACAACACGGCCGTCTTTGACGTCCAGACAGGGTATGATGCGAGTTTTGAGCATAGGCACGTTATTCTTTATATTCGCGATCCGACATTTCGTGGGCAATAGCGAGTACATGCTCAATGGCAATGCGACTTGCCCTTGCGGTGTCTGCTGCCATCGGATCCAGCCCGGTAATGGAAAGCGATGCAACGGCATTGATACTGGTCAGTGCCGTGCGAACCTCGTCAGCAGAGGGACCGCCAGGGGCTGGAAAAGCATTGGTGCGCACAGCAAGTTCATCATGCACATCCATGTCGAGGTGGACATAGGTAGGTCTTGTATTCGCACCGAGGTGTTTATTCAACTCGCTGGCAGATTGTATGATTGGCACGCCGTGCATCTCGATGAGTGCCTGCTCAGCTGCATCGATGCTGCGTGCACCGAAAAGTGCGGTATTTTTCAGGGATATCGGGTGTTCAAGCTTGCAATGTTCGCGTGACATGGCGTACCAGGCAAGACCGGCTGCGGCGGCAAGCGCCATGCCTTCGAAAATGCCCGTCGTGGTTGTTTCGGGAGTATTCAGATCGGGATGGGCGTCAAACCAGGCGACGCTGGTGTCCTGGCTGCCAAGCGCTGCAACATTGGCGATGGCGGCAACTGCACAGCTGCCGCAGAGCGTCACCGGCAGCTCGCCTTCAGCCCGGGCGGTGCGTATTTCACTGGCGATCTGGGCGGCAAGCAGGAAGCCGGATCGCAGTTCCTCCGGATGCTCTTCCCGCGGGCTCAGGATGGTTTCGCGCACATCGAAGCCATCGTCGTGCAGACGCTTTGCTATGCCGGCGTCACGCAATGTCCATGGCAGGTCGCACCATGTCATTTCGAAGGGCTGGTTAGGCCAGTAAGCATAGATCAGTGTCAGTTTCAAGATGTGCTCCGTTGGGCGGCAATAAGCGCCAAGGCTTCGGCCGGATCGAGCCTGCCATCGTAGAGAGCACGTCCCGATATTGCGCCGGCCAGCTTTGCATATTCCGGTTGTAAGAGATGGCAAATATCTTCAATAGAGGCAAGACCGCCGGATGCTATAACAGGTATTGACGTGGCCATTGCTAACTCGGCCGTCAATGGCAGATTAAGGCCTTTGAGCACACCATCGCGATCAATATCCGTATAAATGATTGCCGCGACGCCGGCATCCTCGAAACGGCCGGCAAGTTCGATAGCCGTTAACACGCTCGTTTCGGCCCAGCCCTCGACAGCAACCTTGCCGTCTTTGGCATCTATTCCGACAACGATCCGGCCAGGAAACTGTCTGCAGGCAGAACGCACGAGATCAGGATCGCGAACAGCGGCGGTGCCAAGGATAATCCGACTGACGCCCTTGGCCAGCCACATCTCAATAGTTGCCAGATCGCGAATGCCGCCACCAAGCTGGACCGGAATTGAAATGGCTGCCAGAATTGCTTCGACAGCAGCGCCATTGACCGGTTTACCGGCAAATGCACCATTGAGATCGACGATGTGCAGCCATTCGAAACCTTGCGTTTCAAACTCTGCAGCCTGGGCTGCTGGGTCATCGCTGAAGATCGTCGCCTCAGCCATGTCACCCATCTTGAGGCGAACACAATGGCCGTCCTTAAGATCAATTGCAGGAAAAAGTATCACGAGATTTATCCTGGTTCGCAATGTCGGCTGGTACAGGCAGGAGTGCTGCAAATGCCGGATTTGTTATTTTGGTTTGATGAGATGAATTATTTTGAGTAATATCTATAAGGACCTAACGTCAATTATCGCGTAAATGCGTCTTCGTCATGCTTTGCGCGGTAATTGACGACACGCTCTGAGAAAATTGGAATAAAGCTGTCCTGTCGCGTGTCAAGCCGTAAAAACACAAGTACCGCAAGCCGGATCCAAATCATGACGCTGCCTGCATTATTTGATCCTGCTCCAGTTCATAAAAAGCCCAGTCGCCACGCCTTAAGCGAGACTGAGGCGATTGACATATGGATCGCGCGCTGGCTCAGAGTGCCACGCAAGATCATCGTTGCCCGCTATAGCTGCGATCCGCGCCGCCTCTATGAAATCTGGGAAGGCAGGAAGCATCCAGAATCGCGTGCGAAGGCGCTAGAGCGTTTTCAACGGGAATATCCAGGTCTTCTGGACCGCGTAGATTTTAGCCGTCACCGACGTATTCCCCGCAATCCAACCAGTAAAGATCAACTCGCCTTGTTTGACGAGTAGCCGGGTACGCATCGTGTCCCAGCCTAGTTTAAAACCATGCTGCGGGATTATGTCGTGCAGGAGGCAGACGCCGGAGAGTGCGCCATTTATCCTTAATCTTGCTTAACAAAGCAAAACAAAGGCTTGTGGGCACGCGCCGCGCAGATGGATGGGTGAATATGGATCGTTTTTCAGGCCTCTGTCGGTGGTTGTGTGCGATAGATTTTGCAATAAATTGACCCAATCCATTTGACATTACCGGTCAAACAATCTTACCAAGTTATAGGATTATGCTGCGAGGTTGCAATGACCAAATTAGATGACGTTCAAGAGCGCACAGAGTGGATCGAGGCAATAAATTCGGTCATTGCTTTTGAAGGCACAGGAGTTGCCGATGACCTTCTGGAAGAAGTTGTGTCAACGGCCAGGCGCTCTGGCGCGCGAGTTCCGTTTGCCGCCAATTCGGCTTATATCAATTCAATTCCGCTGGAAAAGCAGGCCCCTCATCCTGGCGATATCGAAATAGAAACCCGCATTCGCGCTGTGATTCGCTGGAACGCAGCTGCAATGGTGCTCAAAGCCAATAAGGAAAGTTCCGAACTCGGCGGTCACATCGCGTCTTTTCAATCGGCATCAATGCTTTACGATAACGGCTTCCAGCATTTCTGGCACGCCCCGTCGGAGCAGCATGGCGGCGATCTGATCTTTTATCAGGGCCATTCATCGCCTGGAATTTATGCGCGGGCTTTCCTTGAGGGACGCCTCAGTGAGGAACAACTCATAAATTTCCGTCAGGAAGTCGACGGTAAGGGTTTGTCTTCCTATCCCCATCCGTGGTTGATGCCTGATTTCTGGCAGTTTCCAACCGTTTCGATGGGGCTTGGCCCGATTATGTCGATCTACCTTGCGCGTTTCCTTAAATACCTCAATCATCGCGGTCTTGCCAATACGGAACAACGTAAGATCTGGGTGTTTTGCGGCGACGGAGAAATGGATGAGCCGGAAAGCCTGGGCGCTATTTCCCTTGCTGGACGCGAAAAGCTCGATAATCTGATTTTTGTGATCAACTGCAATCTGCAGCGTCTTGACGGTCCGGTGCGCGGTAATGGCAAGATTATCCAGGAACTGGAAGGCAACTTCCGCGGAACCGGCTGGAACGTCATCAAGGTTCTTTGGGGAAGCGATTGGGACGAACTTCTCGCACGCGATCACAGCGGCCGTTTGCGCCAGTTGATGGAAGAATGCCTGGATGGTGAATATCAGGATTTCAAATCCAAGGATGGCGCTTATGTGCGCGAGAAATTTTTTAATCGCTATCCGGAAACGGCAGCTATGGTTGCTGACTGGTCAGACGAACGGATCTGGGCTCTCAAACGTGGCGGGCACGATACGCACAAAGTATTTGCGGCCTATAAGGCAGCGGTTGATCATGTCGGTCAGCCGAGTGTGATTCTGGCCAAGACCGTTAAGGGCTTCGGCATGGGCGAGGCTGGCGAGGGCCAGATGATATCGCACCAGGCCAAAAAGATGGATGAAAATGCATTAAGGCAGTTCCGCGACCGCTTTAAAATTCCGGTTACGGACGAGCAAATTCCGAAGCTGCCGTTTGTAAAATTTCCAGAAGGCTCACCTGAGCACAACTATTTGCATGCTCGGCGCCAGGCAATGGGCGGCTACCTTCCACATCGCCGTACGAAATCGGACGACGTTCTGGAAGTGCCTTCGCTCAATACTTTTAAGGGGCAGCTGGAGTCGTCCGGGGACCGGCAAATTTCGACGACGATGGCCTTTGTGCGTGTTTTAAACGCGTTGATGCGTGACAAATCTCTCGGCAAGAGAGTTGTGCCGATCGTGCCGGATGAAAGCCGGACTTTCGGCATGGAGGGCATGTTCCGCCAGTACGGCATTTTCAGCCAGGTCGGCCAGCTCTACCAGCCGCAGGATGCCGATCAGCTCATGTATTATAAAGAAGATAAAAGCGGCCAGGTTTTGCAGGAAGGGATTAACGAGGCGGGCGCGATGTCATCGTGGATTGCCGCGGCGACGAGCTATTCGACATCCAATGTCATTATGATCCCGTTTTATATCTATTATTCCATGTTTGGATTTCAGCGCGTTCACGATCTTTGCTGGGCGGCAGGAGACTCACGCAGCCGGGGCTTCTTGATCGGCGCAACTTCAGGGCGAACAACGCTGAATGGCGAAGGGTTGCAACATGAAGACGGCCACAGCCATCTGTTTGCCTCCACCATTCCCAACTGTATTTCATACGATCCTACATTCGCCTACGAACTTGCCGTAATTGTGCGTGACGGGCTGCGCCGCATGGTTGGGGAACAGCAGGACGTCTTCTACTACATCACAACCATGAACGAAAATTACCACCATCCGGCAATGCCTGAGGGAGCTGAAGACGGCATCGTCAAAGGAATATATCGCCTGCGATCTGCCAATGCTGCCAAGGCGCGGAATACTGTCAAGCTAATGGGGAGTGGCGCGATCCTTAATGAGGTCATTGCCGGCGCGGATCTGCTGGAGCAGGACTTCGGTGTCAGCGCGGATATTTATTCCGTGACAAGTTACAACGAGTTAGCGCGCGATGCCGATGCCGTAACGCGCTGGAATATGCTGCATCCGGAAGAGCCCTCGCGTGTGCCTTACATCACACAGGTGCTGGCGCAAGGCTGTCCCGGGCCGGTCATTTCTTCGACGGATTACATGAAATTGTTTTCAGAACAACTCAGGAGCCACGTACCAGACCGGTATCATGTACTTGGCACCGATGGTTTTGGCCGGTCCGATTTCCGCCGCAAGCTTCGTTCGCATTTCGAGGTAGACCGATACTTTGTAGCGGTTGCAGCACTAAAGGCACTGGCGGACGAAAACAAGATTCCATCAAAGATGGTCAGTGAAGCGATAGAGAAATATCACATCGATCCTAACAAGCCAAATCCGGCGACTGCCTGATGATTTGCTACAAAACCAGGGCCTGTGTTTTTAATCCAGGCCCGCATCCTCTCACCCTTGAAAATCGAGACGCTCTTCATGCCCGTTATTGAAGTCAAAGTACCAGATATCGGCGACTATACCGATGTTCCGGTTATCGAGATCCTTGTCGCCTCTGGCGATACAGTTCAAGCCGAAGATCCCCTGGTCACTCTCGAAAGTGACAAGGCAACCATGGAAGTGCCGGCACCACAGGCAGGTAAGATCGTTGAACTGCAGGTTGCCATTGGTGATAGGGTAAGCATGGGCAGTGTCATCCTGACGCTGGATGCGGAGGCAGGTGAGGCTGGAACTGCGGCGCCTTCGAAAGAGCCTGCGGCAGCGGCACCAGCCCCGACGAAGGCTCCTGCTCAGCCGCTTGCTGAGGCTTCTCCTGCATCGCATGCGGATAGCCCGGCCAAGCAGAAGGGGCTTCCGGACCCAGTTGATTTTGGCGGTGTGCACGCCAGCCCCTCCGTGCGCATGATCGCCCGCGAACTTGACATAGATCTTAAGACCATCAAGGGAAGCGGGGCTAAAGGGCGAATTACAAAAGACGATGTCAAGCGTGCTTTAACAGGCGGTGGCGTTGGCGCGCCTGCCGGCGGCGGTATGGGCATTCCACCAATTCCGACACAGGATTTTGCGAAATTCGGCCCTGTTGAGGAAAAGCCACTTTCACGCCTCAAGAAACTCTCAGGCCCTCATCTGCATCGCGCATGGCTTAATGTGCCGCATGTGACCCACGCCGATGAGGCAGATATCTCTACGCTTGACGATTATCGCCGGTCTTTGGATGCCAAGGCAAAAGATGATGGTTATCGCGTGACGCTACTTGCGTTCATGCTCAAGGCGGCTGTGGCCTGCCTGAAGGAATTCCCTGCCTTTAACGCTTCGCTAGGGCCTAACGGCGATACTTTGATTTTCAAACACTATTATAATATTGGTGTCGCAGTCGATACGCCTGATGGTTTGGTTGTGCCGGTGATCAAAGATGTCGATCGCAAGGGTATCATCGAACTCTCGAAGGAGATGGGCGAGGTCTCGGTGCGCATGCGCGACGGTAAGATTACGCCAGCCGATATCCAGGGTGCGACATTTTCAATTTCGAGCCTTGGCGGCATTGGTGGCAATCACTTTACGCCGATCGTTAATGCCCCTGAAGTCGCAATTCTGGGTGTCGTTCGTTCGACGGTCAAGCCGGTCTGGGATGGCAAGGAATTCAAGCCGCGTCTGATGTTGCCAGTCTGTGTTTCTTATGATCATCGTATTATCGATGGTGCGCTTGCAGCACGCTTTACGCGGCGTTTGTGTGAGATGCTTGAAGATTTACGCCAAATGGTCCTTTAGCAAAGTGAATGAATTGGAGTTCGTATGAGCCGTGCCGAAAAGAAAAACGGACTCTTGGATAAAAATATTTAATAAGTGGGTGATACACGGGGCTGATGGCAAGTCTCCATCACCTCCCCCTGTTTCTGCCAACACACCGGAAGAAACTGTGCCTGCTTCTCAGAAAGAGCCAACGGATCTGGAGAAGCCGACGCAGAATAATGAAACCGTAAACGTTGTTGTCAGAACACCAGCAGAAACTGTGCCTGCTCCCCAGCAAGATCCCACGGATCAAGAGCAGCCGCTTCAGAGCTCCAGCCAGTTTGAGAGCTCTCGTCAATCCCCGTCCCTGGAGACCGCAAACATGGCAGTGGTGGAAGTCACCGTACCGGACATCGGCGATTTTGAAAATGTTCCGGTTATCGAAATTCATGTTGAACCGGGGAGCCAAGTTGCCCCTGAAGACCCGCTGATCACTCTGGAGAGCGATAAGGCAACTATGGACGTGCCGGCACCTTTTGCCGGCACCGTGGCTGAGCTTAAAGTGCAGATTGGAGATAAGCTTGCTCAGGGTAGCCTGCTTCTTACGCTTGAGGTGAGCAGTGAAGATACAGCGGCGGCGGCTCCGGCACCGTCTGACCATGCAGTGAAGCAGCCAGCGCCTGTGAACGCACCGGCTGCAGCGGTGCATGAAGGTGGCAGCGACATTGCCTGCGAAATGCTTGTTCTTGGCTCCGGTCCGGGCGGCTATTCGGCTGCATTCCGGGCCGCTGATCTTGGTATGCAGACGGTTCTGGTTGAGCGCTGGCAGGTGCTTGGCGGTGTTTGCCTCAACGTTGGCTGTATTCCATCGAAAGCACTCCTCCACATCGCTGCCGTCATGGATGAAGTCAAAACCATGGCTGCGCACGGCATAACTTACGCGGCGCCTGAGATTGATCTTTCCGCTTTGCGTCAACACAAGGACAAAGTCGTTGGCAAGCTGACCGGTGGTCTTGCAGGGATGGCCAAAGCCCGCAAAGTTAACGTTCTGACAGGCACTGGCTCTTTCCTCGATCCCAACCATATTGCGGTTGATCTTACCGATGGGTCCGGCCGCCAGGTTGTGCGCTTTGAGAAGGCGATTATTGCAGCCGGCTCTGAACCGGTTAAACTGCCCTTTATTCCTGAAGATCCACGCATCGTCGATTCAACCGGCGCGCTTGAGCTTCGCCAGATTCCAAAGCGCATGCTGGTGATCGGCGGCGGTATTATCGGTCTTGAAATGGCCAACGTCTATTCCACCCTTGGTGCACGTATCGATGTCGTTGAGATGCTTGACGGCCTGATGGCCGGTGCGGATCGCGATCTCGTCAAGGTCTGGGAAAAAGTTAACACCCATCGCTTTGACAATGTTATGCTAAAGACAAAAACGGTTGCGGTGGCCGCCGAGAAAGATGGCATTCACGTTTCATTCGAGGGCGAAAACGCGCCCGCAAATCCGCAGGTCTACGATCTGGTGCTGGTGGCCGTCGGCCGTGCGCCGAATGGACATCTCATAAATGCTGACAAGGCGGGTGTGGCGGTCACTGAGCACGGTTTTATCGATGTCGACAAGCAGATGCGCACCAATGTGCCGCACATTCACGCGATTGGTGACATCGTCGGTCAGCCTATGCTGGCGCACAAGGCCGTACACGAAGGCCACGTTGCCGCCGAAGCCGCCAATGGCCGCAAGAGTTTTTTCGATGTCCACCAAATTCCATCCGTTGCTTATACGGATCCGGAAATTGCCTGGGCCGGCATCACCGAGACCGAAGCCAAGACCAAAGGTATTGCTTACACTAAGGCAATATTTCCGTGGGCGGCTTCCGGCCGGGCGATCGCCAACGGCCGCGACGAGGGCTTTACCAAGCTGTTGTTCGATGAACAGACGCACCGCTGTATTGGTGGCGGGATCGTTGGCACGCATGCCGGCGATCTCATCAGCGAGGTCTGCCTTGCCATTGAAATGGGGGCGGATGCAACTGACATTGGCAAAACAATTCACCCGCATCCAACCTTAGGCGAGAGCGTTGGAATGGCAGCCGAGGTATTCGAGGGCGTATGTACGGATCTGCCGCCGCAGCGCAAGCGGAGTTGATGTTAGCCAACTGGCAATAAAATATTTTTAGCGGGCCGCTTTATTTGTCAGGCGGCCTGCAAGAATTTTTTGGCTATTTAGTCGACCGCGAAAAAAATATAAGTTTTTGATAATAATAATAAAATATTCAGAGCAATCTCTCTGGATTGCAAGGTAATGGCAATTGAGGTTGAAAAGCCTTGCAATTTGCATCTCCGGCTTGGCCTCAGCCCCCAATCATGATTCCATAAAACAGAAACGATTCGCGGCATCGGGCGGGGCATCATGAAGCCAAAACAGCATGAAGAAATTTGCGATGACATGTTTCGTTCCAAGCTCAGTGCGATCATTTATATGCGCCACCCGATCGTGATCCTGGCGGGCAAAATCGACTGCGGCCATTTCGATGAAAAGTTCGGCGCACTTTATGCTGAAGAGGGCCGGCCGGGCATCACCACCCGCCGCAGGGTCGGTCTGCATATCCTCAAGCGTTTATTTTATTGGGTACCCTAAAGCCGATGGACTGCTGAATTCCGCCGGTTCGGGCACACGGCTGAAAGCAATCTTCGTACCCATATAACCAGCGGCGGTGTTAGGGTACGTGCCGATGGTGACAGTTTGTGCGCCATAACGTTTATTAAGCACGTCAATGGCTTGGGACAGACGATCAGACCTGGCTTGGCGTGATGTCTGCTCCACGCTTTCGAATAGGTCCAGCGTCATCTCCTGCGGTTCATAAAGATCGTGCAGCGTGACGGAGACTTTCAAAATCTGCTTTCTGTGCGCATCGATTTGCATTTGCCGCCAAAGACCATGTAAGACGCGCAAAATCGTAAAATCATCCTGTGAAGCAGCAAAAGATATTTCTTTAGACCAGCAGGCGCGTCCTTGGTTGGGTATTTCCTGTGTGCGTACCGTCAGGGTTAATTTTCGGGCATAAAGCCCATAGCGCCGGAGCCGCGCACAGGCCTTGAGAGCAAGGTGCCTCACAATTGGATAGGCTTGTTCACTGTTGCGGTGCGAGGGATCGAGAATGCGACTATGGCCGACGGTGTTTTTGCGCACAGGCTTGTTTGGTATATCATAGCCGTGCAGGCGGTACCAGAAAATTTCCCCGGCTACAGTGCCCCATATCTGTCGCGCATGCTTAGGTTGCAGATGCCAGATTTGTTCAATTGCTGTAATACCGGCACGCCTTAAACGCCGCTCCATGTTTATGCCAACACCGGGCAAATCAGACAACGCTAAACGGAACAGTTGATCCTTGTAGGCGTTTGGCGGCAGAACGACCAAGCCGTCTGGCTTTTGCATGCCGGCTGCAACCTTGGCGAGAAATATATTCTGCGCAATACCAATGGAGCAGCTCAGAACCGGGCCGATATTATTTCTCAGCCCCTGCTTGATACTTTCAGCAATTGCGATGGCCCTATCCGGCGTTTGTTCGTTTTTTGTCAGACTGCAGGCTGCCTCATCGATTGAGCATTTCTGCACAATCGGGATATGCCGCTCGACTTCCTCAAAAATCCTACGGTGATAATCAACATAGACATCATGGCGCGCCAGAACGCAAATCAAGGATGGACAGAGCTTTTTAGCCTCATAAATTTTGGTGCCCGTTGTAATGCCATAGGCTTTGGCCTCATAGCTGGCGGCAATCGCGCAGGTCGCATCGGTGGCACTCGGAACGATCGCCACCGGCTTGCCGCATAAATCCGGCCTGTCCTGTTGTTCAACACTGGCAAAGAAGCTGTTGAGATCGAAAAACAACCATTTCAGCGTCTTTTGTGGTTGGAAATCTTGATGTGCCATACTCTGATATTAGCAAAGTCTCCACCAAAAGAAAAGAACAAAAAGAAAACAAAAAACGTTTTCTTCACAACTTTTGGTGAAAGAAAGCTCGTTTCGCTTCCCACCGCACGATCTGGACTTTTATCTCCCTTCGTCATTGGACGGGGCGAATTTTCCCATTTGTGGCGAAGCGTTTGCTCGATGGGACACCGCCCCACCTTCACAAACGCAACGCCACAAATGGGAAAATTCGACGCTGCCAGTGTTGCGGCTCGCTTATGATAACTCGTATCACCTCACTCGCCGCGCCTTGGCAGAAATAAAATTTGGACGTCCTAACCCAACATTTTAAGTGATACAGACCACTAGGGGCACCCTTCCCGCGAAACTATGACTGGCGGCGCCAGGGGCTCACTCGTTCCCGGCCAAACGGCTTTGAGAGCGGACGTTGCAAAATAGGCACATCCCGGCGCTTGAATACGTTTATTAAAATCAACCCAGCCACAAAGCCGCCAATATGCGCCCCAAACGCGATGCCTGCCTAGTCAGGCGGCGTTACGGCTGCATTAAAAATCTGGCCGGCAAACCACAGGCCAAGCACAAGAGCTGCGGGAATATTTATAATCATTGGAATAATGATGATTAAAAAAAACACCCGGATGTTGGCGAAGGGATGCAACAGAATATAGCCGCCAAGCACCCCTGATATTGCGCCGCTGGCGCCAATCATCGGAATAGGCGAATTCGGATCGAGCCCTGCCTGCGCCAAGGCAGCTATAATACCGCACAGCAGATAGAATGCTAAAAACCTTAAATGCCCCATTGAATCTTCGATGTTATCCCCGAAAATCCACAAAAAAAGCATATTATACCAATCCATATATTAACTGACACACTCCATAATCCAGGGATATCCGGTC
>CAWUIN010000032.1:0-29263 GCA_963922535.1 uncultured Hyphomicrobiaceae bacterium | reverse complement strand
AGGGACCCGCGCAGCCTTGGCAAGAGCAGCTGCAATACAAAATATAATCTCGGCGTTAGCCAGCATGCCGGTTTTGATGGCCTTGATATCAAGATCGGATTGTACGCTCTCAAGTTGCAGCCCAACAAATTGAGCAGGGGGGACGTGGGTACTTTGAACTCCCTTTGTGTTTTGTGCCGTCAGCGCAGTAATGACGGATGCGCCATAGGCGCCGAATGCGCTGAAGGTCTTGAGGTCGGCCTGAATCCCGGCCCCGCCGGAGCTATCGGAGCCGGCAATCGTCAGGGCAATGGGACGCTGGGGATATTGTATGGTCATTTAAAAAAAAGTGCGGTTGCTGCAGGCCATACTTTGTAAGCCGCCATTATGTTGTGAACAAGCCATGGTAAGGGCACTCATCAAAATAAACGCTTCAATTTTAGTGATAAATCGCCCGCGATATGCGGCTTGGCTCGTAAGATTGAAGCGTTTATTTTCGCGGGAACCCTAAGTCGCAGTGAATAAGCCACGACATTCAGGCCTCTCAAGCGCTGACATGTCAGAATGGAGCTTTGCACGATTCGAAGATGGATATATAATCAGCTCCGGTTTTTGGGTTTTTTTGTGTATATATATCGTCTTCAAGCAGCTGTGATGTGTTGTGTGGATGCAGTGAAGGAATTATTCCGATATCTGGATTAGTGTCATACATGAGTTCAGGCTTGAATTCGGGGGATTGGCGTCGAGGGAGATAAGAAAAGTGACAGTTTATAATTGGTCTGATGTCGGATATCTTAAAAATTATACATCGAGTATAATTGCCTCCACCTTTTTCGTATTTGCAGCGCATGGCGTCGCAGTTGCAAGTGATGAAGCCAATAGCTGGATGCAGTTCGGTGGAAAATCTTACAGTGAACTTACACGTCCCACACACGATCGCAATTTTATCCGCGAGTGGGAGGCAAATCCACCGCTTGGTTATCCAACAATTTCACGCAGCAACATCAAGCCGACCATCCAGGCAATTGAGCGCTACAAAAAGATTGTCAAAGCCGGAGGCTGGGAGCAGTTACCAAAATTCGACAAGAATTTCCGGCTCGAATTTGGCCTGAACCACGAATTTGTCGAGATTTTGCAAAACCGGTTGCGGATGTCCGGGGAGCTGAAAGAAGAATCAAGCTTTCCAACTTATTTTGATTATGACCTCGACAAGGCGGTCAAGCGTTTTCAGGCATCTAATGGTCTCACGCCAACAGGTATAGTGGATAAGCGTACACGGAGCGCTTTAAACGTTCCAGCCCGCGTCCGCCTGCGGCAATTACGGCTCAATCTCAACCGTTTGCGCCAGCATGCGCAATCATCCAAGGCGCGGTACGTGGCCGTTAACATTCCCGCAGCACACGTTGAAGCTGTGAAAGCTGATCGCGTAGTTTCCCGTCATACGGGGGTGGTTGGCAAGAGAGACCGTAAGACGCCAGTGCTCAGTTCCAGGATCCATGAACTGAATTTCAATCCCGTCTGGCGGTTGCCGCCAACCGTTATTAAAAAAGATCTCATTCCAAAGGGCCGCCAGATGCAGCGTGCCAAGCAAGATGTTCTCGTAAGATATGGCATTGATGCATACAGCGGTGGAAGAAAGCTGGATCCGGCAAAGATTAACTGGAATTCAAGCCAGCCATATCGGTTAAGCTACCGCCAAAAACCCGGCCCGGATAATCCTTTAGGGTTTGTTAAGATAAACTTCCACAATGCTTATTCCGTTTATTTGCACGACACCCCCTCAGAACGTCTGTTTGGACGCAACGTGCGTGCAGCAAGTTCCGGTTGTGTACGGGTTGGCAATATAAATCCATTACTTGCCTGGATGCTTGAGAGCAATGATGGCTGGGATATGGCTGCCATCGAGGCTCTTGAAAAAAGCGGTGAAACAAAGACGGTTGCTCTGAAGAAGCGCGTCCCATTGCACATGGTCTACATCACTGCCTGGGCAACGAAAGACGGTGTTGTCCAGTTCCGCCGTGATCTTTACAGCCGTGACAGTGTTGGAGCAGTCGCAGCTAATTATTGATGGGTTCGGCCGTGGTGTGGTCAAATTGTCACAATTGTTATACCGCCGCTGGCCAGCCAAAGGGACTGCATCAGGCCATTGGTTTTCATCGCACTGAGAACCAATGGCTTTTCTTTATGCTCAGTAATAATTATTTCTAAGCGCATCACGCACTGCATCTATTAGGGTTCCCGGGTCTGATTGAAAGAAATCGATGACATCGAACAGGCGTGCGTTTTTACTCATTGGCGTTAATGCTTATAGACAGGGAAAATTTCACTCAGGACGCCGCCCACCACCTGTCTTTAATGTCAATGCAGCTGCAACTTATGCGCATCCGGATGCTTTAAACGACCTGATTACACCGATGTCTCCGCCACTGTTGTTCTACCCCTTTGATCTTGATGGGAAAACATGAAGATCTGCACTTCAGCAGCTATCAACGCTCAAATCGCTGAATTTTCTGGAGAATTTAAACCCCAGCGGAGACATCGGTGTAATCAGGAGCGCGCAAAGCATTTCTAGACGTCGCCTTTATCCAAAGCCCTTTCATCATCCATGGTTCTCGGTGGTTTTGGATGCAATTCCACGAGCTTGAGAGCTAATGCCAGCATAAGGGTTGAGATAGGCAGCAACAGGACAAAGCCAATTTGTCTCCAGCTCGGCTCTGCTTTAGTCTCGTGGAAAATCTCAAGTGCCACACGCAAAAAGAGAACGAACAGGACGACGATAATGACTTCAGCGACAACCTGCTTCAGCTGACCGATTGAGTTGACCCGCAGCCAGTGGTCGAGCGGAATGCCATTTGATTTTTTTTCTCGCCTGATAAAAAGAGAGTAGACACCATTGGTGAAATACAAAAGCACAATTGCGATCAAAAATCGGTCAAGCGCTTCAATAACGCTAATGATTGCCGCCGAGCTCGCGGCCAGTCCGTTTGGTTCAGCCAAACCTGGCAACCAATGTAAATAAGCTTGTACGACATTCGAAAAGCCAAGAATAAACATCAGGAGCGAAGCGGCCAGAGAACCGATCACGGCGATAAAGGCCAGGTAACGGGAGCCGAATACCAATCCACGCTCGAATTGAATGCGCTCGAACGGCATAGTTTGTTTCGCTCCGTACCGTAATCGACTTGGTTTTCCGACGGCCTGCGCCCGCTCCCTGCCATGAAATGGGGGCAATTCGTGCGTGTCAGTCCCCCGATGCCGTGGATACTGACAATCATTATCTTTTTGTAGCTGCGGTCTCTTTTTATGGTTTAATCGTGAGCTTAAGGGTGTGTTCTAATTAACAACATGCCCTAAGTTCCCGCATTATGTCGTTACTATGATTACATGGCCCGGATATATTTTCCAGATTTTTTTGATCAGAAGAGCATCAATAGAAATTTTGTATTCTTGTGCCGGCGGTCTGGAGAGCATCGAATTGTGAATAGGCAGCCCCATGATAGACAATGGCCCTGTGTGTGCTTTTTCAAAACAGGGCGCTTGGTTCCAGGTACGCGATTGTGCTGTTGTGCTCAGCTCCAGTGTTGTTCGCTTGTGTTCGGTTAGCTCGGAAGCCGCCGGAGGAGGGGCAGATCAGCGAAATGGCAATGGCTGAATAAAGTTACAAAATTTTTATCTGCGCTTTTTATGGCCTTGATTTTCGCCGCATCCGCTCGTTCTGGCGGGACGTCACTTCAGGCATTCTGGCCATAGCCCTTGAAGCGTTCGAGAACATCATCCATTTGTGCATCGCTCAAGAGCTTGGGTTTGCCGAGCGATAACACTTGGACGTATTGAGCTGCCAAAGTTTCGATTTCATGCGCAAGTTCCAGAGCGTTGTCCAGGCTTGTGCCAATGGCGATCTGACCGTGATTGGCCATCAGACAGGCATCGGTTTCTACAAGACCGCTTATTACATGCGCGGCAAGTTCCTCCGTACCGAAGGCGGCATAGGGGACGCAGGGTATCATCCTGCCTCCTGCAATTGCGACCATATAGTGAAAGGCTGGGATCGGTGTGTGCCGACAGGCAAGGACCGTAGCGTTTTGTGAGTGCGCGTGGACAATCGCCTGGCAATCAGAACGGGCCGAATAAACAGCGAGATGGAACCGCCATTCACTTGATGGTTTGGGAGTTTTGACGGGCGCACGTCCGTTTTCTGCAACGAATACGATATCCTTGAGCTTCAGTGTGTTGTAGGGTAGGCCGGAGGGGGTGATCAGCATGCCACCCTCCCAGCGGCAAGAGACGTTGCCGGAGCGGCCGGGCGAAAGGCCACCGGTGCTCATCGCCTGTGCCGTGGCAATAACAGAGCGGCGGGCTGCATTTTCCCGTACCTTTCGCGAAGGGGGGCGTGCAACCGCAGACTTTGTGGTTGGCGCAGGAGTTGATTTTGTGGATTTACGCGCTGCCATTAATTGGTTCTCTCACTGGCTCGGAGCCGTTGACATTTGGAGTGCGCAGCCAAGGAGACTAATTTTTCATGCCGCCACAGCGTGATGGCCTGATGCAAGCATGTCCACGTGCTGCTGAGGTAATGCCACGCATACGCACATCTATCCCCAGGACCCTTTATGGAATGATATCCCATATAAATTTTATTTCTTAACCAGGAAAAGCTTCGCAAAACCGATAACGAGTATCGCTGCGGCAGTCAAAAGTGTCGATGCTATCATAGTGTAAAGAGCGTAAGAGGAAGCTGGCTGTCCGATGATGACAAATAAAAAGCTAATGAGCCAAGCAGCAATTGCCTGCACGATAAGTAACAGGGCTATACGGTAATACAAGGCTAAATTATTCATGTGGTAATTCATTTACTATAGTTTAAATATACTATATTATATTGGTTTGCTATGTTACAGTCAACGCCAAATTTCTTGAAAAGAAACGCTACAATATGTTGGTTGACAGTGTTATGTACGAATGCACTTAGATTTGTTGGCTGTCATAATAAGCATATTGACGTAATGCTGGCAGGCCGCCCTTGAAAAATCAAGTGCTTGGAAACGCGTTGAAAATGGTTGGTTGCACGCCATCAATCTGGTTGGGATCTCGGGAACGATGATATCGGCGCTTAATCGGCTTGCCAATCAACCATTTTCAACCCTATACATCTGGGTTTGAAATTTTTGCCCAAGGTGAAGGGAGTATCTATTAAGTTTATACATTTCACCACATCGCACGGCGCACTGTTCCTGCCCTGATGCGGAAACCTCTCGACATTGCGATCTGCCCGATTTTTTACGATCTGCCCGATTTTTCAAGGGTGGCATGTTTAGTCCGATTTCTCCAGCTCGGTTTCAATAGCTTGTAATGCAGGTGTTGTCTCGCTGTCACAAAGCATTTCGGGAACGGTCTTAGATGTGGGAAATTTCTATAAAGAAACTGGCGGATAAACGGTGTTATAACACTGCAAGCCATCGCTCTAGTTTCATTCATACGGAGTTGGCTGGCAAGCCGGTGGGAAACCTAGAAAGCTGCGCCTCTCACAACGGTTAAACTGAGTAACTCTTATCATAATTTGGAATGAATTCGGTACAATGCGTCAGTTTTTTCAAATCATCAGGTCATCATTAACCAAAGAGGATTCATTAAAAATATTTCTAATATCTGTGATTAAATCTTTAATACTAACCGTGATCTGTATTGCGGTAAATATCATTGGTGTTTTTGCATCCGGAATGATCAAAAATACTATGTTTCTTGATTTCTGCGGTACGATTGCTGCTGGAATAATATATGGCCCGATACACGCCGCTCTGGTCGGCATCATCACCATTTATTTCGGTCAAGTTTTCGGCCAGCTGTATTTAAAAGATTTGATTTCTTCTATTTCCTCTTCCTCTGAGCTGCACACCTTTAATGATTATTTTTTGTTCGCGCCAGTTCATATGGCGATTGGTGCGGTTGTTTTTTTTGTTCCCAGATTATTGCTTGGAAAATGGAGTGTTGATTTTTTTTGCAGTAATGCACAAAAGTATCCAGCCGGACGACTTCTGATTTCAATGATTTTTTTTGCATTGTTAACAAATCTGGCTTCCTCATTGATGGTTGCCATCATTATGAGTATCGATGCCTTAAAGGTGACGTGTGCCGATCTTATGCAAAACGATACCACTTCCAATTCTAAACAGTTTTGCGAATTCACTAAGCTGTTGTTTAATGATATAGATAGCGGGGCGAATTATTATCTCATAAAACTCTTTGTATCAAAATTCATCATGAGCTTACCAGATCATCTGGTTTGCTTCCCATCTGCTGTCGTTGTTGTTGCCTATGTGTTGAACTTGCGGCGATATAAAATGTCCAAAAAGTTCGCAAAGACGGTGATTATCAATCATCCGGCCGTCGGTACGTTTTATTTTTGTCTGTTTATGGGACTTGTCTGTTTATACACATTTAACGTTAAGGAACGTGCCGATATATCAGCCGCCTTTATGGTTTGGAGTTTATACAATACATTAATTGTATATATTTTCTTCATGGTTCTTTCCGGAAGGTTAAACGTCTGGTGGTTTAAGCGGAAGCATGAGCATGTGATCAGAAAGAAATATACATACAAAAATATCAATCCTAACATGAAAGATGCCTATGAAGACAGCTTGAAATTTGCCATTCTCTATTCGGTTGCTCTTTATTTTATTGTGACCTGGCTGAAAGTAAATGATCCTATTTATAACAATATTGAAGATCCCCTTTATAAAAATATTAAAGAAAAGCTGATTGGTGCGCTGGGAGTTGTGGCTGTTATTTCACTTGTAAGATATCTTATGCTGATTGTTGCACGTATTGGTAGATATATAGGAGAACTCTGGCGCAGGGAACATAAAAAAAATAAGTCTAAGGATCAACCAAACAGTGATGTTACCAAAAAGAAGCCAAAGAAAAGACCAGCGATAGGTTGACAGCGGTCTTCACAGGATATTTTCAGTCATGGTGTGCCTTCCTGAATGTTAAACGGTAATTCTGCCCCTGCAGCTATTGTATAGCGTATGTTAAGGCCCTTAAGTGTTATAGTGCGGCGCTTACATTGTTCTTGATTTGATTTTGGAAAATCATCCCGAAAGTGCGCTCCGCGGCTTTCCTTGCGGCGCAATGCAGCCTCGGCAATGAAGCGTGCCGCTATGGCAGCGTTGGCGATTATGAGATCGCCGTCGGCAGCCTGCTCAATCCTCAATAGCGTATCAAGTGCTGTTTTAAGGCCATCCACGTTGCGGATTACGCCCGCGTTTTCTGCAAGTGTCGTACGGATCATCGCTATGGCTGCATGACGGGCGCCATCGTCCGGCAGATGGCTTGTCAGGATACGCACCAGCCGAGTTTCAGCAGGTTGAACCTCCACGGTAATTCTGGCGGCTGCGCGTGCACCAAACACGACCGCTTCCAGCAACGAATTAGAGGCCAGCCGGTTCGCACCATGGAGACCGGTCGACGCACACTCTCCTATGGCCCACAGGCCTTTGGCGCTGGTGTGCCCGTCGATGTCCGTTGCAACACCGCCCATATGGTAGTGTGCGGCCGGAATGACGGGGATGAGTTGTGTTACAGGATCAATTCCATGCGCCCGGCATTGATTGGTTGCAGCCGGAAAACGTTCCGGGAAAGCGTTGCCGATGGCTGACCGGCAATCGAGAAAAGCGCCACGCCCCTCCTGGATTTCCTGAAAAACAGCGCGGGCGACAATATCGCGTGGGCCAAGATCGCCTGCCGCATGATAATCCAGCATAAAATGATGGCCACGGCGATTGATGAGACGTGCACCTTCGCCACGCAGTGCTTCGGTCGCAAGTGGCGTTGGATCGGCTGCAACGTCGATTGCTGTCGGGTGGAACTGCACGAACTCGGCATCCGCAATACTCGCGCCAGCGCGGGCAGCAAGAGCAAGCGCGCTGCCGCGTGCATAAGACGGATTGGTCGAACGGGCATAAAGTGCACCAATGCCGCCGGTCGCCAGAACGATGGCCCCACTGGCCTCTACTTTATAATGAGCGGCGGGATCATCCGACCGCTCAAGGATGACGCCTGTAACGTGGCGCGCTTCACAGATCAGGTCAATGGCCGTATAACCTTCCAGCAGTCTGATTGATGGTGTGTGGCGAACACTTTCCATAATCGCCTGCATGATAGCGCGGCCTGCACCATCGCCTTTGACGCGCACAACCCTATTGGTTGAATGGGCGGCCTCGCGCGAGCAGATGAGCCGATCCTCAAGATCACGATCGAAAGGCACGCCATAGGCAAGCAGGTTGTGGATTTGTTCTGCAGCCTCGACAGCGGTGAGTTTGGCAACCGTATCATCGACAAGGCCTGCTCCGGCTTTGATGGTATCGGCAGCATGGGCGGCGGCGCTGTCTCCGGGATGAACAGCGGCCGCAATACCGCCCTGCGCCCAGGTACTTGATGCGCCCTCGCCTAATGGAGCAGGCGTAATCACTGTGACAGGAGTGGGGGCAAGACGCAGCGCCGTGTATAAACCGGCAAGACCTGCGCCGATAATGATAATATTAGGTATGGTAATCGTGTGTGATGGCGACATTGCCGCTCCTTACAGGAACGATGAATGAAATGGCTTAGCCCAGCTTACAGTGCACGGCGCAGAAACTTTTCCGGTCAGGGTTTTGCGGCTGCGCTTGGAGATCTTGCCTGGTCAGTTGGCCAGATTTACCATGCGCTCAACCGCATGCCGGGCCTTTTCAGCAATTGCCGGATCGACGGTCACTTCGTGTTTCATATGAACAAGGCTGTCGAGAATACCTTCCAGCGTAATACGTTTCATGTGCGGGCAGAGATTGCAGGGCTTCATGAAGGCGACATCGGGGGTTTCGGCAGCGACATTAGAGGCCATCGAACATTCGGTTACCAGAATGACTTTGGCTGGACGGTTATTCTTGATGTAGCCGATCATGCCGGAGGTTGAGCCGGTGTAGTCGGCTTCGGCAATGACATCGGGCGGACATTCCGGATGCGCGATAATTTTAACTCCCGGCTCTGCCGCGCGATAGTCTCGCAGTTCCTCGCTTGTGAAACGCTCGTGTACCTCGCAACGGCCTTTCCAGCTG
This sequence comes from uncultured Hyphomicrobiaceae bacterium, assembly GCA_963922535.1. Classification (GTDB taxonomy): domain Bacteria; phylum Pseudomonadota; class Alphaproteobacteria; order Rhizobiales; family Hyphomicrobiaceae; genus Tectiglobus. The sequence continues at coordinate 20,189 of CAWUIN010000032.1, read as the reverse complement.
ATAATTTCGATGTCTGTCTGCGTTTGCACATACTTGGCAAGATATTCGTCGGGGATTAAAAGGACACGTTCTGCGCCAAGGCTTTCAACGATTTTCAGCACATTGGAAGACGTGCAGCAAATATCCGTTTCTGCTTTCACTTCGGCACTGGTGTTGACATAGGTGACAACTGGTACACCAGGGTAAGCTTCGCGCAGCGCACGCACATCGCCAGCCGTTATTGAGGACGCCAGGGAGCATCCCGCTTCGAGATCAGGAATCAGGATTGTTTTATCCGGGTTCAGCAGTTTTGATGTTTCAGCCATGAAATGCACGCCAGCCTGCACGATAACGTCGGCGTCGATTGTGGCCGCCTCTCTCGCCAGTTGAAGGCTGTCGCCGCGAAAATCGCCAACGCAGTGAAAGATTTCCGGTGTCATATAGTTATGCGCCAGAATAGCTGCGTTGCGCTCGTTCTTGATCTTGTTGATCGCATGGATGATCGGTGCGTAATGCGTCCATTCAGGCGGTGTTACGACATTTTTGACCCGCTCATACAGCGATGCCATCTCGCGATTAAGTGCTGGCGTAAAGTCAGGCAATATATCTTTATGGCGTTCGCGGAAGTCCGCCGTTCTCGGTGTCGCCGAATGCGGAGATATTTGCTTGCGGTATGCAGCAGCAGGGTGTTCGGTGCGGATCATATGAAGCCTCTTTATGCTCAAGCTGAGCATAACTCAGCTATGATATCTCTCGTTCGGTCCAACGTTAAAGTTGATTATCTATTGTCGTTTAGATAATAGGTATTATTCAGATGGATTTCCAGGACCTATCGTCAGTTGCCGCGCAAAGCCAGAAGACCCAGATCTTTTCGGCGGCAAGGTATACTCGCGCAAGTTGGAAGGCGTCTTATCAAGTAAACGCAGGTACATAGCCAGGTGCATAGCGAGGACAATTCGCCTCCGCCGGCGTCGCGCGGTAATTGACGACACGGCCTAACTAACATGCTTTAGCCTGCTCTCTTAAGACAAACTTCTGGATCTTGCCGGTCGACGTGCGGGGGATTTCGGTGAATTCGACGAAACGCGGGCACTTATAAGCGGCAAGATGCTCGCGGCACCAGGCAATGATCTCTTCGGCTGTGGCGGTTTTATCCGGCCTAAGTTCAACGTAGGCCATGGGGGTTTCGCCCCACTTGTCGTCTGGCTTTGCAACGACCGCGCAGCAGGCCACGGCGGGATGCTTATAGAGCGCATCCTCGATTTCGATCGATGAAATATTTTCCCCACCGGAAATAATAATATCCTTAGAGCGATCCTTCAGTTGTATGTATCCGTCCGGATATAAAACGCCGAGATCGCCGGTATGAAACCAGCCACCGGCAAATGCCTTGCTGCTGGCTTCCGGGTTCTTGAGATACCCTTTCATGACGATGTTGCCGCGCATCATAACTTCGCCAAGCGTTTTGCCATCCGCTGGTACCTCAAGCATGGTGTCGGGATCAAGGACGGTAAGCGCTTCCAGCGCTGGATAGCTTACGCCCTGGCGTGCCTTTTTGGCCGCCTGCTCGGCCGGCGGCAGCCGATCCCAGGCTGCGTGCCACTCGTTGACAACTGCCGGGCCGTAGGTCTCGGTCAAGCCGTAAACATGGGTGACATTAAACCCTGAATCGGCCATGGCGACCAGCACCGCTTGCGGTGGCGGTGCCGCTGCCGTGACAAACTCGACACGATGTGGCAATGGTCTGCGCTCGTGATCTGCCGCATTAAGCAGGGTTGTCATCACGATCGGGGCACCGCAAAGATGCGTTACACCATGTGTGGCAAGCGCCTCATACATAGCCGCTGCGCGCACTTGGCGCAGGCAGACGTGGGTGCCACTCACGGCTGATAATGTCCACGGGAAGGACCAGCCGTTGCAATGAAACATCGGCAGTGTCCACAGATACACCGGGGTTTTAGCCATATTGACGGCTAAAATATTAGCATAGCACATAAGGGCGGCGCCACGATGATGGGAGACTACGCCTTTGGGATTGCCGGTCGTACCGCTGGTGTAATTCAGCGAAATGGCATCCCATTCATCGTCCGGCATGCGCCAGGCAAAACCAGGATCGCCCCCGGCAATAAAATCCTCGTAATCTGTCTCCGAAATTGGGCTTGCTGGCTGCGGGAATACGGGATCATCATAATCTATAACAAATGGTTTTACAGCGGTTTTGGCGAGCGCAGCAGCCATAACCGACGCATATTCACGGTCGACAATAACGACCTTGGCATCTGTGTGATCTAATTGAAAGGCAATGATATCGGCGTCGAGGCGGGTGTTGATCGCATGCAGGACGCCACCGCACATTGGCACTCCGTAATGGGCTTCGATCATCGGCGGGACGTTGGGCAGCATAACTGATACCGTATCGCCGGAACTTATCTGCCGGGCAGCGAGCGCGGATGCTAGCTGCCGGCTGCGATTATAAAGCTGGTTATAGGTCCAGCGCCGGGTACCGTGAATAACGGCATCATAATCCGGCGTAATGACAGCCGCACGGGCAAGAAATGACAGTGGTGTTAAAGGTTGAAAATTGGCAGAGTTTTTATTGAGATTCTGGCTGTAGGGATTGGTCTTCATTGTGGGCTTTATAAATTATGGACTTTATAAATTTATCTTTCAGTTCCAGGCTAAAAGGTTCGTTTGTTAACGATTGTCATCGCAGCAAAGCATTTGATACTTAGAGAACTTAAAACTTCCGGGGCATTTTGTCACGCATTATCATGTCGGTCCTGCGAATAAATCCAACGCGAATAGCTCACAGCCGAAATGGGCGGACAGAAAAAATTTTAAACAGGTGGGCAATCGTCTAACAAGATTGTTATGAATACGAACAGAAAGCAATCTATCATTGACATATCGTCAAGACTAAACGATTTTGTCGCGCATCAAGAAGCAGTTGAAGAGCATTCGAATATTTACTTCCATTCGTGTCGACGACCGCTTCTATATGAAATCTGTCTTCTCCATCCTGCGCATGGCGAAGGCTAAACGATAAGAGATCTTAACAATCGCGGTTGGTAATCGAGACTTTTTCTGAATTGACTAGATACTCAGTTTTGTCGCAGCTGCACAAGTACACTACGCAGAATGATAGTTGCGATTTCATCGTAAAACTTAAAGTCGATCATATTTCGATTGTCCTGGCATCATGCGTCACAGACGCCACATATGATGCGTCATATTCCCTTGCCCATGTGCATTCCCCCAAACATAACCGGATCTCAGGGCGCCCTAGCGCTCACAAATTCTCCACACGGCGACCATCATTATCAATATCTGTTCAGTTCCCCAAAGCGGTAGTGCTGCGCGGCAGTGCTGGCTTCGCGAACGACGTTCAAAACTTGGCAATGCTGTTACTTGCCAGGCCCACCCGTTTTACCAAGTCCATCAGGCAACAGGAGACGAAAAATGCCAAGCGGAACCGTAAAATTCTTCAATACGACAAAAGGTTACGGCTTTATCAGGCCGGACGACGGCGGCAAGGATGTGTTTGTTCACATTTCCGCTGTTGAACGCGCAGGTCTTGCCGCCCCAAATGAAGGCGATAAGCTGACTTATGACATTGAGCAGGATCGTCAGGGGCGTTCTGCAGCGACCAACCTGCGCAATGAATAAGTAGCTTACGGCGACCTAAGGCTCCATCAAAAATCACCAACTTGCCCGCCACGAATATACCTGGTGGGCATTCTGGTGGACTGATCACTTAGTTAGAATGACCCTAATCACTTAGAATGATAAAGGGACGCCAGGATTTCAAGTGACATAGACCACACATGTAGTAAACCAGTCAAAATGGCTTGCAACATGACAAATAAGCAAACCATAATAGAAACATAGACGACATCCAACGAAATAAGCCGTTTGATGCAGAACACAAGTGGCTGTTGACGTTCCCCGCGCCACTCAGTGTGCGAATTTATGTTGTATTTTCTTGCATGCATGTACCGTGATGTAGGGCAGACAGCGACATTTTGTTCCATACCGCCTTTGGCTGGCACAAATACTCTACCCCACTGCGCTGCCATCTCTATGGCTAGCGGCGCGGGTTCGATAATAATCAAGGACGTAGGCGCGGATCGCGCCGGACAGGCCGGCATCGCCGCGATCACGGTCGATTTCGGCAACCAGGGATGCAACCGAGCGCTCCTTACTGGCTGCAATTTCACGCAACGCTTCCCAGAAGGCCGTTTCAAGCGAAATCGAGGTGCGGTGGCCTGCAATCGAAAACGAGCGCTTGAGCGGCCGTGTGGGCGCTGAGTACCGGGCGCTGGCCTCATCTGAAGCAGCTGCATTGGGGGGGGCCGTGTGATCGTCGGGTATTTCCTGATCGTCGGGTATTTCCATGGTTGACGTGGACTAATAATTAAGTCCTTTTATTCCGTGTTGAAAGTCTGCATCAAACGGTTGGCCTTAATTGCCACATCGCAAGTGACGACTATTACAGCCAACCGTGCCGGTTTTTACGCTATGCCGGAGAAATCATCTTTTCCGGTCGTACGATTTCATCAAATTCGGATTCGGTGACGTAACCGCCGCCGACGGCTTCTTCACGTAGCGTGGTGCCGTTGGCGTGCGCCGTCTTGGCGATCTTGGCGGCGTTGTCGTAGCCGATCCTCGGCGCCAGGGCGGTGACCAGCATCAACGAGCGCTCAAGGCCGGCCTTGATGTTGTCTTCGCGCGGCGTGATGCCGGTAATGCAATTGTCGGTGAAGGAAATCGCTGCATCCGACATCAGGCGAACGGACTGCAGAAAATTATACGCCATGACCGGGTTGAACACATTGAGTTCGAAGTGCCCCTGGCTGCCGGCAAATGTAAGTGCTGCGTGATTGCCGAATATCTGGACGCACACCTGCGTTGTGGCTTCGCACTGGGTTGGGTTCACCTTGCCTGGCATGATCGATGAGCCCGGCTCATTTTCAGGCAGCGCCAGTTCGCCAAGGCCGGAGCGCGGACCGGAGCCAAGGAAGCGAATATCGTTAGCAATTTTGAACAACGATGCGGCAACGGTATTGATCGCTCCGTGCGCGAACACCATGGCATCGTGGGCTGCCAGGGCTTCGAACTTGTTTGGTGCCGTTGTAAATGGCAGGCCGGTGATATCGGCGACCCGCTCGGCGACTTTTTCGGCAAATCCAACCGGCGCGTTTAGCCCCGTGCCGACCGCGGTGCCACCCTGCGCCAGTTCCATCAGCGCCGGCAAGCTTGACTGGATACGCTTGATACCGTTTTCGATCTGCTGCGTATAGCCGGAGAATTCCTGGCCGAGCGTCAATGGTGTGGCATCCTGGGTGTGGGTGCGGCCGATTTTGATAATAGTGCTCCAGGCCGCTGCCTTATCGTGCAGTGCATTACGCAGTTTTTGCAGGGCCGGCAGTAGGGCACGATGAATCTCAACCGCGCAGGCAATGTGCATGGCCGTCGGATAGGTGTCATTCGATGACTGGCTCATGTTCACGTGGTCATTGGGATGAACCGGCGCTTTTGAGCCCATGGTGCCGCCCAGCATCTCGATGGCGCGGTTGGAGATGACCTCGTTGGCGTTCATGTTAGACTGGGTGCCGGAACCTGTCTGCCAGACGACCAGCGGAAAATGGCTGTCCAGTTTGCCGTTGATAACTTCCTGTGCAGCGGCGACAATGGCGTTGCCTGTTTGCGTATCGAGTTTACCAAGTGCCATGTTCGTTTCTGCACAGGCACGCTTGACGACGCCGAGGGCATGGACGATTGGTAGTGGCTGCGTTTCCCAGCCTATTTTAAAGTTTCCCAGCGAACGCTGGGCCTGCGCTCCCCAGTAGCGGTCGGCAGCAACCTCGATTGGTCCAAACGTATCGGTTTCAGTACGCGTAGCACTCATTTTTGGGCCTCATTGTCCTCATCAAGAAACTTCCCCATACGACGTAACACGTGATCGTGCCGTTCTCCAAGTGATCGGATCAATAGGCAGCAGATAGCATGCATTTTTTCAGGCAAAAACCATTATAGAAACGCTGCAAGGCAGCTTTTTGACACTTTTGCCGAGTCTCGATAGAGTATTTACCTGCTTAATGCGTTCTGCGCATACAGTGTCATATATTAAAATATTTCAGATCCGATGTTAAAAAGCCTTACTTTGCCGGCATTCCAGAGGGCTTGAAATCAAAAGTGTTGAGCAAAAAAAATGATTTAATATCATGGCATTAGATCTTTTTTGTTCGAAATATTTGAATTCTCCATCATGTCTGGGCGGGATATGCATATCGGCAAAAACGAATACTCGGTATGTAAGCAGCGACGACATTCGCGTTTATGCGTGTTACTGTCAGCTAAGGGTACGGAGAATCTGCATAAATGACATCGAAATCTGGCCATAAAGAAAAAGATTCGGTATCCAAAACCATGCTGGAACATAATCAAAGCGCATTTGTTAAGTCTGGTAAAGTTATGCGAGCAACAGCGTCGCAGCTTGCCGTTGGCTTGCACCGATCATCCGAAAAGATCTATGGTCAGATCGGTTCACTTGAAGTTCGCCTCGCACAGTCGCTGGCGGACATCAGGCTGGCGCAGCGTCTGCGTTACAAGGTATTTTACGAGGAAATGTCGGCACAGCCGGACTTCCGCTCTAAACTGCGTAAGCGTGATCAGGATCCTTACGATAAATTCTGCGATCATCTTCTTGTTTTCGATAAAGATCCTAAGTCGCCAATCGAAGGAGTGGAGCGTGCAGGGCAAAGACCACACGTGGTTGGGACTTATCGCATGTTGCGCCATGATATGAACACCGGCGAGCGCGGTTTTTATACGCAATCTGAATACGACATCGCCCCCTTAATCGCTTTACGAACACCGCGTTACCGATTTATGGAACTCGGCCGTTCGTGTGTTCTCAAGCCTTATCGTAATAAACGGACGGTTGAATTATTATGGCAAGGTCTCTGGGCATACGTGAGAGAGCACGATATCGATGTCATGATCGGCTGCGCAAGTTTCGAAGGTACAGATCCGCAACAGCATGCACTGGCTCTGAGCCTTCTTTATCACGAGCGGCTCGCACCGCAAGACTGGTATGTGAAAGCGCATCCAGACATGTTCGTTGATATGAACCTCATAGCCAAAGATGAGATCGATACAAGAGCAGCTTTCAAGGCATTGCCGCCTTTAATCAAAGGTTATATGCGCTTGGGAGCCTATATTGGCGACGGAGCGGTGATCGATCATCAATTCGGGACGACTGACGTATTGATCATTCTGCCCGTCGAGAATATTGAGCCCCGGTTTTTTGAATACTTTGGCGCTCCAAACGAACGTCAAATTCGCGTTGCCTCAGGCCAGTCTGTCCCCTGATGCCCATGATCACGTGAAATCGCAGATTTGTTGCTTGCTTGTGAAGCGCCATTCATCGAGAAATCCCGTACAACAAAGCCTAACAGAGGTGAGGATACTTGATGATGAGCGTAAGAAATTCGACAATCGGTATAACGTTTTTATACGCACTAACCTTGATCGTTGTAACCTTTGGCGTGCAGTCAGCCGCAAATGCAAAACCAGCGATCAACACACTTGGCACACCCGGTCTGGCAATCAAGGGTTATGATCCTGTTGCTTATTTCGAAGAACGGCGGCCACGCAAGGGATTGGTGCAATTCACACTGAAACACAAAGGTGTGGAATGGCGCTTCTCCTCGGCTGTGAACCGTGCAAGGTTTCAAGCTAATCCGGCGAAATACGAACCAGCCTATGGCGGCTACTGTGCGTATGGCGTATCAAGGGGCTATCTTGTTAAGATTGAGCCTGACGCCTGGAGTATCGTCAATGGCAGACTGTATCTGAACTATAACCGCCAGGTGCGCGCGACATGGAATAAGCAGCCTGAAGTCTACATTCAACGTGCTAATGCAAATTTCAGCAATCTGATCAACAAATAACGCGCCCTTAGGTTGTGACGAGCGGGTCGGCTTTATGCGATAATGGCTCTATCCCGCCATTGCGACGATTGCAATATTGCTCATGAGCGTCTCTTATGAGAACTGGCGTTTTACAACTTCTGCTATTTGAGCCAAGGTGTAAGGCTTTTGCAAAAATACATAGTCGGCATCTGCATCCAGCATCTTGGTAAATGCATCATCAGCATATCCTGATACAAAGATAAATTTGATCGTAGGGTTGGTTTTGCGCAATTCTTTATAAAGTGTCGGCCCGTCCATTTCAGGCATTTTGACATCGCTTACCACCAGATCGACCTCACCATTGCACTCTTCGAGAACGTCGAGTGCCTCAAGGCCATCGCAAGCCTGCAAGACTTCATAGCCTTGACGTGCCAGCGCCTCGGTTGCAAATGTCCGTACAGCGTCTTCATCCTCGACAATCAAGACGCGGCCATGGCCGGTCAGATCCAGCGGCCGCTCCACCGTTGCAGCCTTTGTTTGCATGTCGAGTTCTTTTTCATTCGGGATGTAGCGCGGAAGGTAAACACGGAACGTGGTCCCAGCACCCGGCGTGCTGTCGGCAAACACATAGCCGCCGGTTTGCTTGATGATACCGTAAACCGTGGATAATCCAAGTCCCGTCCCTTTTCCGACATCCTTGGTGGTGAAGAATGGCTCAAAAATCTTGGCCATGATTTCCGGCGGCATACCTGAGCCTGTATCTTCAACCTCGATCATGACGTATTGGCCGACGACGATGCCAAGATCAAAAAGCCTGTGGCTTTCACGTTCTGAGATATTTTGTGTCCGCACCGTGAGCTTACCACCATCCGGCATTGCGTCCCGTGCGTTAACGGCAAGATTGATGATAACCTGATTGAGTTGATTGTGATCTGCCTTGACGGTCCAAAGATCGCGGCCTGAAGAAATTTTCAACTCAACGTTTTCGCCAAGCAGACGGTTCAGAATAACTGAAAGATCCGTCACCAGTTCACCAAGCTGCAAGATTTCTGGTTTCAGCGTTTGCTGGCGTGAAAATGCCAGGAGTTGCTTAACCAGGCCTGCCGCGTGATTGGCGCTTGAACGGATGTTTTGAATGTTCTTGTATGCATGATCAGTCGGGCGATGGTTGGCAAGCAGCAAATCAGAAAATCCGATGATTGCCGTGAGTACATTGTTAAAATCGTGTGCAATGCCACCGGCAAGCTTGCCGATTGCCTCCATCTTCTGACTTTGGGCAAACTTTTGCCCGAGTGCGCGTTCTTCCGTTGCATCCGTGATATAAAGAATAACGGGTGCCTTTTCTGATTTGCCTTGGCCTAGCGATTGAACGAAGATGCGTCGTGCAAACTCGCCTTCCTGTCCAATTGCAATTTCAACCGCTGGAATTTCTGCCTTCCCGCGGTGTGCCGCCTCCATGGCAGAGAGAAGTTGTGAGGCACCAGTCGTATCGGAACTAAATTCAAAGGCCTCGCTAACGGGCCTGCCGACCAGGGTCGAAAGGTTTGCGCCACTCAAACGTGCAAAAGCCGGATTAACGGTCTCCAAACATCCCTGCGCGTTGACCAGGGCAATGCCGAAAGGTGCCATGCGGAACGTATTGGCATATTTTTTGTTCACATCGGCTGCATCCGGCAACACACGTTGATGGATGACGAGCGTCGTTCGGGGAGCACCGGTTTGCCTCTGCTCGGTTGATGGATAGCACACGGCAGGCCAACGCTCCCCTGTTGCCGTAATAAAGTCCACTTCAAGCATTTGCGGTATCTGAGTTGATACGCCGTCGGTTATCTTGAGGATCTGCTCAATATCGTGACGTGGCAGAAGTTCGCTGAGGTGGCGCGGAGCGCTGTCTGGCTGCAGACTGTGGCCAAGATTGCTCAAAAGCTTCAAATTGGAGTGCAATATACTGCCGTCGGGAGCAATCACACAAATGCCGGCCGTAAGCTCGCGATAAATTTCCAGTTCATCGTGCAGATGAGCGATCTGTTCTGCCGCAGATTTCTTCTCCCCGGTGATTTCGACAAAACTCCAAAGCGCCGTTCTGCCGTTGTAAGCGGGCAGATCGACAGCGCCAAACGGCGCTACGCTCAGACGGAACCATCGGTGCTGGTCCTTATCCGTCCCTGGTGCGTGAAGCTGAACAGCTTCACTTACGCTGGCATTGCGCTGGCTTGCGCGAATAAGGCGGAATAAAACTTCTGCACCCGGCGATGTCTTGGCAAAGCAGTGCTCAAGAGAATTGAGTTCACCGAATTCATTGCGCCCAAGCAACTCGTCCGCTGTGCGATTGGCATGAAGAATTGTACCATCCATCGTCGTTAGCAGCTGTCCTTCTTTCTGTTTGTCGAAGATACCAGAAAGCAGGTCAGCTATCGGTGTGCGTTCACTTAGTCGGATTTGTCCAGCGGCAATCCCGAATATGAAAAAAACACCGAGCATGGCGAGCAGGCCCATCAGTGTCAGGATAACGGGCTTGTCCGACTGAGCTGAAAAGAACGCCAAAGTGCCCGCAGCGGCGACCATGAAGATAAGAAAAACCGCAATGGTCGTAGTGCCAGCCGATACGGCGTCAATTGAGCCAGCGGTTTTGTTTGGATCTGAGGCTACTCGCAGGTTTTGCATGTTATATACATTAATCCGATTCTTAGGGAGTGTCGCACATCCAGGCGAATTAGTAACAAAACGCGTACGCGGCATATCGGGCCCTGAATTCAGTTGTGTTCCGGGGAAAGCTGTCGTTTCAAATTCTCGCAACAGGTATCGGGCCCGGCGAGAAAGATCCTAACCCTTTTTTATTTATGGGGATTGCCAACTGACGGCAGATTGAAACTCATACGTCTTATGCTCTCTTATCCATCAGGCGAGGCTGCCGGTCATCCGTAGTAAGATGCCTATTGTGCATGCGCATGGAAACTCCGTATTTGCCACAACAGTTGTATCAAATGGAAACGTCTGTCGATAAAGTGTTGTGTATGAGCTAACATTTGCGGCATCAGGGTTAATATGAAATGAAATTCAGGCTATGAAAGATTCGGGAAACTACATCACAAATTTCCTGTTCTGCGCCGATTGTTTTATTCTCGCGTCATGCTGTTGCAATCTATATCCGTAATGGTGCGCTGCCAAACCAACAGACGGAGAAGGGGCAAGGTGTGACGAGATCACCCCTTGATACACATGGAAATTATCTCTTGGATATTATTTATTCTTTTGATTGCCGGCATCTTAACCGTGGGTGGCGTGCTCATTCGTGACTATCTGAGTGGCGTTTCGATAGGGAAACGTCTCACAGATGGTTTTTTCGCTTCCAAACCGCCGGACAAGCGTCTTGATGTCGTGGAACAGACGATAATCGACGGCCGTCGCCGCCTCGTCCTGATCAGGCGCGATAACGTCGAACATCTCATCATGACCGGCGGGCCGGTTGATGTTGTTATCGAAACCAATATTGGTGACAAGCAAACAGCGCTCTCGGAAGTCGTGCGCCCGGCCGCCAGCCAGGCGGCCATGTTACCCAGCACCAATGAGGGCAGACCAGCTAAAGTTGCGCAGCAGTTGGAATAAGACGGTCGGGAATAGGTCTGACAGGTGAAATATTATTTTCCTTTATGGAAGTACGGTCTGCAGCGTGCTGCGCTGCAGGTGCCATGCTATATCTTTGTCCTGATATGGGTTTTACTGGCGCTGGCTTCCGCAAGCGGTGCAGACACAACCGCTGCCGGTCAAACGGCGGGGGAAGAGGTCCCCGGCCAGGCCTTGAAAAAGGTACAGCAAACGAACCTTTTTCCTGCCCAACTCGCGGAGTCTATCCCTCGTCAGGCCGATGCTCTGGATCTTTTGCGCAAGTCCGTAGAGCGGTTGCGTAATAATGTCGACGAACTTGAGCATAAACGGCGCGAATTGCAGCAACTTAAACAGCAAATGAGCGCAACGAAATCAGCGCTTGCGCCGAGGCTTTCTGCCGTCGATGGCGAAATATCACAACTTGGAAAGGCTCCTGAAGCTCCGGGTGCCGTCGAGGCTCCTGAAATTGTAGAGGAGCGCGATCACCTGAATTCAATCCGCGCAAGCATAGTCGCAGCGCAAAAGCGCACCGACCTGTCAATTTTACGGGCGCAAAATCTCGAAGAACAGATCCAGGAATATCAACTCCAGAATTTTACCAGTGATATTTTACGCCGGAGCAGGAGCCCCGTTTCTGGTGCTCTTTGGCGCAACTTGGATGATGCGCTGCCGCGTGTTTTGATCCAGATCAAAACCATCGCTGGCAATTGGTGGGCGATAGCCAGGCTGAACCCAATTTCGCTGTCGCTTGCGCTGATTATCGGCATATCTTGCTATGTGCTGCTAGTTCTGGCAAGGCAGCGTATTTTTAAATCCATGGAGAGTGTCCCCACGGCGGCACGGCCCGGTTTTTTGCACCGGGCCATGCGCGCAAGCTTGCTTGCATTCGTGCTGGTCATGCCAGGGATGCTCGCGGCTGTAGCCATTTTTGTGACGGGGGAGTTGTTGCATCTTTGGGACGATACAATTCGCAAAGTTGCATACTCTGCATTAACGGGATTTCTCATTTTCTTATTCGTTACGGCGCTGGCTACAGGTATATTACAGCCGCAATGGCCGAACTGGCGTCTGGTTGGGATTCCAACCAATGTCGCGCAGCGTCTGCTTTGGACAATCAATGCAATCGCCGCCGTTTATGCAGCAGACCTGTTTCTGCATCATATGATCCAGCTTTTTCATATGCCGGTTGAAATCCGTATTCTGGAAACAAGTCTGGCGAATGGTGCTTTTGCCGTATTGCTTATCGTGTTAGCGCTTACAGCCTTGCCTGACGATTATGAGCGTGCAAGTGCGCGGCTTATCAAAATCTCGCTCAATATCCTGCGTGTTCCGCTCGGGCTTGTCGCATTAACGATCATCATTGTGACGTTGGCCGGCTATGTTGCTTTAGGGCGTTTCATTGCAGGGCAAGTACTCTTGATGGGCGCGGGCGGCGTTGCGGTGTTGCTATTGCATCTTGGCATCCGTGTCATGGCAGCAAATCCGCATCAGCTTGGCGAGCCGGTTGGACGCCTGATCAGCGAAGGTAAATGGCTTTCACAGCAGCGCTGGCAGAAAATATTTGATATTATAGCTTTTTTTGCCAACGTCTTCCTTATTACAATCGCTTTGACGCTGCTGCTGTTATCTTGGGGAATTCCATTTTCCCAGCTGCTCAACAGCCTTAAATCATTGTTATTTGGGTTTGAAATCGGCCAGTTCAGGATTTCATTGGTTAATATCCTGATGGGCGTCGGCTTGTTTGCGGCGGTGTTGTTGATCACGCGTATGGTTCAGGGCTGGGTCGATCGCTCGGTGCTGAACGCGCCGAATGTAGATCGCGGCATTGCCAATTCGCTGCATACCGGCCTTGGCTATCTGGGCTTTGCAGCGGCTGCGCTTGTCGGCATTTCGTATATCGGCATTGACTTGACCCAACTTACGCTTGTCATTGGTGCGTTGTCCCTTGGCGTTGGTCTCGGCCTGCAATCGATCGTCAATAATTTTGTATCGGGCCTCATTCTGCTTGTTGAACGCCCGGTCAAAGTTGGTGATTGGGTGGTTGTTGGAGATCAACAGGGGTATGTGCGAAAAATAAGCGTGCGCTCAACGGAGATTGAAACGTTTGACCGTGCATCGGTCATCATACCCAATGCAACCCTCATTGGCGGCACCGTACAGAACTGGACGCATCGAAGCCCCATGGGGCGGATTGTTATTCCCGTTGGCGTCTCCTACCAATCAGATCCGCAGGAAGTCCACGATCTTTTGATGAACATCGCTAAAACCTCGGATAAGGTTTTAGGCTTTCCGGAACCCTTTGTTACCTTTGATGATTTTGGTACCAGCTCTTTGAATTTCTCGTTGCGGTGTTATGTTTCTGACATCAATTCCGGATTATTAACCAAAACAGTTTTGCGCATGGAAATTTTCAAGATGTTTCAGGAGCGTGGTATTGAAATACCTTATCCGCAGCAGGATTTGCATTTGCGGGATCTTGATGGCATCAAAGCTATCTTTGCCAAGGCGCAACAGCAGCTTACGGTGCAAGCCGGAAGCACAGACAGCGAAAATAGCGACAATAATGATGGTGAAAAAAAATAAAACGGTCCAGTGGGCCCGTTGATAATTCCATGCGGGAGAACAGATCTAGCGGGACGGTGAAACGTTAAGTCTGACTGACGCTGTTATGAGCTACGCTACGTAATCCCCAACCCGTCATTTTAAGTTGATTACTCCGTCCGCCAAATGTATTAGGTAAAAGCCTCGTGTAGCAGGTCATTATTAATGGCTCGCTCAGCAGACCACTAGTACTGTTTTGAGCAGCCGATATAATTCAGACTGCTTCAATTACCAGTTTCCCTCAGGAAACGAGCCAATGCGATTGCCTGGTCAACATCGTAAAGTCACTTCTAGTGGTCGTTATAGTCCGAGGTAGAGAAATTGCTTGGTTCGAATAACCTTTGCACGGTAATGACCCTGCCGCTATTTTCAGCGTAATTTAGATTGTGGTTATCACCACTTGCTGAACCGGCAGCCAGGAAAGCGCATGCTGCCAGTGTTATGGCTGCGGCAAATAAGACTTGCAAGGCGAAGAACGTCAGGCTACGTCCTCGTCCATCGGTGCTTATCACATCCGAACTCCCTCTTTTTTCCCTGTCATCTGGAAGAAAGATTAGGAGCCAAACCATTTTTATGTAGTTAATACGTGGTACAGACTGAGACATGATGGCATTTTCTTTTTTGATATTTGTACAGAATATTTTTCAATCTCCTTTCTCTTCTGTACTCAGTCGTCGCGATAAACTTTTTCACGGCGCTCGTGGCGCTCCTGTGCCTCAAGGGACAGGGTTGCAATTGGCCGTGCATCCAGGCGCCGCAAGCTGATCGGCTCACCGGTTTCCTCACAATAACCGTAGCTGCCATCCTCTATCCGGGCCAGTGCGGCATTGATTTTTCCAACCAGCTTGCGTTGGCGATCCCTTGCGCGCAGTTCTAAGGCGCGGTCAGTTTCTGATGTTGCGCGATCTGTAAGATCTGCGTGCTGCGTCACCTCAGTGTTCAGCCCTTCGATGGTCTCGCGGGTCTGGCGGATGATATCCTCCTTCCACGCGATAAGTTTGTTTTTGAAATATTCCTGTTGAACCGGGTTCATGAACGGCTCGTCATCGTTAGGGCGATAATCCTCCGACACTATAATTGTCGATTGTTTAACGCGTGCATTCTTCGAACGAGATGCCTTTTCCTCGATGAGGATTGTTGTCAGTTCTGGTACGGCAATTTCAGATATACTCCGTGTCTTATTCACCTTTTTCTCCCGCAAGATAAATTTGCTGCTGCACAGCGATAAATGCAAGAAATATACCGGCTATTTAGCCGCAACCAGCAGCAAGTCAACGATGAATTCCCAGAGTTGTGTGAGAAGTGGAATTTAAATTGGTAAATGGCAACAGTTGTATCGCGGAATTTCCTTTTTATTCAGCATGATAGATGTCTGCAGGCTTGGTGTGGCGCGCGTGCCGAGGACGTACCGAAAATTGAGCGGAACTTATAGACGCAATTGCCTCAAGCAGCGTATACTATACATGAGCGGAGTGTATGCAGCGCGGTGGCATGCACTTATTGTGACTTTTTCAACACCCTAATGCATGAATTATAATCTGACAGCCTCAATTATTATCAGGTAAAGTAAGAGACTTGCGCCTTTCCGATCTCAGCGATTCTGCATCAGATGCCGTGCGTAGTGCCGGTGTTGTGCTGGCAGACATGGCCACGCCCTCGCTTCGCCTTGGCGTAACCGGCCTGTCTCGCGCCGGTAAAACCGTCTTCATCACGTCTCTTGTCCAGACGCTTATCGATTCCAGTGCAGCGCCTGGCCTGCCAGTTGGTCATCTGCCCAGATTTCGGGCTTTTCTAGAGCCGCAGCCCGATGACGATATTCCCCGCTTTGCTTACGAGCAAAATCTGGCAATGCTCCAGGATGAACCTGTCGGTTGGCCTGAAAGCACGCGCCATATCAGTCAATTGCGTCTGACGCTGGAATGGGAGAGCGCAAACTGGATACGCCATGTCACGGGTCTTCCCCGGCGGCTTCATATCGATATTGTTGACTATCCTGGAGAATGGCTGCTGGATCTTGGCCTGCTGGATCAGGATTACCAAGCCTGGTCGCAGCTTATGATAGACGATGCAGTCCACCGCCAGCAGGATGCCGATCTCACCGCCTGGCTTACGTTTGCACGCTCGATAAAGCCGGATAACGCTGCCGACGAACGGATTGTCATGGAGGGTGCGGATTTGTTCACAAGATATCTGCACTCCGTAAAAAAGACGGATCGATTTGCACGTATGATAAGTCCAGGCCGTTTTCTGTTGCCAGGCGAACTCGATGGCTCTCCATTGCTGACCTTTTTTCCACTCGCAATTGACGCAGATCAGCCGATCCGTCCGGGAACGCTCGCGGCGTTGCTGGCACGCCGTTTCGAGAGCTATAAGTCACAAGTGGTGAAGCCTTTTTTTGAACGCCATTTCAAGTCTCTTGATCGCCAGATCGTACTCGTCGATGCTCTGGGAGCACTGAATGGCGGGGCTGAAGCTATCGACGAACTGGAAACAGCGCTGCATGGAGCGCTTAATGCATTTCGTCCGGGCCGGCAGTCCTGGCTTGCCAGTCTCCTCGGCCGCCGTATTGATCGCGTAATGTTTGCTGCAACAAAAGCCGATCTCATTCATACATCAAATCATCTGAGACTTAAGATGATAATGCAGGTCTTGCTCAGTCGTGCAGTTAAACGCGTACAGAATGCGGGAGCTGAATTTGAGGTTGTCGCCTTGGCTTCGTTACGTTCCACCGAAGATGTTAACTACAGGACTGGTAGCGACAGGATCCCGTGTATTCGCGGGCGTCCACAGGCCGGCGAAAAATCAGGCCACAAGGTTTTCAATGGACAGGAAATGGCGGCCATATTCCCAGGAGATCTGCCGGATGACGTGCACGATATCTTCGACACGGATATGTTCCAGGCCGGCTCACTGCAGTTTGTGCGTTTCCAGCCCCCCTCGCCTGAAAAAACACATCGGGCCCATCCTGCCGTGTGGCCGCATACCGGGCTTGACCAAGTGGTACGCTACCTTATCGGAGATCGTCTGACATGACATCCGGTTCATCGCCCCGCCGTCCCAGGGTTTTCGATGCCGATGATCCGGCATTGTCAGTCTCAGATCCAACTTCGACAAGCCCGCTGGACGAAAGCACTGACAAAGTTACGCAAGAGGCGGTCGGCAACGATATGCCCGCGACGGGGCAGCCACCACCTGCGCCGGTTGGTCTGGGAAATTCGCTTAATCGCGGATTGCGATGGGGTGCGTTGCTGTTTTCTGCAATGCTGGCCTTGTTTGTATTGACGACCAGCGTGTGGCTGGCACGGTTTACATCCGTCGCGCTTGGGCGGGACGATTGGGTCGGTTGGCTGGCGCAAGGCCTCTTGTTCATTGCACTTTTTGCTGCAGCAGTTCTTATCCTTAAGGAAGTGTTGGGCATTTTGCGTATGAAACGTCTGACGCGCATTCGCAAGGATGCCGAAGCCGCGCTTGCAACAGGCGACCGCAAGCTGGAAAAACGCGCGATCAAAGCTCTCAAAGCACTTGCGAGGGGGCGTAAGGCCGTGAAATGGAGCCTTGCGGCCTTCCGCGAAGATGAGCGCCATATGAAGGAAGCAGGCAAACTGATCGGACTTGCCGACCGCGTTTTACTGGCTGAGGCGGATAAGCATGCCCGACGCATCGTTTTTGAATCCGCACGGCGGGTTGGCGTGATCACGGCGGTGGTGCCGGTTGCGCTGTTGGTTACAGTGTTCGTGCTTGCTGAAAATGTCCGCATGGTGCGCCGTTTGGCGGATGCCTACGGCGGACAACCCGGCCTGCTTGGTGGTATACGCCTTTTGTGGCGTATTATTATGCACGTTGCCGCAACTGGTGCAATTGCACTCACCGATGATTTGTTTGGCCAGTTTCTTGGGCAGGATATTGCCCGGCGCGTCTCACGGCGCTTGGGCGAAGGAGCATTTGTTGGCGCATTAACCGCACGGCTTGGCGTGGCTGCGATAGATATGTGCAGACCGTTGCCGTTTGTTGAAGCCAAGCCGGTGCGTTCACGTCACATCATTCGGGAGCTTTTTCCTGAGATCAGGTCAATGAAAATCATGAAGGGGACAACGGCCCGTTCTGATAAAATGAAAGACGAAGAAAAGCCCTAGCGATACAGACCACTAAGGCTTCCCAGCAAAATAAACGCTTCAATTTTACGAGTCATAGCCTCATATCGCGGGCTATTTCTAACTAAAATTGAAGCGTTTATTTTGCTGGATGCCCTAAGCTTTTGCGCCATGCTTGCCGGAGCCATAAACGGCAGGAGACGTCTCATCCAGAGGCCAGCGTGCCCGTGCGGCAAAACCCATGCTGCTGGTGTGGCCATTGATATAATGCTCAGCTCCTGCCCAGGCAATCATTGCGCCGTTGTCCGTGCACAATTGTGCCGGTGGAATATATAATTTTACTCCTATTGCAGCGGCGATCTGCTCTAATGCGTGTCGTAAGCGCGTATTACGAGCGACACCGCCGGCTGCAACGAGCGGCAGGGATGTGCCGAAACGTGCATAATCCGTCATCGCGATTTCGTAAGCTTTGACAATACGGTCCCCGACGCTGTCGCAAACGGCGCGTTCAAAGCTGGCACATAAATCCGCAATATCGGTCGGGCTGAGTGGCGCCAGCTTTTGTGCTTGTCGACGCACCGCCGTTTTGAGGCCGGCAAATGAGAAATGCGGCTCGGGACGTCCCTTCAACGGGGTGGGAAAGTCAAATCGCCGTGGATCGCCATCCTGTGCATGTCGCTCAACGGCCGGGCCGCCTGGAAAACCGAGATCGAGCAACTTTGCCGTTTTATCGAAGGCTTCGCCAAGCGCATCGTCAATTGTCGTGCCAAGGCGGTAGTAGTGACCAAGGGCTGCGACCAGGACAATCTGTGTATGCCCGCCTGATACTAAAAGCAGCATGTAGGGCGGGGCAAGGCCGTTGGTGAGGCCGACAGTCAATGCATGGGCTTCGAGGTGGTTAATGGCAAACAGCGGTTTGCGTGTCGCCGTTGCGATGGCCTTGGCAGTTGTCAGTCCAACCAAAAGGCCGCCGATCAATCCCGGCCCGGCAGTTGAGGCGACCGCGTCGATCTTGTCCAATGTGACGCCTGCTTCGGCCAGCGCCAGCGCAATGATTTCATCGATGCACTCAACATGCGCGCGTGCTGCAATTTCTGGTACGACGCCACCGAATGCACGATGCTCTTCCCACTGCGAACGGATCACATTGGCTTCGATCCTGCCTCTGCCCTGTTCGTCACGTACTATGATGCCCGCTGCGGTTTCATCGCAGCTGGTTTCAATGCCAAGAATGCGGACCTGCTTGGCAGATGCGGGATGGTGTTGCGACATGCGCTCTCAAAAAACAGGACTTAATTATGCAGAACTTAGCAGAACTTAAGAGGGCAGCACGCAAAAACTTTTTTATCCGAAATTAAGTGCAAATTCTGCAACAGGCATGTTGTAGCAAATCCTTTGCGTGGCAATACGTCATTGTTCTCTTACGCTGCCGATCTCCCACGCATAGCCTGTCTTTTCAGCTTGAAAGACATCAGGCTTTTATGGCGCCGCAGAACGCTTTCGAGAGCCTTATACTTGGATGTGCTCCGAGAAACAGGGCTAACAAATTTAGAAGCAATTTCAATCGCCTCCGGTTGTCCAACGGCGCTATCGGCGGACAACTCATCGAAAAGTGCGCCAAAATCATCCTTACCGAGAGCGTCTGACAGGCGTGTTAAGTAAACGTCGACGACATGAGGATCTGCCATTTTTTGCGTCCTTTCGGCCATGGATTTATACCCTGTGACGCGTTACTTGATCATATACGTTGAAAGCTGCAGCGAGCAAGTACGTTGAAAACTACAGCGAGCAAGTTATCGTCCGTATAATATAACAAAAATATTCAATGGTGCCAATGCGTTGTCGATTATTTTTGTTCCAGCCGTGAGTCAATCTCATCTCCAAGACGATCAAAAGCCGGAATGATTTCATCACGTACGACGTGAGCACTTTCAGATTCCTGAATACTAGAATAAACGATTCGCTTTCCTGCTGCTCTGGAAATTTCCCGCTTGTT
>CAWUIN010000031.1:0-29286 GCA_963922535.1 uncultured Hyphomicrobiaceae bacterium | reverse complement strand
CAGCGGTACGCGAAACATCCCACACACGCGCCGTATTGTCGGAAGACGCGGTCACTATACGCCGCCCATCGGGGCTGAAAGACGCGCTGTTCAACGCACGATTATGGGCTTGCAAGAGGGCGATCTCGTTTCCGCTCTCGGCATCCCACACACGCGCCGTATTGTCGGAAGACGCGGTCACGATACGCCGCCCATCGGGGCTGAACGCTGAAATATTCACTGCGCCTGAATGCCCGGTTAAGACGGCACGCGTCGTGGTGTCATGTGCCGCCCGTGCCGCCGGCGTGCGCAACTCCTTCACCAGTTCCAGGCCCAGATCCTCCGCCAGCAGCGCCCCCGCCGCCGCCAACCGCAAGGCATGCTCAGAGAGCCCATCCTGCAGCGCTTGCAGGGCAGGCTTGACAAAGGCGCGTCCAATCAAGCGGCGCTGGCGATCCCTGTCCTCCTGCTCCTTGGCAGCGCAGGCGGCCAGATAGCGCGCGACGCTATCGGGCAGGGCATCACCAAAATAGTCGTCACGAAGGAGCGCCTGCCCGACGCGAAGCCGTTCACCAGTGCGGCCGAGCTGTTCAACGCTTTCGCCGGAAGCCACCCAGTCGCGCGCTTCGATGGCAAGCATACGCGTCTGCTCAAACTCCTCCCGCCGCTCATGAATGAGCCCCGCCAGCGGCTCCACACGCAGCAGCGCCTCGTGCGCCACTTCATAGAGGATACTGGAGCTATCGCCTGTGTTGCCATGTGCGCGGCTGACGGTGAGCAGGCGTTTTTCAACCAGCGTATCGGCGAGCCGTATCAGATCCGCACGTGGGCCTGCGAACAGCGTCTCGGCCCGCGCCACGACGCGTTTTGCCGCACCTTCAGCACCAGCCTGCGGGTCCCAGGTGGCCAGATACGGAATGGCGAGGCGTTTAAGGTCCTCCTCACTTGCGCCCGCCTGCTCGATGGCCTCGGCCGCCGTATCCGCGACAGCCCGCTTGATGAACGCCTCCGCCTGATCTGGCTCCAGATCCAGCTGACCGTCCGGCTGGCGGAATTTGCCGGCGAGCCGGTTGAGGGCAACGGCCAGAACCGGCAGGGCATCGCCCGTGTTATCGGCGCCATCGCCTGCCGCTGCTGCGCGCGCCAGGGCATCCACCTGCTCTCGAGTGAAAGCAAGCTTAAAGCCAGCGCGATTGGCGGCGGCGGCCGGGCCAGTAATCACCTCGCCAAAGCGATGCGACGGCAGCCGGTTCAACCGCTCCACCACAATTTGCTCATCATCAAGACCGTGTTGGAACAGCCGCTCCCGTGTAGCATCGACGCTGTCGTCGCGGGCGGTAAGCACCAGGCGGATGGCCAGATCCTCGCCAGGGCTGAGCGCCAGATCAAACAGCGCTTTGAGTTGCGCTTCGTCCGCATCTGACAGTGGCCCGGCGATTTCCTCCGCCTGATCGAGGCCGATCAGCAACGTGCGCCGGCCGCTCTCTGGCGATGCGTCGGCCTCAGCAAAGCGCGTTAACAGGCCGCGCGGGTCTGTCATCACGTCCTGCTCGATGACGCCGCGGGTGAGGTTTAACCTGTCGCCGAGGCGCCTGGCCAGTTGCTGCGTCTGAAAAAGCCCGGCGGCCAGCCCCCATTCAGGATGCGTAAGAGCGCCTTCCACCGCGCGGACGATGGCCAGCGGCGTAAACGAGGGATGGCGGCGCAGCCGCGCCCACAGCCCGGCACGCAAAAAGCTTGATTTGCCGGCCCCGGACGGCGCCTGAATGATCAGAACGCGATGCTTGTGATGCCGGGCCAGCTCGCCGTGCCAGCGCAAGCCCTGGCCGATTTCGAGATCGCGCCCGCAAAAGACCGCCTCATCCCCCTCCTGCAATGCCTTGAGGCCCGGGTATGGCCCCTCGGGATTGAATTGCCAGTGGAAACTGTCCGGCGCGATACCAAGATCGCGCAACGTACTGGCGATGCTGTCCAGTTCCTCGATGTTGAGATTGGCGCTGCCGTTGGTGTTATCCTTCGGTGAAACAAAGGCGACGGGCATGGTCGGCTGGCGATCGAGCGGCGTGACCTGCCCCGAGCGCGCACGGTTCGGCAATGCCTTGATCAGCGCAGGATCGCCAGCCTCAAGTCCACCGATCGTAACCGCCAGAACATGGCCTTCGGAAGCCTGCAGTTCGCGATAACAGAAAGAGCGCGGATCAGTAGAGGCGCGCGATGCAATAAAGAGGACAGCCTGAGCTGCTTTGGCTTCCGCCAGCAGCTTTTGCTCCCACTGTTCACCCGCGCGAAGATGGTCGACATCGACAAAAATATCCTCGCTGGACCAGCCCTGTTCATCCATCAGCCATTGGCGAACGGCAAAAGCGTAATTCTGTTCTTCGCTTTTGTAAGAAATAAATAAGCGCGACACTATAAAGCGGCTCTCATGGACGCGAAAACAGTTTTGTCGCACAGTAATCGTTAAAGCATGAACGTTCAACCAGCAAAGTTTCAGAAACAGCCGGGATAAATATCTGAAATTGTCTGGATGCGGATGTCTGCGCTGCAGTATTCTACATAAGGGTCTTTATGAGAGTTAGGAGCGCTCATGCCCCTTAGCCTGCATTTCACACAACACCTCTTAGAGTGCCCGGCTTGGCGTAATAATATCTGACGGCTTCTCTATTTCTTAAACCACGGGATCGAGCGTTTTCCAGTCAACTCAACTTGCCTTGGGCTTCCTGGATTCGCCAGACTTTTCGTCGAGCAATTGACTTGCAACGATAATGTATTTGCGCCCTGCTTCTTTGGCAGCATTTATGGCCGTAACCAGAGACTTTTCCTGGCGGCTTGAAGCAAACTTTACAAGGAGCGGCAGATTGACCCCGGCTATAACTTCAACAGCCGCATCGTCCATTGTCGAAATGGCAAGGTTGGATGGCGTGCCACCGAACATGTCAGTGGCAATCACAACGCCCTGCCCACTGTCGACAGCAGCAACAGCCGCAAGAATCTCAGCACGCTGCATCTCTGCATCGTCTTCTGGAGCAATTTCTATCGCTTCGATTTGCGTCTGAGGACCGACAATATGTTCTAAGGCAGCACGAAACTCGTGAGCCAGTTTGCCATGTGTTACTATGACAAGACCAATCATGATATTCCTCATACAGGCCGCGATACCGGCCAGCTGGTTCGCATTGAAAAAGATGGTTCTGGCAACGATACCCTGACAGGTGGGGATGAGGCAGCTATTATACAATTTGTGCCTTACGAAATCTTGCCCGGGCTCCGTTGAATTTAATACCAAT
The DNA here is from genome assembly GCA_963922535.1 of uncultured Hyphomicrobiaceae bacterium. GTDB lineage: Bacteria > Pseudomonadota > Alphaproteobacteria > Rhizobiales > Hyphomicrobiaceae > Tectiglobus. Next base: position 26,020 of record CAWUIN010000031.1, on the reverse strand, counting down.
AATGCTGACAATTTGCAGCAGCGGGGGGCAGAAACAAGCCCCTGTGGCTGGCCAGGTCGGACGTTTTAGGGTGGACGCCCTTCCAGTTTGGTACAATGTGAATTATCATGTCTCACAGCTTGTTGCAGCATACAAAGCGAGTGCCACCTTTGCCGGGGCGCTTGCCTCGAACGGATTCAACCATATACGTTTAACCAGCTGGTTATGGAAGTATTCAATAAGGTCCTCACCATGTGGCATGCGCTCCAGTTCTACCGCCTGGTCGGTAAGGCGCACAATAAGCCGGAGATGTGCCTGCTGGCTAAATGGCAATGTCACGATACCCAGGCCGCGCACTTCCAAACGCCCTGCAATGGTGGGCGGTGACTTCATCTCTATGGCACCGTTTGCATATTCCAGCATTGTCTGATCGTCGCTGACAAGCTGGAACGGCAGTCCAGGCGGATAAGCTATGGTCATACATAAGCATTTGAGCGCCAGATCAGATTTACCGGAAGCCGATGGCCCTAACAGCAAAACACCGTCGCTGCCGCGCGCGATTGCGGTACCATGTATAATCTCAGACAACGGGTTCAAACCGCCGCTGCAGTTTACCAGGCTTTTTGCCAGAATTTAATGCAGGCAGCGCAATGATGAACATCGCACCGGCGCCTTTATCGTTGGTACCGCTGACGCCTGGTTCACCGCGGTTCTCAGCCCAGATCCGCCCCCCATGAGCATGAATGATTTCGCCGGAAATTGAAAGCCCAAGACCTGAATTGTTACCTCTGCTGCCATATTCACTGGGGCGGTATGTGTAAAACCGCGTAAATATTGTTTCCAGCTTGTCAGGTTCAATGCCTGGACCTTGATCGCTGACCGTGATCGTAACTTCTGCTCCTTTGAGGCGGATACCAACATCAACGAGGCCATCGGCAGGTGAAAAGGATAATGCATTATCAATCACATTGGTCAGAACTTGGGCCAGCCGCCCTTCGTGTCCGGCAACAACATAGGCACGTTCCCGGGCCGCGTTTCTATCGTAATGCAATTCCAGTTTCTTTCCTCTGTCGTCGGCGATATCACGAAAAACGTTGCATACATTGGTTGCAATGAATGCCAGATCGACCGGCTCCGGTGCATATCGTGCCAGCTCGGCATCCATACGCGAAGCGTTTGAAACATCCGTAATAAGCTTGTTCAGCCGTTTAAGCTCTTGCTGGATCTGCTCGATCAACTCCGCCCGCTGACTGTCGGTTTTTGCATAGGCCAAACTCTCGGCTGTTGAACGCGCCGCCGTTAATGGGTTCTTGAGTTCATGTGCGATGTCAGCTGCAAATTTCTCGCTTGCATCAATGCGCCGTAACAGAGCGCTCGTCATTGTATTGAAAGAACGGGCCAACTGCCCAACTTCATCTTCACGATCATCGAACTTAGGCAGATCCTCAGCTGTACGGATGTTGTGCGTGACATTTTCAGCTGCAACCGACAACTGCCGCATTGGACCTGCAACGGTACGCTTGAGAAGATACGATGCAATAATCGCAGCACACAGAGCGACAAGCGCCAGAGCAAATATACCGAAACGTTCCTCGGCCAGAGCTTCATCCACCTCGCCTGGCGGCGTAGACAGCAAAAGAACCCCCTGGATCTCACCAGCTAATTTGATTGGTGTGGCAACTGACACGATTTGTTTGCCGCTGCGCGTCAGCAGCAGCAAGGCCTCTGTTTTACCTTGCAGAGCCAAGCGTACTTCAGGGTATAGCTGCCCGTTCACATCGACAAGGTCCTTATATACTCTGAATTCAGAGTCCAAAAACCACTGCCTCAGCTTTGTCCAGAAATTCTTTGTGGCAGGCCGATTTATAATTCTGCCGTCCTTATCGGTGCTCATGAAGCCGCCAGGAGGGAGCTTGCGGGAAGAATCTGCGACCAAATTCCCTTTGCGGTCATAAACCCTGGCGCGATTTGGACTGCCAATCAGCAAGCGCCTGAGGACGGGCGTGACGCGTTCCGGTCCCAATGTAAACATCAAGTCTGCAAAAGGATTGTCATCAGAAACTGCGCTCTCAAAATGCGTGTCTTGCGGATAATCATGACGATAGAGGTTAGATGCGATTGCACCTGCAATCAGGCGCCCTTGCGATTGAAGGCTATCGCGTTTGGCGTCAATAAGCCATACGTTGAACTGGCTGAGATACAAAACGCCAAAGAAAAGAACAAGCAATCCAAGCAAGTTGGACACGACGATGCGGCGCAACAATGAGCTTGAGATGTAGCGCCACATAATCGTATTGCCCAACCAGGAGAAAAAGACATCGATATGCTGGCCAATCGGCCGCAATCTTTGTCTGATCCCGCCCAGCGCAGCGTGTCCTGCAAGCCACACTACTTTGAGTAGCTTAAACAGACGCGCAACCAAAAGGTAAAGCGATCGATGTGCATGCTTTTGACTTTTTTCGGTTTCTAAAGCCATTCAACCGAACCTGGCCACATATCGGCCTCCTGGAAATCACAAATCCTGTTGCCTGCGCAAGGCACCGTAGTGCCTGTCTGTAACGTCGACCTGGCATGAGCACGTGAAGCCTCAGGTCTCTTTAAATCGGTAGCCGACGCCATAAAGCGTTTCGATAACGTCAAAGTCATCGTCGACATGCTTGAATTTCTTGCGTAACCGCTTGATATGACTGTCAATTGTGCGATCATCGACGTAAACCTGATCATCGTATGCCGCATCCATCAGGGCATCACGCGTTTTCACAACGCCAGGTCGTGCTGCAAGCGCTTGCAGAATTAAAAACTCAGTAACGGTCAGCGTCACCGATCTGCCATCCCAGTGGCATGTATGACGCTCAGGATCGAGCCTGAGTTTGCCGCGTTCGAGAACCCGCGCCGACTCCTCCGTCACATTTATACCATCGCGCGCCTGTGCCCGCCGTAAGACGGCTTTGACACGCTCAACCACAAGCCTCTGAGAAAAAGGCTTGGCAATGTAATCGTCCGCACCCATTTTGAGGCCGAATAACTCATCGATTTCCTCATCTTTTGAGGTGAGAAAAATAACCGGCATGTCAGACTGCTGGCGCACACGACGCAACAGCTCCATACCATCCATGCGCGGCATTTTGATATCGAATATTCCGAGATCGGCTGGATCTTCCGTTAATGCATCCAGTGCCTGAGCACCGTCACTGTAGGTGCGCACCTTGTAGCCTTCAGCTTCCAGAGCCATGCTGAGAGACGTGAGGATATTACGTTCATCATCAACGAGAGCAACCGTGCTTTTCTCTTTCATACTTGTCCCGTCCTTAGGAATTCCGCAGCCTTGCATGCGGTTATGTGTTCAACTTGTACGAAATGTGGCGTATTCTATAATCATGAGATGTGTCGTGAACCGTAGCTGAATGGTGGCACGCAGGTGCGATCAAGGTTATTAATTCACCAACTTCGTGCTCACAAAAGATACAACTTTAAAGTTTTTCATCATTGCACTTGCAAAAGAATGGCGCATCTGCCTTCCTGCAAATGCACAATATCGGGAATTTACTGGCTTTACAAAGGTTTTAAGCACGAGCAATTCCAGCATACGAGCTACGCCATGGTTGATTCATATCATCTTTGGTTTTATTTCCGATTTGTAATATTGAAATTACGTGTTACGTGCAAAAGAGTTTAAGAGCCAGTGCCATTGGTTGAATGCAGAAGATTTGTGTCGGACCAAATTATTGCCGGGTCTGTATTAATCTGCACTAATGTCAACGCTGCATTTTGGCACAGACTTTTATGCGATTCTACATTCCAATCAACAACCGATCGCAATACACCTAGGCGTGCTAACGGATGAAACTCATGACAACGCAAATGTTCCCCCTTTCTGCCGCTGCTTCGATCAAGCATAATAATTCGGTCGCGGAATTGGTTGAAGCTGCAATTCACCGAAATGAAGGCCGGTTGGCGATGACAGGCGCCTTTGTGGCTGAGACGGGAGAACATACAGGCCGTTCCGCTCAAGACAAATTCACCGTTCGTGATGCTACGACATCGCAGACCGTGTGGTGGGATAATAACCAGGCACTGTCACCTGAAAATTTTGACAGGATATATGAAGATTTTCTGGCCTACGCCAGGGACAAAGAGATTTTCGTTCAGGATTTGTTTGCCGGCGCCGATCAAGACTACCGCCTCAGGACACGTGTATTTTGCGAAAAAGCCTGGCACGCATTATTCATCCGCCATTTGCTGCGCCGCCCACAGCAAGATGAACTCAATGGTTTCACACCGGAATTCACTGTCATTAATTTTCCCGGTTTTCGCGCAAACCCAGACCGCCACGGTTGCCGTTCGGAAACGGTCATCGCTTGCAACTTCACCAAACAGCTCGTTCTTATCGGAGGTTCGTTATACGCCGGCGAGACTAAAAAATCAGTGTTTTCATTCCTGAATTTTCTCATGCCTGAGCGCAATGTCATGCCAATGCACTGTTCAGCCAATGTCGGTGACGATGGCGATGTTGCAATTTTCTTCGGCTTATCGGGAACTGGCAAAACAACGCTTTCGGCAACTGCTGAGCGAACCCTGCTCGGTGATGACGAACATGGCTGGTCGCCCAACGGTGTTTTCAATTTCGAAGGCGGCTGCTATGCCAAGACAATAAGATTATCACAACAGGCTGAACCTGAAATCTGGAGTGCATCGAACCGCTTTGGCACAGTGCTGGAAAACGTTATTCTTGATCCGGCCAACCGGCAACCAGACTTTGATGATGGAAAGCTGACAGAGAATACACGTTCAGCCTATCCATTGCATTTTATTTCCAACGCCAGCGACACCAGTATTGCAGGCCATCCTAAGAACATCGTCATGCTGTGTGCGGACGCATTTGGTGTTTTGCCACCGATTGCAAAGCTGTCACCGAGCCAGTCGATGTACCACTTTCTTTCCGGCTATACCGCTAAGGTTGCAGGCACTGAAAAAGGTATGGGAAGCGAGCCTGTTGCAACGTTTTCAACCTGCTTTGGTGCGCCGTTCATGCCACGCCATCCGAGCGTTTACGGTAATATGCTGCGCAAATTGATCGCCGAGCACAATGCAGCATGCTGGCTTGTCAACACCGGCTGGACAAGTGGAAAGTACGGTGAAGGCCATCGCATGCCAATCGCTGCCACGCGCGCACTGCTCAATGCAGCGCTATCCGGACAATTGAGCAACGCTGCCATGCGAACGGACCCTATCTTCGGCTTTAGTGTGCCTATAGAAGTGGCTGGCGTTGACACAAGGATCCTGACGCCGCGCGAAACCTGGAACGATCCAGCCGCCTACGATGCTCAGGCAAGCGCATTAATCGAGATGTTTAACAAAAACTTCCAACAGTTCGAAGATCATGTCGATGCCGACGTGCGCGCTGCTGCACCGACATTTCAGGAAGCAGCACAATAGCACCTGCATGCCCAGAGCGTGTTGTCAGCATAGCAATAAGAATGCCATCATTTTCGACGTCATTGGAAATCATCCAACGACAGTAAAGCGCTGAATCGCATACCGGCCTCTGCAAAAGCGGAGGCTGCCCCCTCCTGACGGTCGACGATGGTAACCACTTTAGTGACGACTCCGCCAGCTTCACCGATCGCAGCAACGGCCTTGAGCGCCGATCCGCCAGTGGTCGTGACATCTTCAACCACCACGATGCGCTTGCCATCTATTGTCTCGCCCTTAGCAAGTCCTTCCAGCAGAGTCTGGGTGCCGTGCTCTTTGGCTTTTTTACGCACGAAAAACGCTGCGATGGGGTTACCCTGTGCGTAAGAGACGGTTGCGACAGATGTCGCCAGCGGCACCGCCCCCATCTCAAGTCCGCCAACCAGATGTGCACCATCTTGCTTGATCAGATCGAGCACCAGAAGCCCTATAAGATAGCTGCCTTCCGGATCGAGCATTGTCGGCTTCATATTGAAATAAAATGTTGAGGTTCGCCCGGAGGCAAGCTTCATTTCGTTGCCGCGCTGAAAGGAGCGCCGTTTGACGATCTCAATCAGTCGTTGGCGTGCTTTGGGAATACTTGGAATGTGGACCATAAAAATTGCTTTCATCTTTGCGATCAAGAACGCGCCAGCATGACAGCACGACATTGCACATGACTAACCGCAAAAACTTGCACCAATCGATTTATGTCAAAACCACGTAATTCGTGTTTCGTCCGTCTGCGCAAAACCGTTGTCCCGTCAATCTCGTCCAATCGTTTCTCCAATTGAACCTTGACGGCTTAGTTGCGCAGACGATTGCGCAGGATACGCGGGAACTCTCCTCCGGCGGAAGCCTGCGAATTTGTTGCAGCGCCCTTCATGACCAGATCATTGCCACCGGCCTGCTGTCCTGAAGAAGAATATTGCAGAGGTTGCACGGACTGGTCGGCAGCATTGCGGCTGTTCCACCAATGGGTACCCCCCTGGCTTGTCTGCTGCGCTTGCTTATTCTGGGCATCACTCGCCGCAAGGGCGTCTTGCAAAGTCGTTGGCCTTGCTGTCTCCTGCCGCGCTGATGCGGAAGCACCGGCTGGCGAAGCGGCCGTTGACTGATGGAGAGAACCATCAGGATTTGGCGCAGAAACAAACCATGCATCGATAAGTTCGAGTTCTTCCTTCGAAAGGCTCAGACCGTTATTCCGGCAGCGCGAGACGACATAATCATGGAAACGCCTGGCAAACAGATTGGCTGAGCCGCCCTGCTCCAGCCAAGGATCGCCCTGCGTAACAGCATCAAGCATATAACGAGCATCATCGGCCGACATCTTGATGCCGATTTCTGCAGCACGATGGGCCACATTCTGCAGTGTCTTGACACCCTGGAACTGGTGCTCGGAAATTTCCCGCTCAAGCAGGGTGAAAATTGCCCGGTATTCCGGTGGTGAGAAAGGCGGCGCCTCACATGCTGCGTGGATGCGGGATATCGCATCCTGCAGATCCTGAGGCGCCATGGCACCAGCGGTGCTTGAGGAAGGCCGCTCGGAATGCGCAGCTGAACTGGCGCCCCCTGCGTGACGGGAGGAAGCGTGCTGCGTCTCATTGCTAGCGGCCGCAGGCTGAGGCTCCATCGTTCGGCTGCCGGCACCGGTCTGCGCACCTGCTTCCGCATTGTAATTGCCAAATTTTTGCATTGGCGCAGGCCCTGCCGGCAGCGTTTTAGCCGGCATAACTCTGGCGGTGTCAAAAGCAAAGTAAGGTGCGCTGTCTGTCAGGCCAATCGTATTGGGCAGGCTGGTGCTCAGCAACTCATGTAGACTGCCAGCGCTGCCCCAATCGCTGCCAACCGTTTTTTCCTGACCGAGCACGTGCGTGGCGCGCTCTTCTAAAGCCTCCAGCGACAGTGGAAAATCTGCTTCCAGAACCGACTGGACAACCAGATCGACGATCTGATGACGCAACGCTGAAAGATCTTCGCTTTGCGGCAGAGCAATTCGATTCTCGGCGCCAATCTGCTCGCTCAGCAGGCAGGCGATGAGATCGTCTTCGCGAACCTCGCCATCGCTCAAAGCGGTGTAATGCCCAGCCGTACTGTCGCTGGTGAAAATCACGGTTCGCTTGGCGTGGGCGCGCAGGCGATGCAGAACCGGCGTAAAGTCAGCATCGCTTGAGAGAATGATGAATTCGTCAAATTCTGTCTTATGATCGAGATAGTCACGAATATCCATGACCATACGAATATCGGACGAATTCTTCTGATGACCGTTCAGCGGCGGGCAATCGACGATTTCAAAACCGGATTGTAAGAAGTGGTGGCGCACAAAGGCAAACGAGTGCATATCCGTTTCGCTGTTGGAGGCGTTTCGGCGCGGTACGGTGTTACCATAGCAACGGTTCATGACCAAGCGCCGCCGCACGGGATTGGAAAATGATTTTGTTTGCGTAACGAGTGCGCCTGAAGCTATGGTATCAACCCAGGTATAAGAATGTCTGGCAAAAAGACGGGCCGCCTCTTCACTTTTGCGCTGAAGTGATAAGTATACATTGTCATAATCTACAAAAACTGCACTAAGAATGGGTTCGACTGCTTCTTTTTTCATAATAACGGTCCCCGAGTACCCCACAAAAATCCGCATTTTTGTCAATATTTGGACGAGTCGCATACGCACCGCAAGCATATGCGGGCAATCACACACAGCCTTTTATTGGTACAGGCATTGGTATATGCGTCGCAAGTCGCATGCCCGACATTGCATTACCATTACAAGTGGCATGAAAACGGGTTGCCGCCTCGCCCGGATTAGATTTAAAAAATGAAAAGAACGAACAATCCCAGAGCCTGTCTCGCTTCGTACACGCTCCAACGCCTTGTCCTTTACAGGAATATTTTTGCTTTTGCAGGTTGAACATGGAAAAATTTACAAGCCTAACCGGAATTGCCGCGCCAATGAATATGATCAACGTCGACACCGACATGATCATCCCGAAAGTCTACCTCAAGACGATCAAGCGTACAGGCCTTGGCAAAGCGTTGTTTGCAGAGATGCGCTATGATGAAAATGGCGATGAAATCAGCGATTTCATCTTGAATAAGCCACCTTATCGCGCGGCTTGCATTCTGGTTGCCGGCGATAACTTTGGTTGCGGGTCGAGCCGCGAACATGCGCCATGGGCGCTTCTGGATTTTGGCATTCGCTCGGTCATCGCTCCATCATTCGCCGACATTTTTTTCAATAACGCGTTCAAGAACGGTATTCTGCCAATCCGGCTTGGCCAGGGGCGTGTGAACGAACTGCTGCACTTTCTACTTGAGCAACCTGGCGCTGAAATCACCATCGATCTTGAGGCCCAGCAGATCCAGGGGCCTGACGGCAAAACTGACACCTTTGAGGTCGATGCCCACCGTAAGCATTGCCTGCTGAACGGCCTCGACGATATTGGCCTGACGATGCAGAAGGAGGCCGCCATTGCAGAGTATGAAATGCAGGCAGGGATGGCGCGGCCCTGGGTTTAAGAAGCGCGCCGGATGTGCGGCGGGAGAACCGCTGCTTTGATTAAGACACTTCCCATGTCGTTAAGCTTTTGCCAGGCTACGCGCCAGACGTCGCATCGGCAAGAGCTTGTCTTCTGTCTGCCGCCACATCACAATGCCGGCAGACACGGAGCCTTATAAAAACGCCCGTTCGCTATTGCTTTTCAGCCTCTTGCTTTTCGCTATCGGCATCTTCTTTGTGCGGCCGCGCGACAATATCCGTTGGTAAGCCGCGCAACTTGGCTATAGCGTACTGAAGTTGCTTATCTTTTTCCTTTTCACGCGGCACGTAAGCCAGAGAGCCCGACTGTTCCTTCCTGCCTTCTTCGCTATCTTCACTCCCAGCTTCAATCTCTGTTTTCAAGTGCCCGCGCAGACCAGCCTCTCCACGTGGTCTGCGATTACCAATGCGCTTTTTGATATCTTCCGGCAGTTCCTGTTCGACAATCAGATCCGGATCAATTCCGCGGGCCTGAATTGATCGCCCGAACGGTGTGTAATAGCGCGCGGTCGTAAGCCGGATAGCACCATTGCTGCCAAGCGGAATAACCGTCTGCACCGATCCTTTTCCAAATGATCTTGTCCCGACGATGGTCGCACGCTCATGATCTTGCAACGCCCCAGCGACAATTTCAGACGCCGATGCGGAACCACCGTTGATCAAGACGTAAATCGGCTTACCATTGGTGACATCGCCAGCACGCGCCTGAGCCCGCTGTGTCTCCTGCAGGTTACGTCCTTTAGTCAGCACAATCGCGCCACGCTCGAGGAAATCGTCACTCACCGCAATCGCCTGGTCAAGCAAGCCGCCAGGATTGTTACGCAGATCGATGATATAGCCTTTGATGTTGTCACCAGCGTCGGCTTTAAGTTTTTTCAGACCTTCAACAAGGTTGGCATGCGTTTGTTCATTGAACGTCGAAATTTTGATATAGCCTATTTCGCCATCGCCTTCGAGGCTTGTCTTGACAGCATTGATTTTGATAACGGCACGCATAAGCGTAACCTCGAGAGGCTCCTCAAGACCCTGACGTACAATGGTAAGCGATATCGGCGTCTTGACCGGCCCGCGCATCTTTTCAACGGCCTGTTCAAGGGTAAGGCCATAGATCTGCTCACCATCCAGATGAGTGATCAGATCATTGGTCTGAATGCCGGCACTCTGGGCCGGAGTACCGTCAAGCGGGGCAACGACCTTTACAACGCCATTTTCCATCGTGACTTCGATGCCAAGACCGCCGAATTCACCGCGCGTCTGGACCTGCATATCTCGGAAATGCCTTGGACTGAGATAAGCTGAGTGCGGATCAAGGGCTGCCAGCATGCCATTGATGGCCGATTCGATAAGTTCGGCATCGTTAGGTTTTTCGACATAGTCGCTGCGCACACGTTCCAGCACATCGCCAAACAGATCAAGCTGTTTGTAAATCTCTGAATTAGGCGTTGTTGCAGAATACGTCTTGGTAACATTCATGATCGTTGTTACACCGGCGATGCCAGCCATAACCATGAAGCTCCAGAATGCGAAATCTGACTTGCGCATTAGCTTTGCATCCTATTTTTGTCATCCTTCACCCACCATGGATTAGGATCAATTGGTTTACCGTTTTTACGAAATTCAACGTAAAGGACCGGATCGCTGGGCCGCGTTCTGCCCTGATCAATCCCAGCCATGGAGCCAACAGGCTCAGCAGCCAGAATGAATTGCCCCAACTGAACATCCAGCCGAGACAGATTGGCAAGCAGGACATGGTAACCGCCGCCTGCATTTATAATCAGAAGTTGACCATAACTCCGGAAGGCCCCGGCATAAACCACCCAACCATCGCATGGAGAGGTGATCGAGGCACCATGGCGTGTTTTGATTACGATCCCTTTCGAGCGCCCGCCACGTGGTGTGGGGGCATCAAATTTAATAACGCTTTCCCCACGTGCAGGCAGCGGAAGCCGGCCTTTTGCAAGATGAAATGGAATAGCCGGTTCCAGCCTGCCCGGATTAGCAGCTTGACCAGAGCCGCTTGGCATCAAGCTGACCGTCGTAGTAGACTTCGTCTGGTTTTCGGCTGCATCCGCAACCTTCTGCGGCGGCTTTCCATTAGTTCTTGACGGCTCATCCGCTGGTGGTTTCTGATCAGCCTCGCCAGAACGCGCTCTTTTGTCTTCATAAGAGCCAAGCTTTGTAATTTCAGAAACCACCTTATCGTTTTTAGCAATACGCTGACTGAGCGTATCAATTGTGCGTGCTGTACGTTGCACGGCTTCACGCACTTTCAACAGGTCTTCACGGTTATTGAGAAACGTCGAGCGTTTGGTTTCGATCAGCGCCGCAAGGCGTGTTTGCTCACTCCTCAACCGGCGGTCTTCCCGCTGCGTCGTCTGCTTGGCTTTCTCTGTTTCTTCGACAACCGCTACGAGCGTGGAAAGCTCTTTCTGCAACTCAGAAATCTCACCCTGAAATTTCGGGAAAAGATAACGCAGCTGCATGCCACTGCGCACCATCAACAGCGCATCGGAGCGGCTTGTGACAATGACCGGCGGCGGATTACGCCCCATTCTCTGCGCTGCGGCCAGAAGCTTATAGATTGACTTATTTTCGATGGAAAGACGCTTGCGGATTTCTTTTTCCTGGCTATCGAGTTTGCGTAACTTTTCTTCAAGCCCTGTTAAGCGTTCTTCAGTATTCTGGACTGCCTGACCAGTCTCGATCAACTGTTTGTTTAACTGAGCAAGCTCTCCCTCCTGGCGCTGCATTTGCGCTTTGAGGGTGTCTTCACGCCGCCTGCTGCTCTCCAGCTCCGATTGCTGCTGCTCCAGACGATCGGCCAGCGATGATCCATCAACATCGCCCTGCTGCGCTTGAGCGCCACAAAAAACAGACATAAAGCAAACAATCGTAAACTGAACCGTCAAGCGGGTTGCAGGTCTGCCGATAAAATAACCCCGTTTTCGAACTGGTGCCGGAGCTTTTTGCCTGGCTGGAGAAGAGCATGGCAAGCCCGCATGAAGTTCAATATGTGGAGGTATGATATTTGCCAACTTTTACTATCCGGTCTATTCAATCTCAGGGGCTGTCAGCTATCGCGTTCCCGATAAGAGACGGTAGATGAAATCAGTCCGTCTCGACACCATAAACTCGTACTGATTACTGAACGTTAACAAGCCCTGGTTGTCATTTTACAAGATCATACTACAAGATGATTAAGACTTTAATGGTGCACCCCTCTATGATCCACACAATGATTTGCACGTAATGTTAGACTCAGACGTAAATGAGACATACGACAATTTTGGGCTGGCGGAACGCCATGTGAAAAACTTGCAGGATAAACATAATGCCTCAGCTTCTCAATTATGGCTTTACTATCACAGTCATGGCGGTTCTTTGCGTTCTCGTTGCAGGACTTTGGACCATGATGCGCGGTAAAAGCGCCAACCTATCCCAGCAATTGATGCGCTGGCGGGTTGGCCTGCAGTTTATTGCCATTATCATAATCATGGCTGCATTCTATTTACGAGGCTAATTATGGTTGTGCTTAACAAGATATACACCCGCACGGGTGACGACGGCACCACTGCTCTTGGCTCAGGCGAACGCGTCTCGAAAGCTGATCTGCGCGTGACCGCCTACGGTACGGTGGATGAAACAAATTCGGTTATTGGGATCGCAATCGTTGCTTTGCAGGATCAGGATGAAAAGCTGGTCTCAATGTTACGCCGCATTCAAAATGATTTGTTCGATGCCGGCGCCGACCTTTGCCTGCCCGACCGTGGTGAAGCTGCTGCCTACGAACCTCTGCGTATCACGCCCGCCCAGGTCGAACGACTGGAACAGGATATCGACCGGCTAAACGGCGATATGGATCCTCTCAAGTCCTTTATTCTGCCTGGCGGCACGATGGCCGCTGCGTTCCTGCATCAGGCACGGACCGTTTGCCGCCGTGCGGAGCGCATTATCACCCATCTGTCATCGCAGCCGGACGAACCTGTCTCGACCGACGTTGTGAAATACATCAACCGGCTTTCCGATTTCCTGTTTGTCGCAGCCCGCTGCGCCAACGATAACGGCCGCAACGACATCCTCTGGGTGCCAGGACAGAACCGGGAGTAAGTCCTGTGCCGGCTGCCGCATCATATCGCGCGCTGTGAATTAATCTTAGCGTTCGAGATGCAGCCACTAGCGCGGCAGATCTGTGTGTCCCATCAGGGCCTTGTCAACGGCATGTGCCACCTGCCGTCCCTCGCGAATTGCCCAAACGACCAGCGACTGACCGCGTCGCATATCGCCTGCCACAAAAATGCGCCGCTTTGAGGTCTGATAATCACTGTCGTTGGCCAGAACGTTGCCGCGGCCGTCGAGTTCCACTCCGAGATCGGCCAGCATGCCCTCCTGCACAGGATTGGTAAAGCCCATCGCCAGCAGCACCAGATCGGCCTTGATCTCGAATTCACTCCCTTCGACCTCTACCAGCTTGCCATCTTTAAGTGCGCCCCGACAGCAGACGAGACTGGCGACCCGGCCGTTCTCATCGCCCTCAAACCGTTTGGTCATCACGGCAAAATCGCGTTCTGCGCCTTCAGCCTGTGAAGACGATGTGCGCATTTTCATTGGCCAGTGCGGCCAGCTCAGCGCAACGTTCTCCTTCTCAGGCGGCGCCGGCATGATCTCGATCTGGGTGACTTTTTGGGCGCCCTGGCGAAACGAGGTCCCGATACAGTCAGAGCCTGTGTCGCCGCCACCAATGACAACGACGTGATATCCCTCAGCTATTTCGCTCGTGCGTTTTTCACTGAGCTGCTCTTTTGCAACGCGGCGATTCTGCTGCGTCAGAAAATCCATGGCAAAGTGAATGCCGGCCAGTTCCCTTCCAGGAACCGGCAGATCACGTGGCTTCTCCGAGCCGCCGGCCAGAATAACGGCATCGTGGGCCTTTTCGATCTCCTCGATCGGTTTGTCGACGCCGACATGAACATTGCAATGAAATTTTACGCCTTCGGCTTCCATCTGCTCGACACGGCGGGCAATGACATCTTTTTCCAGTTTGAAATCAGGTATGCCGTAAACCATCAGACCGCCAGGGCGGGGATTTTTTTCAAACACATGCACGTCATGCCCGGCGCGAGCCAATTGCTGCGCAGCCGCCATGCCGGCAGGCCCGGAACCGATCACGGCCACTTTTTTCCCAGTCTTAAACGCGGCCGGCTGTGGCTCAATCCATTTTTCCCGCCATGCCCGGTCGGCAATTTCGCATTCTATGGTTTTGATAGAGACCGGCGCATCGTCGAGATACAACGTGCACGCCGCCTCGCACGGTGCCGGGCAAATCCTGCCGGTAACCTCAGGAAAATTGTTGGTTGAATGCAAATTCTCAGCAGCAGCTTGCCAATCGCCGTTGTAGACCAGATCGTTCCAGTCCGGAATTTGATTATTCACCGGACAGCCGGTGTGGCAGAAAGGAATGCCGCAATCCATACAGCGCGCCGCCTGAGACCGTGTTGCCTTATCGCCCAGGGGAACGACAAATTCGTTCCAGTTTTTGAGGCGCTTTGACACTGGACGGTACGCGCGGTCAGCACGCTCGATCTCCAGAAAGCCAGTCACTTTGCCCATGTCAATTTCCCGTACAGGTGTTGCATACCAATTACGACCGCAAAGAACATCTCAAGAGTTTTTTTGCTTTGTCATACCGCGCGCAGATCCTGGTGATCTTGATACACGCTGGCTTGTCTTCTTTTGCGCCGTATTTCGTGCCGTACTTTGAAGTGTGTCGTCCGTCGCGTCTGTCTTAATCGAGTTGAAGTTGATAATATCGACTTCCGTATCCAGACAGCTACTTTCTCGCTCTGCCTCTAAAACACGACGGTATTCGACCGGCATAACTTTCATGAATTTCGGCAGATAATCGCTCCAGTTCGCCAGAATTTCCTGTGCACGCGCTGAACCCGTATAGCGTGCGTGCTTCTCTAACAGCAGGTGCAATCGTTCAGCGTCGTGGCTCATCATGTCCAACAGGACATCGGCAAGGCCGTGATCCTGCAAGTCACCACCCTGGTTAGCAAGCCTGCTCATGACTTTTTCCGTCGCCTCGACCGGTTCCAGAGTAACCATTTCCAGATTACAGCGCAGTGGGAAATTACCTTCCTCATCAAGGACGTACGCGATACCGCCGGACATACCGGCCGCAAAATTGCGCCCGGTCGGCCCTAACACAACAACGATCCCGCCGGTCATGTACTCACACCCATGATCGCCAATCCCTTCGATCACGGCAGTTGCGCCCGAGTTGCGCACACCAAAACGCTCGCCTGCAATACCACGGAAATAGCATTCACCAGCGATAGCGCCATAAAGCACCGTATTACCAACGATAATGCTCTTCTCCGGAACAATGCCAGATTTTTCATCCGGCCGAACGATCAGTTTACCACCGGACAAGCCCTTGCCAACGTAATCATTGCCTTCGCCGACGAGATCCAGGGTTACACCGTGTACGCACCACGCACCAAAACTTTGACCGGCCACCCCTTTGAAGGTCAACCAGATCGTGTCCTCCGGCAAGCCCTGATGGCCATATTGCCCGGCAATCCGGCCCGAAAGCATCGCGCCAGTGGACCGGTTCGCGTTCCCGATCGCCATTTCATGCTTGACCGGTCTTCTATCTTCGAGTGCTGGCCTAGCAAGCTTGATCAGCTCGACGTCAAGAATTTTTTCAAGGCCGTGGTTCTGGCGTTCACAATGATATATGGCAACATCCTTGCCAACCTTGGGTTTGTGAAAAAGATTTTTGAAATCCAGCCCATTGATCTTCCAATGGGCAACCGCGCGCTCTTTGTCGAGCGCCTGCGACTGGCCAATCATTTCATTGAATGTCTTAAAGCCCAACGCCGCCATGATTTCCCGCACCTCCTCGGCGACGAAGAAAAAGTAATTGACGACATGCTCCGGCTTGCCATTGAATTTGGCGCGCAATCTTTTGTCCTGCGTGGCAATGCCGACAGGGCATGTATTAAGATGACACTTACGCATCATTAGGCAACCGGTGGCAATCAGCGGTGCCGTTGAAAAGCCAAACTCATCAGCCCCAAGCAGAGCGCCAACCACCACATCGCGGCCGGTTCTCAAGCCGCCGTCGACCTGAACGCAAATGCGACCGCGCAGCTTGTTCAGAACCAATGTCTGATGCGCTTCGGCAAGACCGATTTCCCATGGTGATCCGGCATGCTTGATCGACGTTAACGGAGCAGCACCCGTTCCACCTTCAAACCCGGAGATCGTCACATGGTCTGCCCGTGTCTTCGCGATACCTGTTGCAACGGTACCAACGCCGACCTCCGAGACCAGTTTGACTGAAACCTTACCTTCCGGATTGACGTTTTTCAGGTCGTAAACAAGCTGCGCCACATCCTCGATGGAATAAATATCATGATGCGGAGGCGGCGAAATAAGGCCAACCCCTGGCGTCGAATGACGTAGTTTTGCGATGGCTTTGTCAACCTTGTGGCCCGGCAGCTGACCGCCTTCGCCCGGCTTTGCGCCTTGCGCCAATTTGATCTGCATCATTTCAGAGTTGACGAGATATTCAGTGGTCACGCCAAAACGGCCGGAGGCGACCTGCTTCACCGCCGAGCGCATAGAATCGCCGTTGTCCAATGGCTTGAAACGAGCCGGATCCTCACCGCCTTCACCGGTATTGGACTTGCCGCCAATGCGGTTCATCGCAATCGCCAGTGTTGTATGCGCCTCATAGGAAATGGAGCCAAGTGACATCGCGCCGGTTGCAAAGCGCTTGACAATTTCAGCGGCTGGCTCAACCTCATCCAATGCGACAGGCTTACGGCCAAGCTCTTGCGCAGACTTGATGCGGAACATGCTGCGGATCGTCATAAAACGTTCGGACTGCTCATTGATCCGGGCGGCATATTCGCGATATTTATCCGGCAGATTGCCGCGCACGGCATGCTGCAAATCCGCAACGACTGGCGCAGTCCAGCTGTGCATCTCACCGCGCACGCGCACGGCGTAGTCGCCGCCGACATCCAGCGCATTTTCAAGATGGGGGATGTCCCCGAAGGCCTGGCGATGGCGCTCCGCCGTCTCCTGCGAGATTTCTGTAAGACCGATACCGCTCACCTGCGTATGGGTGCCGGAAAAATACCTGGCGATAAAGTCTTCATGCAAACCCACGGCATCAAAGATCTGCGCCCCGCAATAGGATTGGTAGGTTGATATGCCCATCTTGGACATCACCTTGAGCATACCTTCTTTAATCGAGCTGATGTAGCGCTGGATGGCTTCCTCTTCATTCAGGTCGCCCAGTTCAGGCAGCAGATCGCCAATCGTCTCAAAGGCGAGATACGGATTGACTGCCTCAGCACCATAGCCTGCCAGCGTGCAGAATTGCTGCACCTCGTGTGCTTCGCCCGTTTCAACCACAAGACCAACCGACGTCCGCAGCCCTTTATCAATCAAGTGATGATGCACAGCCGAAGTGGCCAGCAAGGATGGAATCGGAATACGGTCGGGGCCGACCCAGCGGTCTGACAGAACGATGATGTTGTAACCTTTGACAACCGCCTTCACTGCCTGCTGACAGACGCTGTCGATAGCGCTTTCCATCCAGTCCGCTCCAGCTGTAGCTGGATAGGTAATGTCCAGTGTCAGTGTACGAAATTGATTATCCGGCACGGCGCCAATCTGGCGAATGCGCTCAAGCTCATCGTTCGTCAAAATTGGCTGGTCAACCTCAAGCCGCTTCTGCTTGGATGAGCCGGTTAGGTCCAGGATGTTTGGCCTGGGTCCGATGAAAGAGACAAGCGACATAACGAGCTTTTCGCGAAAAGGGTCAACCGGTGGGTTGGTCGCTTGTGCAAAATTCTGCTTGAAATAGGTATGCAAAAGCTTATGCTTTTGCGACAACACGGAGATTGGCGTATCAGTCCCCATTGAGCCGATCGCCTCGTGAGCGGTCCCAGCCATTGGCCCGATGATAAACTTAAGGCTTTCCTGAGTGTAGCCGAAAGCCTGCTGACGATCGAGCAGCGACGCATTGTTTTGTGAGACATGAACCCGCGCCTGCGGCAGATCGCTGACCTTGATCTGCGTTCTGTCAAGCCAACTCTGATAAGGATGCTTTGCTGCCAGATCCGTTTTCAATTCGTCGTCAGAAATAATACGGCCTTCATCGAGATCGATCAGTAGCATTTTTCCAGGTTGCAGGCGCCACTTTTCAACAATCTCTTCTTCCGGTGTCGGCAGAACTCCGGCTTCGGACGCCATGACGACCAAACCATCCCTGGTGCGGAAATAGCGTGCCGGCCTGAGACCATTGCGGTCTAGCGTTGCTCCGATCTGGCGACCATCGGTAAACGCAACGGCGGCCGGACCGTCCCACGGTTCCATCAGGGCTGCGTGGTATTCGTAAAAGGCGCGGCGATTGGCATCCATGAGGGGATTGTCAGTCCACGCTTCCGGGATCAGCATCATTGCCGCATGCGCGAGCGGGTAGCCGCCCATTGTCAGGAATTCAAGCGCATTATCGAAGCACGCGGTATCCGATTGGCCGGGATAAGAGATCGGCCACAGCTTTTGCAGATCGTCACCAAACAGCTCAGATGACACGGAAGCCTGCCGTGCCAACATCCAGTTGACATTACCACGCGAGGTATTGATCTCACCATTATGGGCAACCATACGATAAGGGTGAGCCAGCTTCCATGATGGAAAAGTGTTGGTTGAAAACCTCTGGTGAACGAGCGCGATGGCTGACGTCAGGTTTGGGTCAGACAGGTCTGTGTAATAGGCACCGAGCTGATCCGAAAGGAACATACCCTTATAGACAATGGTTCTGCTTGAAAGCGACACGATGTAAAATTCATTATCGCTGTCGCAAAGACCAACATCGGTGAATTTGGTATAAACAGCATTACTGACAACTTTGCGCAGAACGTATAATTTGCGTGCGAAATTGTTGCTGTATACGCTGTCGCCGCGACCAATGAAAATCTGCCGATGGAATGGTTCAGCAGCCAGGGTTGGTTCGGACAGACAGCTGTTGTCAGTTGGCACATCGCGCCAGCCAAGCAGCTCCAACCCTACGCTTTTGCAGGCCTTTTCAAACTCGGCTTCGCATTGCCGCCTGAACAGGCTGTTGCGCGGCATAAAAACTTGACCGACAGCGTAATCTCCAGGCTGCGGGAGTTTGAAATCAACTTCCGCGCGGAAAAACGCATCGGGGATTTGAATGAGCATGCCAGCGCCATCACCAGCCATTGGATCAGCCCCTACTGCTCCACGGTGGGTCAGGTTAAGCAGAATTTGCAGGCCGTCTTTGACAATCTTGTGAGTTTTTTTCGCACTCAGATCTGCTATGAACCCAACGCCGCAGGAATCATGCTCATTACGCGGATCATAAAGTCCTTCAGCGCCCTGGATGTTGGAACGAGTATTTCTCAGAGTACGCAAGTTAGTCGTCATTAGACAGCCCCATCCCTACCAACTCAACATTCCAGTCAACGGCACCGTGCCATTAACCAAGAACTCCAGCTGGCACAGTGCGCGAATAAAAAAATTGCGCGTGCACTATGTTCGTTACATTTCACTTCTTATTGATAAGTTCAGCTCGAATGTCTAAGTCAAGCTGTCTTACCTATTAGCACAAATTACTGTGAAAAGAGATAAACAGCTTTTTTCAAGTTTAAATTTATACGACATGCCGTATTCTATGCATAATTTTTAATCTGTCATAGTCCATCCGATGCATATCAGCGCACTTTAAAGCAGCTGACCGTACGAACGGCAAACAAAATGCGGCAATCATGCCACGCAAACAATCTTAAATAGACTACATGCTCATCAAAAAATTGACAAGCTTTTTCGCGACTTGAGTGTGTTAATGTCATTATGGCCTAAGGATGCATCTAACAGATTTACACGAAATCATCTTGATCACTTCTGCAGAGCAGCCGTACATGACAGTCTCTACGATTTAGTTACCTGTACTTTTTTCAAAAAAGGAGCAGTTCGACGACTAAGGGTTCCCAGTAAAATAAACGCTTCAATTTTAGTGAGAAATTGCCCTCAACATGCGGCTTTGGCTTAGAAAATTGAAGAGTTTATTTTGCTGGGCGCCCTAACGGTATGCCTGATCAGTTCAATTCGCCGGAAAGACCTTTTGCGATTAAGGCCCGGGTCTCCTCAATACCGTAAAGCTCGATAAACGATCCAAAGCGTGGCCCTTGGGATTGGCCGAGCAATACCTCGTAAATCGCCTTAAACCAGTCGCGCATATTGTCTTTAAAACCACTCGATCGGCCGACCTCGTAGACGAGCTTTTGCAATTCCTCGCCCGTCGCATTTGGATCAATTTCGGCCAGCTTCTGCTGCAGACTGGCAAGGCCGGCATGTTCGGCCGTATTTGCCGGCCTAAACACTTTCGTCGGCTTGACAAAGCTGTCAAAATAACGAATCGCGTAGCCGACCAACTGATCCAACAGCGGATGCGTTTGCGCATTTGCCTCAGGCGCTATGCGCTTTATAAACCCCCAAAGCACCGCTTTATCGTGTGCATTGGAAGCTGAAACAAGGTTAAGCAACAAAGCAAAACTAACCGGTAGCTGCGCCGCAGGTGGCTGGCCACCGTGAATATGCCAGATCGGGCTGTCAAGTTTCTTTTCAGCCTCCATTTCCGGATATTTGGCCAAAAATGTCAAATACTCGTCAACCGTCTTTGGGATGATATCGAAGTAAAGCTTCTTGGCTGCTTTAGGTTTGTTGAACATGTAGAGCGACAGGCTTTCAGGAGAAGCGTAGGTCAGCCACTGTTCGATGGTAATCCCGTTGCCTTTTGACTTCGAAATCTTTTCGCCCTTTTCATCAAGAAACAGCTCATAATTGAAGCCTTCCGGCGGTGTACCACCTAACGCGCGGCATATCTTTGATGAAAGCGCAACGGAATCGATGAGATCCTTACCGGCCATCTCATAATCAACGCCCAGCGCCACCCAGCGCATCGCCCAGTCTGCCTTCCACTGGCATTTTACATGACCACCAGTCACTGGTGTTGTTATCATTTCGCCGGCCTCTGGATCCTCGTAAGTCACCGTGCCGGCCGACGCATCCCGCGCAACCATCGCCACCTGCAAAACTTTGCCAGTGCGCGCACAGACGGGAAGGAAAGGCGAATACGTCTTTTGACGCTCAGCACCGATGGTTGGCAGAATAACGTCCATCACCTTATCGTAGACGGCCAGCATTTTGAGCAGAGTGGCATCCATCATGCCAGATTTATAGCATTCAGTTGCTGAAAAAAATTCGTATTCAAAACCGAACCTGTCGAGAAAGCTGCGCAACATTGCATTGTTGTGGTGAGCAAAACTCTCGTATTGGGAAAAAGGGTCTGGCACGCTGGTCAACGGCTTGCCAATATGACCGGCCAACATTTCCTGATTTGGCACGTTGCCTGGTACCTTGCGTAAACCGTCCATATCATCTGAGAAACAGATCAGCCTGGTGTTGTATCGGCCTTCACTGAGAATCTCAAAGGCCTTGCGTACCATTGAGGTCCGCGCGACTTCGCCGAAAGTGCCAATATGCGGCAATCCGGAAGGGCCGTAACCCGTCTCAAAAATAACTGTTTTTTCTTTACCATCAGGCAAGAGTTCAAGCCGCTTTATGAGCCGGCGCGCCTCTTCAAACGGCCACGCCTTTGATACTTCAGCATAACGGACGACTGCATGAACATCAGTTGAAGGCGCTGCAGGGCTCATGATGATAGACCATTCTAAGAGTAAAGGGAGGAGGTATAGGTATTGCGGCAATGCTAAGCAGAAATTTTCTTATTGACTAACGGAGCAGCGATTCAAATTTGCTCGATCAACCGATATATACGGAAACAGGTCAATGCATTTCGTTAGTCAAGCGGATGAAGCCTGCTTAATTCATCCAGCCCACATAAGTAGACGCGATGAATGCCTTCCGTCAAATTTTACTGACTTGAGAGCACTGCGATTGAGTTTCATTTTACCGCCATCATTTCCATATGTACTTGCGTGAATTTTAAAATAGGCATAGTTTCCAGCAGGAATGCATGCTAAATACTGTTAACATCTGGCATTGTATGTTTTATTTTACCCTTAATCTTCAATACTTTCTTAACTCCTGAGATATCTCATGACTGATCAATTGACAATACAGCAGGCAATTATCTATGCAATGATTTCCACTTTTGCCGTGGACAACCAAATGAGCGATGTTGAACTGGCACGCATTGGCTGGATCGTTCGGGAGCTGCCGGCATTTGAAGGCTTCGATCCTGACGATCTCATTGTGGAAGCACAAGCCTGCAGCCGCGTTGTCTCAGCCCCAAACGGCCTCGAAGTTCTCCTTGACATGATTGACAATGCACTACCGGAACATATGCGTGAAACAGCATTCATATTATCTGCTGAGATTGCCGCATCGGACCAGAAAGCGAGCCCTGAAGAGCGCCGCTTCCTGCAACTTCTGGCGCAACGCCTAGGCCTGGACCCGCTGCTTGTAACAGCACTGACACGTGCTGCGGTTGCCCGCCATTACAAAGCTTAGTGCGTCAGCCAAAATAAATGTATCAATTTTCCGAGCCAAAGCCGCATATTGCAAGTTATTTATCACTAGAAAGAAAATGAGGAAAAACGGTGCTATATCACATCAAATCTCTCTTCAGTTTCATTCATACGGTGTCGGCTGCCAAGCCGGTGGAGAACTAAAAAGAAACTGGCGGAAAAACGGTATTATGATGCCGCGAAATCTCTCCAGTTTCATTCATACGGTGTCGGCCGCCAAGGCCGATGGATAACTAAAATTGAAGTATTTATTTTGGTGGGCGCCTTAAGCACGCATATCCAGATGTTACCTTCGAGATATGTGCGAACGATTGTTCATGTATTGTCTATGGCCGCAGCGTACGGAACTGCGGCTGATACAAATACATCCTCCGAGAAATGCAGGCATTGAGAAGTTTCGACAAACGTCTTCAACTCTTTGATAAATTGCAGCAAATCGTTCTGCAAAAGAGAACGGCGCGCAACATTACCGCTGAAAAGTGAATTCAAAAACAGCAATCCGGCTTCAGAGTGAATGCCCCACACCGTTAGGCAGTGTGTGCATGTGTGCGATGCTCCATGACGATCAAGCTGTGTTTCGCTGTAGCTTGCTGCAACTTTCGATGAGATTATATAAGTACCATTATAGTGCACATCGGCCAAATCCTTATCCGCCTTAAATCGAAATCGGTTGAAGATGATATCGCGTGTTCCCAGCCAATTGCAGAAGCGTTCGACGTCTGATACATAATAATTCCAATGTAGCAGAAGTGGCGCAAGTACGATGCCACGATGCATCATCGCATCAATGTGAGGTGTGGAGCAGAACGGATTATTTATATCCTCGTGTTTTAAAATAGGTTCTGCTGAAGCTTTCTGATGGCTGACGAGCTGATTATCGGAGATTTTCGATTGGACACTCTTTCGTGCCCCTGCTTCCATTCTTTTTGAATGCATGACCTCAAATTCCTATAAATGGCATATCCACCAAGAACCGATTGTTTAGTTCTCCACCGGCCCTGGCAGCCGCCCCCGTATGAATGAAACTGGAGATATTTCACAGTGTCATAATACCGTTCTTTCGCCAGTTTCTTTCTAGTTCTCCACCGGCTTGGCAGCCAACACCGTATGAATGAAACTGAAGAGAGATTTGATGTGATATAGCACCGTTTTTCCTCATTTTCTTTCTAGGACAAAGACTTAATGGCTCCTGATTTTCACGCTGAGGACAATTGATGCTAATTTTCCCCGTAAAAGATCTGTACAAATTAAATTCATGCATACGGCTCCCATCTCAAGGGACTTGACGGCAAAACGTGCATCTGGCCAAGGGATCAGGCTTTCGGCCCGGGGAGCCCATTCGTCGGCGCGCAGTGCCATCCGTATCCATGAAAATGCATCCTTCTGACTGCGCCACCGGAGTGCACACAACCACTGGCACATCACATGACGTGTTGACGAAATGCGCCGAGTGACATGATATTGTCCAACACGCCATGACAGCACAGCGAGGTAGACGGAACAGCAACGCAGGCAGGGCAGCAAGGCAAGCGGGGCAACTCCTGACGACTTGGGCATTCTGCCCGGAAAGGTAACGCTGCATGCGCCGACGCCGATCTCCATTGATTTCCTCGAGCTTCGCCCGCATACGATCCCGCCGGGACCTTCTTTTGATTTAGAATTTCCCTTTGCAGGACCGGCTGCCGATAAACGTGAAACCAGAAAATTAAAGGTTTCCGGTTTACCGCGTCCTTTGCGAACACGGTTGGCCGGCGCATAGCGGCTGAACGCAACCAGACGCATTTTGTCCGGGCGAAACAACATTTCAAACTCCTTCAAACTCTCCCGCATAGCGTTGAGGAAGGGGCGGGGTCTGCCTCGTACTGTAAGCCAACGACACCATTGGCATGACGCCTAATGATCATATCGCTCCCCATTGTGGTATCGGAGCTTTACGCTATCGCCAACGCTGTGCCCGCGGAACGAGTACGTAGCACAGACAGCGCAGATAGATGTTAGCAAACAGCAATGATATTACCGAGCCCTGGACTGCCCATCTGTCGCTAACCGTGACGATCCCCTCTTCGAAGATGCACGCCATCATCCATTTCAAGATCAGTCGGATGATGTGTGCTAAGGGCACCCAGCAGAATAAACGCTTCAATTTTCCGAGCCAAAGCCTCATATCGCGGGCTATTTCTAACTAAAATTGAAGAATTTATTCTGCTGGGTGCCCTTAGCTGCTTTCAGAGGAAACACCGCAGTAATCAGCTGAGGCGTTACACGATGCTTGCTCTGCTTCCTGGAATGACGAATGATCCTGACGTGTGGCTTGAGCCCCTGAGGCCAGCAGCATTGTCGACCCTGACTTTCTGGATGGACATCAGATAATTTACGATCGGTGGATGTTATTCCACCGATCGCACAACGCAAACCTAGGATTTTGCTTTTTCGCCGTTCATATAGCTTGCAAATGGTACGCTCATCGCAGTGCGCACCTGCAAATTCACCGCTTCAACGGTTGGAGCTTCTTTCTTGTCCAGCATATGCGTCGCAAAAGGTACACTCATAGCTGTGCGTACCTGCAGATTTACTGCCTCAACAGTTGGAGCCTCAACAGTATCGGCACGTGCAATTAAGGATCTGCTTAGCATTTGACCCTCCTCCTTGTTATGCCCAGGCTGTGCCAGCATCAGCGGGGCGTTTTTCCTAAGTATCGCTGGCGGAAATGATATTTTTTTCAAGCAACCGATCGAAGCCGTTGTGAAATTGCTGCTTTGCCAAATCGTTGCCTACGCGCGGACCAACCTCTCGTATGAAATCCGCCTCGATCTGCGTGAATGGTCGCCCATCGCAAAGCTCGACGATAAACCATGCCGTGGCATTAAGATCATAAATCTCGGGATCGTCGGGCGTATATGCATAAGCGCGTTCCCACTCCTCGAACGACCTGATCACAACCTCAGGCGTCTTTATGTATGAGCCGTTCCGGGAGATCACGAAGATCCACTCCTCTGTTAGTATTGACGCAATAAGGATCACTTGCAGTAAGCCGGCCGCGAAAAGCAAAAGCAGTTGCCCTGCACCCTCCATGGGAACCCTGTGTTGCAGAACATTCAGGACACGCTTCATCCACCTCTGAACTGCGAACCAACCGGTACGTCGGATGATCCCAGGTTTTCAGAAACGGAACTTCCGTAATATTTCCGTAGTCGACATACTCGCGCATGTATGGACATCCAATGGACTCACCCGTCGGACTTACTGCCGCCGTTTGCCAACAACAATTGCCGTCGCGTGGATGCCAGGACTGCATGAGCTGCACACTGTCAGAAACACGCAGAGCATTGAGCGCCTCCATCATCTCTTCAAGTGTTAGCGACAGCTCAGCCCAGTTCTTTTTCGCACGACCAAGCGGATAAAGCCGCAATATACCAACTTGATCAGCTCCAATCGTCTCAGCCAATGAGATATAATCTTG
>CAWUIN010000030.1:0-30855 GCA_963922535.1 uncultured Hyphomicrobiaceae bacterium | reverse complement strand
ACTCGAGCTTCAAAGGATAGCGCGGTGATGGGAACTCCCCCCTTTCAAAACTCACATCCCCAGAACTCACCTGCGCAAATTTTAAACAACGCCCAACGTGCTGAAAGCGGAGGGCTTACAAAATTTGCATTGCAGTTTTATCGGCAAATTATCGAGCAATATCCTGGAGCACCGGAGGCCACGGCAGCCCAGGAAGGCCTTAAGAGACTGATGAATACACATGCCCATGGCATGAGTGCTCAGCCTCCTCCGCCAGGTGTGCAACCGCCTGTATCCGCGAGTTCTCCAATCCAGCATGGTAATCTACCCTCCCGTCACCCACCGATACAAGGCCACAATCCCACACCTCCAGCAATGCGCACACAAAATACGAATCTTCCAGGTCTGATACAGCAGGAGAGCGCTGCGCCACCCGTATACAAGACGTCTCAACTTCAGCAACCTCCCGGTCCAGGCCAGCCGGACCTGAAGATTGGCGGTTCTCCAAAACCTAAAGCCCAGCAGACATCCTTCGCAGGCGAGATGAATAACCAGCCAAGCCAGGGGGGGAATACAACTAGAAGCAAGCTCAACCTGGAACCGGTTGCAAGCGAACAACCTGGCAAGCGAATACCGCCTTTTAAAGAGCCAAAGTTACGTCGCTATCCGCTAGGTAATGTTTTTGCCAGCTTAATGGTTGTGTTTGGCGTTTGTATTCTGGGAGTTGGCATGGGATTAATGACGTTGGTGCTTATTGAACCAAATCTGGCCGGCTCCATTGCTGGCGGCAGATCGCCAGTATTGGTTGGCATCATAGCGCTCATCGTACTTGCTTTAGGAATCATATTCATTGTGAACGGCATTGTCGCGCGCGCAGTATTTGCAAACGCCCGCATTCTGCACGGCCTTGCTCTGGCGGCGCTGCAAAATTACGGTCAAAGCCGTAATAATTAGTAACTTGCAGGAACTCGCGAGAACTATTGGCACTAACAATCACAATTCATTGTATAATCGAATGTATCCCAAATCTCAGTCCGGACGTCCTTAAGGGCACCCGGCAAAATAAACGCTTCAATTTTAGTTAGAAATAGCCCGCGATATGAGGCTTTGGCTCGGAAAATTGAAGCGTTTATTTTGCTGGATGCCCTAAGACTGGAATTTCCCTACTTGATCTGTAGTTTTGATTTCTGTGTTGTCGCAGCTTGTCGCATTAAGTAGTATATCTCACACACATCAAATAGCAAAAACGCAGACGTTATAAGAATGGAATAGAAGGCCCGGGCTTTTCTCAAAAAGCAGGTTGCGTTGCCCGGCGGCGCTGAAGAAGTACGATGAGAACAAGCAGCAGCAGCGCTGGCAAGAAGAAAATCTCTTTCGCCATGCGGTCTGCTTCGATCTCCACCTGGCTCAGCTGCACCGGTTGATCGCCGTAAAAATCATATTCATTGGCCAGTACCTCGAAATAGGGAGTGCCTGCAAGCGGCTCCTCCAGGGTAAGGATTTCGCCATCCTGCTGCACGCTTAGGCCGCGTTCCTGTAATCGTGTCGCGGCGTCTGCACCGGCCTTCAGGGGCAGCAGCAGCGTCGTTTGGCTGGGCTTACCGGTATCGAAATCCGGCCCCCTGACAATTAAACGCACATTTGCATCCGGTGCTGCATCGGCGATTGCCGTCAGCGCCGCCGGTCCGTTAAAGCTTCGATAGGGTTCTTGAAATTGATTGAGCCAGTAATCTGGACGGAAAAGGGTAAAGGCGATTAATAGTAAGGCGGCGGTTTCATACCAGCGACTGCGCGCGACAAAATAGCCCTGTGTCGCTGCCGCGAAACAGATCATAGCGAGCAGGGCGGTGAAAAAGGTATAGATCGCCTGAATGAAAGTCACATCGATCAGTAGGAGATCGGTGTTGAAGATAAAGAGAAAAGGCAGCAGGGCCGTACGGATGTCATACATAAAGCCCTGAATACCGGTTTTAATCGGATCGGTGCGCGAGATTGCCGCCGCCGCATAGGCGGCAAGCCCCACCGGCGGTGTGTCATCGGCAAGAATGCCAAAATAAAAGACAAACATATGCACTGCAATTAGCGGCACGACGAGACCGCTTTTTGCACCGACGGTGATGATCACCGGGGCCATCAGGGAGGAGACCACGATATAGTTGGCGGTTGTCGGCAGCCCCATGCCCAGAACCAGGCTGAGGACGGCAACCAGGATAAGCAACACAATCAGATTGCCACCAGAGATGGTTTCGATGACCTCGCCAATAATCTGGTGCGCGCCCGTGAGAGAAATCGTGCCGACGATGATCCCGGCAGCGCCGGTCGCGACGGCAATACTGATCATGTTCCGCGCGCCCGACACAAGACCGTCGATGAAATCGTCCCACCCCGAACGCAAGGCCTGGAGGTCCCATCTGAGCATGCCTTCAGCTCCGCCCTCATTGCGGAAAAAGCGTTTGAGAGGGGTGTGCGTCAGCGTGACGACGATCA
The DNA here is from genome assembly GCA_963922535.1 of uncultured Hyphomicrobiaceae bacterium. Taxonomy (GTDB): domain Bacteria; phylum Pseudomonadota; class Alphaproteobacteria; order Rhizobiales; family Hyphomicrobiaceae; genus Tectiglobus. Next base: position 28,389 of record CAWUIN010000030.1, on the reverse strand, counting down.
TCGCCATCGTCGCCCAGAATGCCGACATTGCAGGTGATAGACGTTCGAGTGGGCCGGTGCTGATCATCAGGTTCCAGACCAGCACGAAGATAGGCAGCGCGAAATATAACCCGCCGAACAGTGTCGGCGTCAGCCGTGGCGCCTCCACCACTGGCGCGTTCGGATCGTCAATCTCGAGATCTGGAAAGCGCGCGGCCACCCAAACGAGGCCGACATAGGCAGCGATCAGCAAGCCAAGCGCCGGATAGATCGATCCGCCCGGCATCACAGGTTCCAGCAGCAGCCGGAGTCCTACCGCCATCCCCGTGATTGCCGCCATGGCGATGAAGCCGGTCAGGAACAATAGTAATATAATGGAAACGGTGATCGTGCGGCCTGCTTTTGGAAGGCCTGTCAAGCCCATCTTCAATGCCTCGAGATGGACGATGTAGAGTAATGCGATATAGGAGATGGCCGCCGGCAGGAAGGCGTGCTTGACCACTTCGATATAGGGAATATTGACGTATTCGACCATCAGGAACGCGGCCGCGCCCATCACCGGCGGCGTCAACTGGCCGTTCGTGGAAGAGGCAACCTCAACGGCGCCTGCTTTCTCGCCTGGAAAGCCAATGCGCTTCATGAGGGGAATGGTGAAGGTGCCGGTCGTCACGGTATTGGCGATCGAGGAGCCGGAGATCATGCCGGTCATCGCCGAGGAGAGCACCGAGGCTTTCGCGGGCCCACCACGAAGCGCACCCAGCAGCGCAATCGCAACCTTAATAAACCAGTTGCCGCCGCCGGCCTTTTCCAAAAGCGCGCCAAACAGCACAAACAGGAAGATCATCGTCGTCGAGACGCCAAGCGCGACGCCGAAGACACCCTCCGTCTGCATCCAGTAATGGCCCATCGCCTTGGTAAAAGAGGAGCCGCCATAATTTGTGATCTCGCGAATCCACTCGCTGCGCCCGCCGAACAACGCCAGCGCGAGAAACAGAAGCGCGATGATCATCAGTGGTAGACCAAGCGCGCGATAGACCGAGATCAGCAGCACGATAATACCGATGCTGGACACGACCACATCGGTATCCGTCCAAAGGCCGGGCCGGTCGGCGATCTCAAAGCGTAATACGATCAGATAGAGGCACGCTGCAATTCCAAGTGCCGCCAGCACCCAATCATAAAACGGGATGTATCGCCGTGGGGACCGCGCCGTTAGTGGAAAAGCAAACGTCGCAAGACATATCCCGAAAGCCAGGTGCACGTAGCGCGCTTGAGCGACAATGTTGGCGAAGTCACTGATCCCGGTCAACAGGGCAAGCTGAACGGGCAACGAAGACGCAATATAAAGCTGAAACAACGCCCAGGCCAAACACAGAGCAAAAATTACCCTGCCCTCCCAACCGGCAGGATTACGCGCGCCGGTATCTGCCTGGGCGACGAAGTCCTCCGCCGATTGGGTGCTCTGGCCTCGTTGTGCGTCCATCGCCGTCACCGCGTTTTGTTCCTTTGACCAATATCGGTGAAAAGAAAAACAGCGGGCCGGACAACAGTTGCGGCCCACTCTAACAATCGTTTTACTCGATCAGGCCAAGCTCTTTATAAGCTTTCTGCGCACCCGGATGCAGTGGCGCGGACAGGCTTTCTTTAACCATTTTTTTGGCATTGAGATTTTTAAAAGCCGGATGCAGACCACGGAAATCGTCAATATTCTCCATCACCGATTTGGCGACGACATAGACGACATCTTCAGGGACTTTCGCAGAAGTTACAAATGTTGCACTAACACCGAAGGTTGTTGTGTCCGTATCAGTGCCACGATACATGCCGCCTGGGATGGTTGCGATGCGATAAAACGGGTTATCCGCTACCAGCTTTTCAATCGGCGCGCCAGTAACGGAGACCAGGTTGGCGTCGCAGGTTGTGGTGGCTTCCTTGATTGCCGCAGCCGGGTGGCCGACAGTGTAGATCATCGCATCGATGGAGCCGTCGCAAAGTTGCTTGGCCATTTCAGAGCCTTTAAATTCGGTCGCCAGAGCAAAGTCGTCCATCTTAATCCCGAAGGCATTCATGACGACTTCCATGGTCGCCCGCTGGCCTGAGCCCGGGTTGCCAACGTTAACACGTTTACCTTTAAGGTCTTCGAATTTTGTAATGCCGCTATCGCCGCGTACGACGAGTGTAAACGGCTCCGGATGCACGGAAAAGACGGCGCGGATATCAGGGAAGGGATTATCTTTGAATTTCGAGGTGCCTTTATAAGCGTGGTACTGCCAATCGGATTGGGCGACCCCGAATTCCAGTTCGCCAGCTTTTATGGTATTGATGTTATATATCGAGCCACCGGTAGATTCGACGGCGCAGCGAATTTTATGCTCCTTGCGACCACGATTAACAAGCCGGCAAATCGCACCGCCGGTTGGATAGTAGACGCCGGTAACGCCGCCGGTGCCGATAGAAATAAACTTCTGTTGCGCCGTTGCCGGCGTCGCCGTGATAGTAGCCGCAATCATTGCCGCAAAAATGCCGTATCTCATGAGGTTTCTCTCCCATCACATGATTTCTCGAAACCATCGGCCTTAACCGCCCGAGGCTGCGGAAGCTTCAAACATTTGCAGTCAATGTGTCAATATGGAAATACATTTTTTATTCTTCATTTGGAGATTTCGAAGAACAGGATGAGAAAAGCCGAAAGTTATTTTACTTCAATGAGATTGTATGGCATATGTGCTCTTTGATTTGCAGGTTGCATGCATGGTTTATAGGTTCATCATGACTGTGCGATTGCTATTGAAACGGCGCGACGTGCAGGTATTTAAACCTGCATATCTGTAATGGCGGTTGGCTCTCATTGCGGATCAATCGCAAATCGTGTTGTGATATCTGCCAATCAAAAAGATCTTATTCTTGAACGCCAGAAGGTGCTGCACGCGGGCCATGATGGAATAAAGTCGGATTTCAGGGCACCTTAAAAGACGCAAACGATCACGCTAACATGATTAAATATTAAAGCCTGCAAACGCGGTACCTGTCATGCGATGCATGAGGGTGTTGAAATAAGTGATCGCGTTGATTGCATGAAACATCGGCTCGATCTTGCCAATGCATGCGAATATGCCGGAGGCTTCACTCTTCCCCCGGCATGCGCCTGAAACGACAGCTTGAAGGCCACTATCGCTGTTCGTCGTTGGTTATCTTGGCTTTGTCAGCTTCTACATAAACCCTGCCGCCCATTGCATTGAACTTGCGGCTCATTTCCTCCATGCCTTCCGCTGCGGCCTTATATTCCGGATCGTTCAGCGTAGCGGCGTAATCGCGCACATCCTGCGTGATCTTCATGGAGCAGAATTTCGGCCCGCACATCGAGCAGAAGTGGGCGACCTTATGGGCCTCCTTCGGCAGGGTCTCGTCGTGCATGGAGCGCGCGGTATCCGGATCAAGGCCAAGGTTGAACTGATCTTCCCAACGAAATTCAAAACGCGCGCGCGACAGCGCATCGTCTCTGAGCTGCGCTGCCGGATGCCCTTTGGCGAGGTCAGCGGCATGGGCTGCGATCTTGTAGGTAACCACACCGTGCTTGACATCGTCACGGTTGGGCAGGCCAAGATGTTCCTTCGGTGTTACGTAGCAGAGCATGGCGGTGCCGAACCAGCCAATCATAGCCGCCCCGATACCGGACGTGATGTGATCGTAGCCCGGTGCAATGTCCGTAGTCAAAGGGCCAAGCGTGTAAAACGGTGCCTCGCCACATTCCTTGAGCTGCTTGTCCATGTTGATCTTGATCTTGTGCATCGGCACGTGACCTGGGCCTTCGATCATTACCTGACAGCCCTTGTCCCAGGCGATTCTGGTCAACTCGCCCAACGTCTCCAATTCTGCAAACTGGGCGCGGTCGTTGGCGTCGGCAATGGAGCCGGGGCGCAAGCCGTCACCCAGTGAGAATGTCACGTCATACTGGCGCATGATATCGCAGATTTCATCGAAACGCTCATAGAGGAAGCTTTCCTTGTGTCGGCTGAGACACCACTTGGCCATGATAGAACCGCCACGGGAAACGATTCCGGTTACGCGATGGGCTGTGAGCGGAACGTAGGCCAGGCGTACGCCGGCGTGGATGGTAAAGTAGTCGACGCCCTGTTCGCATTGCTCAATCAACGTGTCTTTGTAGACCTCCCAGTCGAGCTTATCGGGATCGCCATCGACTTTTTCCAGCGCCTGGTAAATTGGCACGGTGCCAATTGGTACCGGCGAATTACGCAGGATCCACTCGCGTGTGTTATGAATATTGCGGCCGGTTGACAGGTCCATCACGGTATCGGCCCCCCAGCGGATCGCCCACACCATCTTGTCCACTTCTTCCTCCACCGAGGATGTGACAGCCGAGTTGCCGATGTTGGCGTTGATCTTGACCAGGAAATTGCGGCCTATGATCTGCGGCTCAAGCTCGGTATGGTTAATGTTCGCTGGGATGACAGCACGGCCAAGGGCCACCTCATCGCGTACAAATTCCGGTGTAATGAATTCAGGAATTGCAGCGCCAAAGCTTTCTCCATCGTCAAGCGCGGCTTTTGCGCGGTTCAATGCCTCAGCGCGGCCGATGTTTTCGCGATGTGCGATAAACACCATCTCCTTCGTGACGATGCCAGCGCGGGCGTATTCCAGTTGCGTGATCGGTTTATCGCGTGCGACTGCACGCAGCGGTTGCGGCTTATTAGGAAAGTCCTGGGCCAAGTGCTTGCCGGTGACGTTGCCGTTATCTTCAGGCTTTAGTGTGCGACCTTCATAGGCCTCAACGTTGCCGCGCTCCTGAGTCCAAGGCGCACGAATGCGGGGCAGCCCCTGCTCGACGTCAATCGATGCATCGGTTTCCGTGTATGGCCCCGATGTATCGTAAACGCGAAACGGCGGTTCGCCTGATGATTCGTGCAACGGGATTTCGCGAAATGGTACGCGGATATCCGGATATCCTTCCGGCGATGAATAGATCTTGCGACTGCCAATGATTGGCCCGGTCGTAACCTGCGGTGCCTGCATTTCTTCCGGACGGGTGATTTTGTTCATTTCGACCTCCACTCTACCGAACGCAACCGGCCGGTTGCGACATTATCCGGCATCACACAAATACGTCGGGATGGAGCACATGGATGTCCGTCCCTTCGCCGGCATGACCCGGATCAGGTTCAAAGGGTTCTCGTGTGGCGGTTGCTCTGTAATGTCTGGACAAGCCGTGCACTACAGCGAGCATCAACACAATCTCAGCCGGTGCCCCGGCACCCCTCGGATGTATTGATCATGCCTGAAAAAGTACTCAGGGACAAGAAAGAAGATTTGCTATCGCTCAGCGGTACGCCTTCCTGCCGTCCTTATTTTGATATCGCAACCGCCGGCTTCGCGCGTTAATTGACGATACGGCCAAGATTCAAACGTAGCTCTGCTCTCGGAATGGTCGGGGAACACGGTTTTACTTCATTGATCCCGGAAGCCAATGAGGGGCGACTGCATTGAAAGCTTCAACGCCCGTTTCCGCAAAGCGTGCTCGTTAACTTCACGTCCACCAGCATGTATGGCACGCCCTTGCCCGTCTGATTGCGCATGAATGAGAGCATATAAAGAATGAATTCTTACTGTAATCGATCTATCCTGAGAACAGGAGCGGTTCAATTCAGTTCTGAGATTGGCTGGTTCTTTGCCTTAATCACGACCGACTACGCATTTCCTGGCGTCGCATGGGCATGGTATCGATCAGAGCGAACAGGCGGCTCGCGCTGACGGGAGAGGAGCGTTGCAGCTTGCTTCCACCGTCCTTGCCGACAAGGATCGCGCGGAACGTCTCCCGGCCAACGCCGTAATACTGGCGGAAAGAAGCGGCTGATGCGCCAGGCGCCTGGCCAAGGCGGCTGTTCACGGTATTGCCAACCACCTCAATAATAACCATGTCGCGTTCGCGGAAACCGGCAACGTTGGCACTAACAATACGACGCTGGCGGGCAAGGGCGGGTGAGGCTTGGCTTGGCGCAAAAATAACTAACGGCCGGTTTTTCCAGCTATAACGTGAGAGAGGCTGCGCTTCGGCTGGCGCTGCAAGGCCGCTCATCAAAGTCAAGGCCGTCAACATTCCTATCATCTTATCATTCAACATTGGTTTACTCTATTGCTTGCCTGAATATGTCGTAGGTTTTTACGGAGTATATATTGTATCAGATGACTTTAATGGTCTGATTGCAAGACCATTTATTTTTACATTAAAGCTGAACTAAACAAAAATTTTCTTATCGACCAACAAACCAGCGATTCAAATTTGTCCGATCAACCGATCTATCAGGAAACAGGTCAATACGATTCGTTATTCAAGCGGATGAGGCCTGTTTAGAGCGTCATCCCCGCTCTGGTATGCGTTTCTTGACGGCGAGGATTGGGGCGACGCGGCGGATAATGTCGCCGGCGAGAGGGGCTGCTGTGCGCGATGCAGAGCGTGCCGGTTTACCGCCTTCGGGCTGCGGCTCGAACAGCGTGACAAGCAGGGCAAACTGCGGCCGATCCATCGGGAAGGCGGCGGCGAATGAGGCAATCACCGATTTACCGTCGTATTTGCCGTTACGGGCGAGATCGGCCGTGCCCGTCTTGCCGCCGACACGGTAGCCGGCCGCGCGCACCCGCCGACCGGTGCCGGCCAGCACGTTCTTGCGCAGCATCTTTTGTAAAAGTTCGCTTGTCTCGTGGCGCAGAATGCGCCGGCGGGGCGCCGGGAACTCTCTTTCTGCCGTGCGCACCAGCCGTGGTCGCAGCGCATAGCCGCCGTTGACCATCCCGGCAAAAGCAACGGCAAACTGCAACGGCGAGACGGCAATGCCATGGCCGTAACCGATGGTTGCCGTCTCCGCCTCTCCCCAGCGGCGCGGCAGCTTGGGCGTCACCGTCTTGACGTCCGGCGTATCGATAGCTGTCGTCAGGCCGATGTGCTTGAGGAATTCGCGTTGGCCCGCGGCCCCCGTTGCCTCGGCCAGAACAGCTGCACCAATATTTGACGAGCGGACCAGCACCTGCTCCAGCGTCAGGCGGCCGTTGTAGGCTGGCGTGTCGGTAATTTCGAAACCACCCACCTTGAGCGGGCTCGCAACGTCGATCAGGGCGTGCGGGCCGACGACATCCAAATCCATCGCCATCGCCAGCGTGAAAACCTTGAAGACTGAGCCCAGCTCAAAGGCATCGTCGGCCAGGCGGTTACGCCGCTTTCTGTCCATGACCTCGGAAATCTCGGACGGCTCTACGCCCGGCAGCGAGGCGGCCGCCCAGATTTCGCCGGTATGAATATCAAGGAGAACGCCGGCAGCGGCTTGAGCGCGGAATTTCGCGATGCCGCGGTCAAGCTCGTTTTCCAGAGCGTACTGCGCGCGCATATCGATCGTCAGACGCAGGGCTGGCGCGGTGTTGACGCTGGCACGATGCACACGGCGCACGCCTGGATCGTCGTTGAGCAGACGCTCGATGCCGGCGACGCCATGGTTGAAGCCATCGACGTGACCGAGTAGATGACCGGCAAGACGCGCATTCGGATAACTGCGCTTTGGCTCATCGCGAAAGGCAAGCCCCGGCAGTCCCATGTCGTGGATTTTCTGGGCAACGCCGGGCGTGACGGCGCGCTTGAGCGGATAATACCGCCTGCTCTTATCCGCCAGGGCGCGGCGGACCTTGGGGGTATCAAGTTCCGGGAAGATTTCTGCCAGGCCTTCCACCGTCTCATCGACGCTGGCGATAAGGAACGGGTCGGCATAAAGTGTTGGCAGGCCAACGTCGGTGGCCAGCAGCCGGCCTTCACGGTCGGCAATATCCGGCCGCGAATAGAACGCGCCGATGATCCGGGCGGGCTTGGCACTTTGTTGGTTTTGCCCAACTATCCCTAAGCGGATCAATTGCGCCGCCACGGCGGCAAACAAAAAGGTTACGCCGAAGCCGACGATCAGCATCCGCAGCGCAGTCGACTTCAGGCTGGAGCTTGCCAGCGCTTCCCCCTGCCCGGTCGGGCATGCGTTGCCGCTTTCTACCCCTGGCTTGTCCATGGCACATCTCCTGCTGTGTGACGCTATTGAACTTTGTGCTTTTGAACGAAGGGCTGCCCAGACCCGCCGGTTTCCGGTGCTGAGCCGGAGATGAACTGATCGCCGCGGGCTGGCCGCATACCCAACGCTTCGGCAGCCGGGCCGATGCGATCAGCCCGGGCCAGAAAGGCGCGCTCTGCCTTCAGTGTGGCAATGCGGTTGGCGATCCTGGCCTTAAGCTTTTTTTGGTCCGCCACTTCGAGCGCGATGCGGCGGGTCTGAGTGTTTATCGCGTAAAGCGCAAAGGCGCTGGCCAGCGCGATCGCAACCGTTCCGAAGGTGAAAAAACGCAGCATAGGACCTCCTGTTCCTTTCATGGTCATCGGCCTGAACGGCTGACATCGCACATCAGCCGGGATCGAGATCGACAAGCCCTAACGCTGCGCTGTCATCCTGTTGCCAGGCCTGTGCCTCGGTGCGGATACCGGCACGCAGCTTGGCGGATCTGGCGCGCGGGTTGGCTGCAATCTCTTGGTTACCAGGAGTTAAAGGACGGTGGTTAACGTTTCGGAAACTTGGAGGTTCAAATTTCATTAATTCCGGTAAATGTCGTGATCCTCCCCGGTTGCGGCCGGAGCGGGCACTGAAAAAACGCTTCACAATACGATCTTCAAGAGAATGAAAGGTCACCACAACGAGCCGGCCGCCAGGCTTCAGGATGTGTTCGGCGGCTGAAAGGCCGCGCGCCAGTTCTCCGAGTTCGTCATTCACCGCGATGCGCAGCGCCTGGAAGGTGCGGGTGGCCGGATGCAGCCCGTCCTTTGGGCGGCGGCCATAAACGCGTACACAAAGTTCGGCAAGTTGCAACGTCCGGGTTAACGGCCTGTTTGCGCGGGCGCGCACAATCGCAGAAGCAATGGCGCGTGAACGGCGTTCTTCACCATAGCGATATATCACATCAGCAAGCCTTGCCTCCGACAGATCGCGCAGGAGATCGGCTGCCGAAGGCCGTGCATCGGCATTGGCAGACATCCGCATATCAAGCGGTCCATCGGCCTGGAAGGAAAAGCCACGCTCAGGACTGTCGAGTTGCATCGATGAGACGCCGATATCGAGGACAACGCCGTCAACGCCCGCGCTATCGGCCTCAGGATCGAACCTGTCAAGACCAAGCCTGCCAAGATCGCCGAAACGTGCCTGAATAAGCCTGAGGCGTACGGCAAACTGATCTGCAAGGCCCGCCCCCTCCTCAATTGCGGTTGGATCGCGATCCAGGGCGATGACCTTGCAGTCGGCCGCCTGTAGAATTGCGCGCGTATATCCGCCAGCACCAAAGGTGCCGTCAACGAATATGCCGCCCGCTTCAGGCGTCAAATTTTCGAGAACCTCGGCGAGTAAAACCGGAATATGGCGTTGCGGCTTGTAATTGGAGCTCATTTCCTTTGCTTTGCCGCTCTGCGTCATCATTGCCCGGTACTTTCTCCACCATCTTCGGCCTGGCGCCCAATTCCGGTGTTTGACGTGCCGGCCCGTTGCGCAAAGATCCTGCGGTGTTCGTGCACTTTGGCCCGTGCCCGGGTGCGGCGCTCTTCGAACCGCTCCGGGGCCCATATCTGAAACTTGTCGCCCAGGCCGACAAATGTGACCTTGGCGTCAAGGCCGGCGTGGGCGCGGAGCCCGCCAGGAATGATGATGCGTCCGTCGCCATCGATTGTGAGGACCTGCACGTCGCCATAGAGCGCGAGAGAGAGTTCGTCGCGCTCGTCCGAATAATCAGGCAGACTGCCGAGCAACCCATCGATCTTCTGCGCAAGGCGCTCGCCTCCTGCATCGAGCGCCGGAGCATCGAGCGAGGGGTAGCAGTAGACGCCGCTAACTCCATCTGCTCGGTAACTGTCGCGTTCAAGGATAGCGCGGAAAGGCGCCGGAACGGAGACGCGACCTTTGGCGTCGAGTTTATTTTGGAATGTCGAGACAAAGCGGTCCATCTCCTTAGGGCCTGTTGATGTTCACCGCACGAGGCTGGCGAAGACAAATGTATTCAACGCCTGACAATGCAAAAATACGTCCCATTGACACTTTAGTTGCAGCATGACGGCCATCCCGTTGAGCAGCCTCCATGGAAGCCCATGGATTTCCAGTCAATCCGCCGCTTTATTCCATGTCAGGCCCAGCGCTGTAATTTTAATGTCCAGCATTGCCTCAAGAAGCAGAGTAAGCTGGCTCTGTATGTGCGTCGTGAAGTCTGCCTCGAGGGCTTTAAGATAACCCATAAGTGTTTGATTAAAATTAAGAATTAAGAACCAGCGGCCAACAGGGCCGTGGCAGTCGCAAGTATGGTCCCTCTTATCCATAACTGCGCCAAAAACCACGGCCCTTATTCTCCAATCGATCGGACGCTTATGGGATGTCATGGTTTTATATGGGTGTCAATGGTTTTTAATGGGATATGCCAGGGTCAGCTTTGTTGGTTCTCGATGCCAACCGAAATGGCTGTGGCGATCCTTCTGCGGAGAGTTGCCCTATTGCGCCATCTGGCTTGCGATGTGTCCGCATCAAAAATCATGTCTTTCGCATACCGGATCAGCGTTGTAATAGAGCTAAGTCTCGACTTATCGCACAGCAATTTATGAATTCTTACGGCCAAGTTCATGCATCTTGTTTCGATTGTACGCAATCCAACGCCAAGCGGCGCCACGGTTGGCATGTTTAAGGGGTATGACGGTGAGCTTCTGCGTTATGCGCGCTGGGATGCAACCGTTGGTCCGCGACGTGGGACCTTCTGCGTTTTCACGGGCCGGGCTGAGTACATAGAGAAATACTTTGAAACAATATCAGATTTGCGGCGCAGGGGATTTGCCGTCGCGATCATGGACTGGCGTGGCCAGGGCGGTTCATACCGTCCCATAAACGACCCTCGCAAAGGCCATATTGCAGATTTCGCCGAATATGAACAAGACATTGCACATTATATGCGTGAAATCGTCCTGCCCGACTGCCCGCCGCCATATAATGCACTTGCCCATTCAATGGGCGGACACATCATGTTGCGCAGTATCGCCAGGCCGGGCAGCTGGTTTGAACGTGTGGTGTTGACCGCACCGATGGTCGAACTGCACCGGTCAGTACTGGGGTTTTCTCCAATGTTCGTACGTGCCTACAGCACAATTGGCGTGGCCCTTGGCATGAAGGAAAGCTACGTCTATGGTGGGGCTCCGGATTCCGGATCGCTGAGTGAATTTGAAGAAAATGTCGTGACCTCGGATCGTGAGCGCCAACAGCGCAATTACATGCTGGAACAGGCTGCCCCGCAATTTTCAGTAGGCTCGCCAACGATCGGCTGGCTGCACGCAGCCTTAAAGTCCATCGCAATGATTAACCATCGCGACTATTTCGCAAAAGTTCAGGTTCCAACCTTAACTTTTGCTGCCGGGCGAGATTTTATCGTGCCAAGCCAGGCTGTCGAAGATTATGCCGCGCGCCTGAAATCGGCAACCTGTATCCTTCTGTCAGAGGCTAAGCATGAAATTCTACAGGAGAACAATGATATCCGCACGCGCTTCTGGGCGGCATTCGATGCCTATTTCAACATCGAAACGATCGAGCATAACGTAAACTGATTTTGCATTTTCGCTTTGATCAAAAAAGGTAAATTGTATTTCATTCGCTTCGCCGGATGACCGGTAAGATATTCATTGCTCCCAAACAACCTCAGCGTGATGGATATGGCCAATCCGGCTGCGGACTTTCTTTGTTATCGCTATCGCCCGGCGATGCGGGGGTATCCTTAAGTCCGGCTGAAGCCCTTACAGACTATGATACGTATTCTAATGCGATATTTTAAGCGATACCAACCAATCTGCCGCCGGCTTCGCGTGGTAACTGCCGACACGGCCTAAAAGCCGCAGGAATATACTTGGAAATTTACTAAGGGTTTCCTGTAACCATATAGCCTTGGGCGTGATCTGCGGAGGTATTCGTCGCCAGGGTGGGTACCCTTAGGCATATCAAGAGGCCATCCCCTTACCTGGAGGTAAAGAAATGGCGACCATCGATCTCAACTGTGATCTGGGCGAGAGTTTCGGTCCTTACGTAATCGGCAACGATGAAGAGATGTTGAAGATTATCTCCTCCGCCAACGTTGCGTGCGGTTTCCACGGCGGCGACCCTGTCGTCATGCACCGCACGCTTGAACTGGCCAAAGAAAACGGCGTTGGCGTCGGCGCGCATCCTGGCTTCAATGACCTGTGGGGGTTTGGCCGGCGCCAGATCCACGGACAATCACCGGCTGACGTCGAAAAGATGCTGATTTACCAAGTCGGTGCCGTTAGGGGCATGGCGGCAGCGGTTGGCACCGTGGTCACGCATTACAAGCTCCATGGTGCTTTGGGAAATATGGCATGCGTTGACGCGGATCTGGCTTGCGCCGCGGCACGGGCTGTCAAGGCTATCGATCCTGGCCTGATTTTTGTCGTACTGCCCGGCAGCGAATTGGAAAAGGCAGGCGAAAAGTTGGGGTTGCGCATGGCGTGCGAAATTTTTGCAGACCGCGCCTACGATGATGAAGGTATGCTCGTTGCGCGCAAACTTCCAGGCGCCATGTTTTATGATCCTGAAATCGTCGGCCGTCGTATCGTGCAATTCGTTGAAGAAGGCATGCTTGAGAGCATTTCGGGCAAAAAATTGCCTGTGAAAATCGATACGATCTGTGTTCACGGGGACGGCCCAACCGCAGTAGATATCGCACGTCAGGTCCGCAAGGCGCTGACGGAAAAGAACATCGAAATAAAGCCTATGGCGGAAGCGCTTTAGGGCGCGCTCAGAAATAACTGAATCGCATTTTTGCTTTGTAAGCACCCGGCCGCGTCTATCCAACAAAGGAAATCGTAGCATTTATTTTGCGCACATCCTTACTAAGGACTGTGGCTTGGCATATGCAGGTTTGCGTACGCCGGCACTGTGTGCTTTGTGGCTGGCACAAGTATATTAAGATAAACTCAAGTTATGGAGACAACCGATTATGGCCAAATACATCGCAATTTTCATGCATGGCAAGCGCAGTGGCGAAGGGCGCTATGAATTCGATGGCGACGAGAAACTGCTTGAAAACACTCCTGTTCGCATCATGCGGGCATTTATGAAACACATCGAAAACCAGTTTGCAATTGGCCACATAGATTATCAGATCAATGCAGCGATAAAAAACCAGCAACAGGAGATCGTTACCGTTATTGGTGAAATCATGTTTGAAAGCGGAGATCATCAGCCCTTCATGTGCATGATATCGCATTATGATAAATTGTAGAGTGGCTGTCAAAACAGACTAATTTCTCCGAATTGGCACCAGAGATGAAAATACGCTATCTGCCGTGCGGCGATACTGGTCTCGTTGTGCAGCTCAGCGACGTTGCCGACCGCGCAACCAACGCCTGCGTGCACCGGCTGTTCAACGCTGTCATGGAACGCGACCTGCCAGGCGTTGTTGAGGCAGTTCCAAGCTATCGCTCTCTGCTTGTCCAATACGACCCGCTCCAGACAACACAGGCCGAGTTGGCGAAAGCGATAGAGCCACTGATTTCGCCCGGCCAAACCGGCTCTCAGAATGTCGCGCGCCGCTGGCGGCTGCCAATCTGCTGTGACGGCGAAGACCTTGCGCCGGATCTGGAGTTCGTTGCCACGAGAGCAGGCCTGTCGACCGCGGACGTCGTCGAAATCCTCGCAGAGACAGAGCAAATCGTCTATATGCTGGGGTTTGCGCCAGGCCAGCCCTATCTTGGCGATCTGCCCGACAAACTCTCTATTTCCAGACGCAACGATCCAATTCCCCAAATACCTGCGGGCTCGGTGGTCACCGCGACGGCAAAGACAGTGATATATTCCATGGCCAATCCAACCGGCTGGTATATGCTCGGCCGCACACCGGTGCGTATTTTTCAAAGTGATGCGGCTGAGCCCGTGCTTCTCGCGCCCGGCGACCGTCTGATATTTAATCCCATATTGCGACCTGAGTTCGACGATCTCGATGCGCAGGCACGCGCCGGGAATTATCAGCCACAGCCGGAGACCATCGCATGAAACCTCATCTTGAGGTACTGGCCCCTGGCGCCATGACCACCGTGCAGGATCTCGGCCGGTTTGGCGGCCAGGCCCTGGGCATACCTGTTTCCGGAGCACTCGATTGCGACATGCTACGCCTTGTAAACGCATTGGTTGGCAATCCTCAGCAGGTTGGCTGCCTTGAGCTCCGCTTTTTCGGGCCAAGCTTTCGCGTGCGGGCGGAATCTGTGCGGATCGCGCTGGCAGGTACGGAAGCCACGATTGAATTGTTTGGCGAGGAGAAAAAAACGATCGCTGCCCATTGCAGCGTTACGCTCGTAAAGGATCAGCAATTCAGAGTGGGTACACTGCGCGATACGGCAACCGCTTATCTCTCGGTTGCCGGTGGCTTCGATTATCCAGGTTTTCTCGGGAGTCAATCCACTTATCTCGCAGGTGCGTTCGGCGGCATGAACGGCAGAGCCCTGGAGGCTGGCGATGCAATTCCGCTTTGCCTGCCGTCCGCGCCTGCAGGCACAGAACTTAGTATTGTGGCTGAGAAGCAACCGGATTTGCCAGGTGCCATGCGCGTTGTGCTGGGCCCACAGGCAGACTACTTTTCTGAGCGCGGCCTGGCTACGTTTTTATCGCACCGCTACCGGATAAGCGATCAGATAAGCCGAATGGGGGTTCGGTTAATTGGCGAAGAAATCGAGCATGCCGCAGGGCATGATATTCCTTCGGATGGTGTCGTCACCGGTGCGATACAGGTTCCAGGCAACGGCCTGCCGATTATCCTGCTGGCCGATCGGCAGACAACGGGCGGTTATCCAAAGATCGCAACCGTCATTTCAGCCGATCTGCCGCGCCTTGCGCAGCTGCGGCCAGGCGATGAGATCGAATTCCGCGCCGTTGACATTGAAGAGGCAGAGAACATCCGCCGCCAGAGCGAAGCACGCCTTCTGCGAATGATAAGTCTCATCAAACCAGCTGGTTCCCTCCAGTTTGACCGCTGCATTCTTATGCAGGAGAATTTTATCAGCGGTGTAACGTCCGGGAGCGACTGAATATAAAACCGATCACCAGCAGTAGGCACCTTAGCTGAGAATGCTCATGTACACCGCTCCTGCATCGCTTCGTGGCCGTTAGGTGGTTGCCGGGCATCGGCCGCGCTCTTATTTCGTAATCCATACGAAGTGTGCTCTCAGCACATAAACACATACCGGATTGGATAAGCTTATGCTGCACAGGATTGAAACGCTTTTCAATCGTATCCTGAACGAAGATGAAAATCAAAAACTCGATGCCCATGAGATCGAGATTGCAAGTGCTGCGCTGCTTGTGCACTGCGCAAAGGTGGATGGCGAACAAAGTGCGCAAGAAACAACATATCTGAGATCTATACTCGCGGAACGCTATCATCTTTCCAGTGACGAAATCGATTCCGTCATTGAAGCGGCAGAGGCACGCGAACGCGAGGCGATCGATTTGCACCGCTTCACCCGCGTGTTGCACCAGAGCCTGGATCGGGACGGCCGCATTCATATGGTGCAGATGCTTTGGGAGATCGCGGATGCGGACGGCCATATCGATAGTGACGAGCGGCGCATGGTATCATTGACAGCGCACCTGCTGGATGTCGAGGTGCACGATGCAGTGGCCGCCCGGCAGGCAGCTCAGGCAAAACGGGATGTGTGAACGGTCTGCGGGAAATTGCATCCTGTTTCAAACGCAAATCACGTGAATAGGCATGCTGACAAGAAGCGGCTCTGCACACGCACGCCACCATCTGCGCTTTCACGCAACAGCTGCTGCGCCCGCAGCTCAGGGCATCGGCAGGGTTTCGTGTTCGCGCAGAGTCTCGCCGGTTTCGATATCCATTTCCAGAAGGCGAACACGGTAGCCCCACAAATGTGCGACGTGCAAAAGCGTGCGATCGCATTCGTGCTTGTCAAGCAAAACACCATCGTGAACGTTGTGGTGCAAAACAAGGCGGCGGTCGCCGGAGAGATCTGCTGACATAACCTGAATATCTGAGTCGTGGAAGCCAATTCCATATTGCTCGGAAAGTTTACGGCGCACCTCGCGATACCCCACCTCGTCGTGAATGGCCCGAACCTGGACAAACGGCGAATCTGAACGGTCGTGAATATAAAAGAAACGAAAATCGCGGATCAGTTTGGGCGATAGATACTGCAGAATAAAACTATCGTCGCGGAACTCCGCCCACGCTTCTTTCAGCGTCCCCATGGCGTCGCCATTGCCGGCAAAATCCGGGAACCAGTCACGGTCTTCCGCAGTCGGCTCTTCGCAAATGCGTTTGATATCGCGCATCATCGCAAAACCCAAGGCATAAGGATTGATGCCGGAATAAGAGCGGCTGTCGAATTTAGGCTGATAAATTACCGATGAATGCGAATGCATGAATTCCAGCATCGCACCTTCGCTGACTTGGCCCCTATCGTATAGCGTGTTAAGGATTTCGTAGTGGATGAATGTCGCGCAACCTTCGTTCATTACCTTAGTCTGACGCTGCGGATAGAAGTATTGCGACAGCATGCGCACAATGCGCAACAGTTCACGCTGCCAGTCTTCCAGCTTAGGCGCATGCTTTTCCAGGAAATAGAGCAGATTTTCCTGCGGCAGATTGAGCGCTATGGCCTCGCGTGCCGCCTCACTCGTCATCCCGCCATTTGCAGAGGACGCTAATTCCGAACGTGGCACGGTACGCCAGATTTCGTTATACGTCTCTTCTTCATGCTTAAGGCGACGGCGATGCTTTTCCTTAGCATGCTTAAGCGTCATGCGCGGCCTTGGATGACGTGAGATGCCCTGGTTCATCAGCGCATGGGCCGAGTCCAACACAATCTCAACTGCTTCAATACCGTATTTTTCCTCGCAGGAAGCCACGTATTCCTTGGCGAAAGTAAGATAATCAAGAATTGATGTCGCGTCGGTCCATTGCTGGAAGAGATAATTGTTCTTAAAGAAATGGTTATGGCCCATGGCAGCATGTGCCAGCACCAGTGCCTGCATCGTCATGGTATTTTCTTCCATGATATAATTGATGCAAGGGTCTGAGTTAATCACCAGTTCGTAAGCAAGCGCACGGGCTCCTTTGCGGTAAAGCGCATCTTCACGGGCAAAGTGCTTCCCGAACGACCAGTGCCGGTACATGTTGGGCATGCCGATGGAGGCATAGGCATCAAGCATTTGCTCGGCACGAATGACCTCGATCTGGTTCGTATAGATGTCAAGGCCCATTTCGTCGACGCCAATGGCGTGAATGGCGTCATAGGCACGCTGAATGGTATCGAAATTCCATTCCGGACCATCGTAAAGCAATTTGCCAGAGCCGGAGGCTGGCGCAGACGGTGTTTTTGTTGCGCTCATGTTCATCTTTCCCGATCGTCGGATGCTGCGAACAATTCACGAAAGACCGGATAAATTTCACCGGGATTCGAGACGCGGCGCATGGCAAAATTGGCGTTATCCGACGTGAGTTCATCGTAGCCGGACCATGCCACAGAAAGAAACGGTGCGATCTGATCGCTCGAGTAGACTTCGATGTAAGCATAGTATTGGCAGAGCGGCAAAATCTCTTCATTCAACATCGCCATGCAGCGGTCCATATCGTCATCGAAGTTGTGACCGTCCGAAGCCTGTGCAGCGTATATATTCCAATCCTCGGCCGGGTAGCGGTCCCTGATAACGCGGAGCATTTCTTCCAACGCAGATGAAATGACAGTCCCGCCGGTTTCCGTTGCGTGGAAGAAAGTTTCTTCGTCAACTTCCTGCGCCGATGTCGTGTGACGAATAAAAACGACATCGACTTCGCTGTAATGACGCGTCAGGAAAAGGTGGAGAAGCATAAAGAAGCGTTTCGCAAGGTCTTTCAACTCCTCCGTCATCGATGCCGAGACGTCCATCAGGCAAAACATAACCGCCTGGGTCTTGGGCTTGGGGCGGTACTCCGTCCGATTATAACGCAGATCAATCGGATCGATATAGGCAACAACCTTACGCATGTGCTCAAGATGGCGAATACGTTCGCGAAGCTCACCGATTAAGGCTTTATTTCCTGGTTTTCTGTTTTCTTCAGCCTGCAACTGCTGCTTGAGGCGATCGATTTCCTCCGCCTTCGGGCGGCGAAGTGCAATACGCCGTGCCAGGGAATTGCGCATGGTGCGTACATGGTTCATCTTGGACGGTGGGCCGTCCGTCGTAAAACCGGCACGATAAGATTCCAGAGACTTCAATCTCTTAAGTTTAGCCTTGACCAAATTCGGCAGGGCAAGATCGTCGAAAAATATGTCGAGAAATTCTTCTCGCGTGAGCGAAAAAACAAAGTCATCTTCCCCCTCGCCTTGATTGGAGCCCTTGCGGCCACGCTTTCCGGCATTGCGATCAGGCTTACGGATCACATCGCCGGAAGCAAAATCGCTGTTCCCGGGCATGATATAATCCCGGCTCCCCGTATCCTTGCCACGCCCGAATGTTGGCTCGCGCAAACTTTTGGTCCGAATACGGACGTTTTCACCACCATCTACATCGGCAATCTTGCGCTTTTTAAGGGCATCGCGTACAGCTTCACGTATTTCAGCTTTAGCGCGACGCAAAAAGCGCTGTCGGTTGCCAAGGCTCTTAGCCTTTGGATTGAGGCGGCGATCGACAATATGCATAGAGTTCCTCCGTCGATCAGATTATGGGCTGTCGTCAGCCAGATTTCTTCACGCGCATGTACCATTCAACAAGTCGCCGGACCTGACGTGGGGTATAACCGCGTGCGACCATACGCTGGACGAACTCTTCGTGTTTCTTTTCGGTCTCGCCATCCTGCTTGGCGCCGAACGAAATGACAGGAAGCAAATCCTCGACTTGCGAGAACATGCGCTTTTCGATGACATCGCGGATTTTCTCGTAACTAGTCCAGGTTGGATTTCTGCCGCCTTTTTTCGCTCTCGCCCGGAGTGAAAACTTTACCACCTCGTAACGGAAATCCTTGGGATTTGCGATGCCGGCCGGTTTCTCGATCTTGGAAAGTTCCTGGTCGAGCAATTGCCGGTTCATCAGCTGGCCGGTATCGGGGTCCTTGTAATCCTGGTCTTCGATCCAGGCATCCGCATAGGCCACATAGCGATCGAAGAGATTCTGGCCAAAATCATGATAACTTTCAAGATAGGCCTTCTGGATTTCATTGCCGATGAACTCAGCGTAGCGCGGCGCCAGATGCTCTTTAATGAACTCTATATAGTCCTGCTCGATCTCATCTGACAGCTGCTCACGACGGATGGACTGCTCTAAAACGTACATCAAATGCACAGGATCGGCGGCAACCTCGTTAGTGTCATAATTGAAAGTCTCAGATAACACCTTGTAGGCAAAACGCGTGGAGGTCCCGTTCATGCCCTCATTAATGCCGGCCGCATCGCGATATTCCTGTATGGTCTTGGCGTGCGGATCGGTGTCTTTCAGGCTTTCACCGTCGTAAACCCGCATCTTGGAGAAAATAGAAGAATTGTCGTGCTGCTTGAGTCGGGTCAGCACCGAAAACTGTGCCAGCATATCCAGCGTGCCTGGTGCACAGGGCGCTTGAGACACCTCGCTGGCGGTTAGAAGTTTTTCGTATATCTTTTTCTCTTCAGACACGCGTAAGCAGTAGGGCACCTGAATCACGCAAATCCGGTCAAGGAAGGCTTCATTGTTTTTGTTGGAGCGGAAACCCTGCCATTCGCTTTCGTTTGAGTGCGCAATGATAATGCCCTGAAACGGCAATGCGCCCACGTTTTCCGTCCCGACGTAGGTGCCGTCCTGGGTTGCTGTAAGCAGTGGATGGAGCATTTTGATTGGCGCTTTGAACATCTCGACAAATTCAAGCAGCCCCTGGGTCGTTCTGTTTAAGCCGCCGGAATATGAATAGGCGTCTGCGTCGTTCTGACCGAAGAATTCAAGCTTACGGATATCAACTTTGCCGACCAGCGATGAAATATCCTGGTTATTTTCATCGCCTGGCTCCGTCTTGGTGACGCAGATTTGGCGCAATCTGGAAGGATGAACCTTGATAACCGTGAACTTAGATATATCCCCGCCAAATTCGTCTAACCGCTTGATTGCCCAGGGGCTCATGCGCCCGGTTAGCTTCCGCGCAGGTATACCGTATTTTTCTTCCAACGCTGCTCCCATGGAACCAGGGTCGAACAGGCCGAGCGGGCTCTCGAAAATCGGGCTTATGTCACCGCCTGCCTTGAGAACGTAGACGGGACAGACTTCTATTAATTCCTTGAGGCGCTCGGCAAGGGACGATTTACCGCCACCAACCGGCCCAAGGAGGTAGAGAATCTGCTTGCGCTCCTCTAATCCCTGAGCTGCATGACGAAAAAAACTTACAATGCGCTCAATAGTTTCCTCCAGTCCGTAAAAGTCCTTGAAGGCGGGGTAGATTTTGATTGTTCGGTTGAGGAAGATGCGGCCGAAACGGGAATCCTTCGATGTATCGATCAATTCAGGCTCGCCAATAGCCGCGATCATGCGTTCGGCGGCACTGGCGTACATCATAGGATCGGCCTTGCAAGCCTCCAGGTAGTCCTTCAACGAGAGCTCTACCTGCTTCTGGCGATCGTAGCGCTGCGCGAAGATCTCAAAGATTTCGTTTGCGGTCATTTTGATCTCACTTGCTCTGTCTGCGGCCGGATGTATCTACACGGCTAAAAGGACTTGTCCACTTCAGACGTGGTTACAGCATCTGTGTATCTCAAGGTGCAACCACAGCCGCTTGTAGTATGATACTCTGAAGGGTTTTGACATATTATCACGTTCCCCTCAGATATTCACAGTATTACCGTGTAAATCTTTCATCCGCGATAAAATGCTACCAGGGCATGTCTTCGGTTGGCACACGTCCTAGGCCGTGTCGTTAAACCGGCTCTCGCGTGCTAATTGACAACATGGCCTAGAGACGTAGTTTTAAACGTCTTACGCTAAGTGATACATCGGGCGGAACTGAGCCCATTACAAGGCAATGAGACAAGCCTTAAAGCAACCGGTAGTGGTCGCTTATGGTGAACATAGCCAATTAAGACAGCCATTTCATGTCTCGTCCGCGTATCTAAGCAAAGATTTTCTTATTGACGAGCGGACCAGCGACTCAAACTTATTCAATCAACCGATATATCGGCAAACAAGTCAATACGATTCGTTAACCAAACGGATGAAGACTGCTTAGTCATATGCAATAAGGTGCCATTTTGCAACAGAGCAAGCATTTCATGCCAATCAATCAAGGTTGTCCCACCCTATGGCATGTCAGTAGTTGAGCCACATGCTTCGCGCGATACTGCCTTGACAAGGCTAAAGGTGGCCACCAGACTAAATTCCTCAATTTTCCGAGCCAAAGCTGCATATTGCGGGCTATTTCTCTCTAAAATTAAAGCATTTATTCTGGTGGGAATCCTAAATGCACGCGCGTATGCCAGCATGCGTTCCCAATCTTCAAAGCACGATACCGTGGGGACGAAATTCATCTCTTAATATATTCTTCACGCGCATATTACGCACTAATTCCGAAAATTTTTGCAAAATGGAGGCGGCCTCTGCGGACCGTCCCTGCCGCATCAGGCACTGCGCCTGCCAGTAGCGCAGTTCGGGTTCGAAGACACGGATACCTGTCTCTTGCAAGAGTTTTAAACCACGATCTACATCGGCCTCGGCCTGTTCGATATCGCCGATCGCGATCCAAGCCTTAGCCGCTTTTGCTGATGCCCATGGCAGGAGTTGTTTAGCGCCGGTCTTTTGATAGTCTTCGACCGACCGATATAAATCCACAATGGCCCGCTGCGGCTCATTGTCGATGGAAAGAGACGATCGTACAATGCCGCTCCAGGCCTCCCAATAAGGGAATTTATAATGTTGCGCCAGCGTTACGCATGCCAGATCCATGGCGCGTGCTTCCCGCCGCTCTCCTTCCATGGCATAAACAAGGCTGAGTACGCCTGCAACATGCGCGTTTGTATGGGCATGTTGCAGCATGTTTGCTTGCCGCCGTGCTAACGCCGCATGCTTGCGGGATAATATAGTGTCAGCGGTGTAGGCACCAGCCCAGGCAAGGTGTGCGTGCGCAAGAGCGAGTTGGTCTGAGCCATACTGATAGCGCAACGCAGCATGGAGCTTTGGATCGTAAGCGGCGATACAGATTTGCAAATTGAAAATCGCGCTGTGCAGATTGCCAAGAAGTAACTCGGTTAGGCCTGCCATGCGAAGCGCCAGAATGCGTTTGCCGCTGTTACGTTGGCGCTCAGCAATTGCGATCAGGTTGCGGCTTGTTCTCAAGGCTTTGGTAAGCTCACCGCGCGTCAAGTGATAACCGGCCAATCCCCAGGCCGAATCGAATTCTTTTTCGCCAGCTTTTTTCACATTATGATTAGCGGACTGCAATCCAAGCTGATAAGTCGCAAGAACTTCTGGTGAAGCATTTCCATGAACAGTGGCCAATTGCGTGCCGAGCAGTCGGCATAATCCAGCCCGCTCGGAAGTCGTCATTTTTTGGCCGGCTCCTTCAAAGCTTTGATAAGCTTGCTGTAAATATGCAATCGCCAGATCAGGAGTGGAGCTCACAACAGCATCCATCGCCGCGGCACGACACCAGATTCCGGCTTCCAGAGCCTTGCCGGACTTTGCAAAATGCCAGGCAATTGCTGCAGATAACTCTGCGTTCGTGTTCTGGTCGTCTCTCTGCCGGACCAGGCAATTCGCAACTTGACCATGCAGCCAGGTGCGTGATTGCAGCGGAAGCGCGCGATAGGCTGCATCGTGCAGCGTGTCATCAATAAATCGAAAAGTCTGATGAGATGATGCGCAAGTCCCTTCCCTCTCAAGCGCCGACATGCAAGCCAAGTGTTGGACTATGCTGGTAAGGTGTGCAATATCCATCGACAGGCATTGGGCGAGCAGTCCGCAGTTAAACACCCGGCCAATCACCGCCGCCACACTTAAAACACGGCGAAACCTGCCCAGCGCAAAAAAACGTTCCTCAGCAAGCAGTTCTCGACGTTTGTCTGCAATGGAAAGTGGTCGTGGATTGGCGTGCAGGATCGTACGCGCTTCGCTGCCATTGGCAATGGGGTGCAACTCGAGAAAATCTGGTGTGCCATCCAAGCTTCTTTTGCAGCAGAAATTTGCTGTTTTGCCGGTATCGAAGGATGCACAAAGCGCTGCAAATGTACGTGATGCGACGACCTTGCCGGCAGCCAATTGTGTTTGCACGGCACCTAAAGGCGCAAAAAGGGCGCCGGAAAGCAGGATCTCGTGATCGGACCAGTGTTTTTGATGCTCTGAGACCAAAACGCGGCCGACAGATATAGCGCAGCTTGCCCCAAGGAGTGTATGTTTCCAGGCAGCGAGCTGCAATGCAGCAGATGCAACCCCATTCCAATTCAGAGAAAACCAGCCCAGGATCGCAGCGCAACTTTCAAATCTCAGGAAATGGGCATCCGTGGAAATCGAAATCTGGGAGGTGCTCATGCGAAAATCCTGCATAGCACACTCAAATATATCGTCTGCTGGAATGCAGCTTAAATCCATTAAGACCGTTTTGCTGTAAATAACGATAGCATGACGATATTCGCCTTGTCCGATCTGGCCATCAATCCAGTTCAAAGCAAATTCAGCGTTATCGATAAGCTCCTTTTGCTCACCAATTTGTTGTCTTGCTTGCCGACGCTTCAATTGTCGCCTTGCCAAACCGCTCCCCCCCCCCAATCGAGCACAAAAATGTGTGGCGCAACATTTCTCGCAGAGTGAAGCTTATAATTTATTAAATAACACTTGGTAGTATCTCGATATTCGACATGTGCCGCTTTTGCGTTTGCATTTATGGATGCCGATGCGCTTCTGCATCAGTTGCGCGCGGTAACTGATGCAGGCCACTGGCAGTCGAAATACGGTCTGGTGCAACCGTTGCGCTTACAATAATCAGCTTTTCGAAGGAGATTATGGGCTGGAGCAAATCTGCTTAAGGGCGCGCCAGTCTGCGCGGGGCATGGCCGGCGTGGATGAATAGCGTGCTGAGGCACGCACGGTACGTGCCCTTTCTTCTGGGTAAGGATGCGTACGCAACAGGTTGCCAAACATTGCGGCACTTCTCTCGCTTTTCCCATCGCCAGACGATGTGCTGGCTTCATTACCGCTGATCCGCTGAAAGAAGTCGGCAAGCCCGTTTTGCGAAATACGGGCCTGTCGCAAAAGCTGTAAGGCCTGCATGTCGGCCGCGCGCTCATCCTGCCGCACGTAGCTGTTTTGCAAAATAACGGCGCTCAGGTTCGATAATGTTCCCGACGATCCGCCGGTGAGCAGTTCAAGAGCTGCCGACAAGCCAATGGCGCGCACAACCCCTGCTTCGGGATGCAATTCGATACCGTGCCCGATTTCATGCGCCAGAACGCCTGCAACCTCTTCTGGTGTGCGGGCCGCGCGGATCAGACCGCTGGTGATAACCATCTGCCCGCCCGGCGCGGCAAATGCGTTCACCAGCTTCCAGTCGATAACCGTAACGTGGAAATAATCGGGTTTGTCAACATCCTTCAGAAGTCGGCCCATTAAACGATTGAGCGCTTCCTTGCCTGGGCTTGAGTTGCAAACCCGACGCTGTGCTGTAAAACCGGCAATAACATTATGGCCGACAGTTTGGCGCGTATCTTCAGGCAACATTCCGGCAATCGTCCTGGCTGGTTGGAGATCGAGCAGCCAGACGGCAGAAAAAATCATCACGATCAGCAATGCAAGAGCAATGAAAGGCTTAGCCCATCGCCAGCGATGCGATGCGGTTGTCAGTTGCGGGGCGCGGCGAGCAAGAAGCTCCACAAAGTCAGAATGCGTAACAAACAGCTGGGCATCCGGCATGTACGTATAAGTGACAAACGCCTCTTTACTCCCGCGCGACAATGGAGTTGGCGTTTTCAAGGCGCCATATGGCCAGACAATGTCATCTTCGCCGGTATCGCGCATAATGACGATACCGCCTTTGTCCAGACGCACCGTTGATGGCCAGCTGCGTGCTGACTGGCCATCTGAAAATTTTGCGGTCCAACTCTTTTCGATGGAATTAGACATCAACGTCAAATGCCTCTGCCAGTCCTTCACCATACTTAATATCTTCACCGGTGGACTGGGCAATTTCTTCAATCGGCGCCGTCCCCTTGACTTGCAGGTTACGAACGACATAACCGACGGAGCGTGCCTGAACGATTGGCATAAACAGCGTGAAACCAAAGAGCAGCACGATAGGTGCAAGTGTGCCTAGAACCTGAGCCGCGGCACGTCCGTCAGGCAGGCGTGAGAGATCCAATTCAAAAAACGGCAGTATTAGGCCAACAGCAATACCTAAAAAAATCACAGAACCTGCCAGAAGGATCAGGAAGTTTGAAAACGACAGCCAAATTAGTCCAAATGCGCTGGTATCGCCGCTAAAGGTCGCATTTTCAAAGTGCGTGTGATTGGCGAAATGATTGATCGTACGCGCCTGATACCACGAACCAAAGAGCGCAAACAGCAGTCCGGCAATAATAATTGCGGCGAATATCACGACATAATCCTGCGGCTCTAATGATAAAGGAACACCATCCTGTGCTGCCTGCGCGAGATCTGCGAACCAGCCAGCGAAAAAGCCGACCAAGGCGATGTAAACCACAATGCTGCCAAACCACAATAGTGTGAAAGGCCCGTACAGCGCCCCTGATTCAGCGTCAAACCTGAGCGGGCGGTTCCCAAACCTAATATTATTTGTCAGAATACTTTGCAGCTTGGTCGTTCGCCAGGGGACGATCCAGCCCAATGTCAAAGGTATCAGCAGTAAAGTCCAGAAGTAAGTCCAGGCATAAGCATGTGGGCTTCCTTCCAGCGAACCGCGAATGCCACGCCAGCGTGTCCGGGCCATTCGGTAGCGCTGTGCTCTGTAAATCGCGACCCCAATAAGATATGCAAAGGCAATGTAGATCAACAAGGTAATCAAGTTGAGGAGTGGACTTTGCGGCCCCAGTAGCAGAGCCAGTGCAAAAATCAGCAGGATCAAAGGTACAAAAAATAGAAAAAATACGATGAGGAAGCCGATAAACAGCTCAAGCCCGCGTCCAGTATAGGTCAGTGGCTCGTCGTTAATACGTATGGCTGACCAGATTCGCTTTCGCACCTCTGTCTTGGCCCAAAAATGGTAGATGCCCAGCGTCAAGATGCGAAGCAGCATATTTGCAAATGAGAGCCCGATGAGACCTTTGGGATACTGCCAGGATAAATGCAGCTGTTCTTCCCCACCGGATTGATTTTCTGTCATCATTTCATGTATTCCTGCCGAACTATCGTTAATCACTGTTCTATACCATTCACATATGACACAGCATAGAAAATATGCCAGTCGCGCTGAAATAAGCATGTCCTGCCTGTTGATAGCGCGTCATCGTATTACCTTGTTATTGTCCAACCTATGCCCTTCTAATGTCGTATGATAATTCATTGATATAAGTGAAAATAACCACTTGCACGCTTTGCGTTGCCGGTCAGATTATCAACAGGCAGCAGGTTCGCAACGGACCAGGGAGCAGTTACATATCATGCATCATATGTTGCAATATCGCCACTAAATCAGTTGGGAATGCCTCTTTTGAGCCACAAAAGAAAGCGATTAAACGCTTGATTTAAGTGGAATAAATTGAGTCGCAGTGCTCAGCGCGGCGTAGTCGATGTTTGCGCATGCATGCGTGAATGCATTCTTGATTTGGGAATAACTGCCGATTTGTTGAGGTTGGCAATTTATGTGGCCGTTCCTTCGGAAAAGATGCCTTATATTGGCGGAAAGGTAGATTGTTAGGGCGATGCGAAAGGCGATGCGAAACAAGGGTTGTTGCGATGGTTTTTCCAAAAATGCGCACGCATATGGTATATTGGCTGCCGCATTGCTGGCCGCATCCGTCGTGTCGGCGCATGCTGAAGGTGAGATAAATTTCAAAACAGCGCCGGATGCTATGCAGCAAGGTATTTCGGCCTTTAAATCTGGTAACTTTCAAATTGCTATTCCGGCTCTGGAGTATGCAGAAAAGCGGAATATTTTCCCAGCACGGTATTATCTTGCGCGCATTTATGGGAGCAATTCAACTTCGCTGACAGATCATGCGAAAGCATTCATTCTTCTTCATGAGTTTGTTCAGGCGCACGCCGACACCGATCCTGCCGACTATCGTAAAGCTCCGATCGTTGCCCGCGCCATGACACGGCTTGCGCGTTATATTCGCGATGGTCTTCCTGAAATTGGTGTGCGTGCGGATATCGACCGTGCGGTGGAATATTTTCATCACTCAGCAACGTTTTTCGACGATGAAGATGCTCAGTTTGAGCTCGCCAAACTGCAGCTTGTCGGTGATGGTATGCATCGCTCGCAGCATTCCGCGCTGCACTGGCTAAGTGTACTCTCACGCAAAGGTCATCCGGGTGCGCAGGCTTTTCTGGCTGACCTTAACTGGCGCGGTGAATACACAAGTCATAATCCTATGCGTGCACTCATACTTATTGAGCTTTCAATTGAAAATGCGCCCGAGGAAGACCTCGTATGGATTGAGGATATATATCAGAATATTTTTTGCGGAGTAAGTGAGGATACGAAAACCAAAGTTAGCAGCGTACTTACCAGATGGCGAGTGAAGTTCGGCCGTGCACGCCAGGAGCGTTCCGATTTGCTGAATTCACTTAATATTGGACCGCAGCGCACTTGCGCGGATGGTCAGCCGGTTCATCGCTTGTCGCCAACAGTGCCGCTCGAGGTTTCCACAACGAAAAAAACACCGGAAAAGTCTGTGCAAACAATCGACAGTACAAACGATTCCGAATTGCGATATAAAGCTCTTCAGGATGGTTATCGTGAAACGTCAGATCGTATAAAAACGTCAGACTGATCGATAAATGTGTTTTTGCCTGCTTTGAAAGCCCGATCAAAAACCAGAAATTTTTACTTAATTCATCGCGCGCGCAAACGTGTCGCTCAATCAAGAGGCTGCCCGGAATTTAAGAATAAAGCCCAGTTACACGTGGGTAAATTTAAGATTTGCAGATCTCATTTATTCAGCGCGCTGAAACATAAATGCTCTAAATCATCAACTTTTGGCTCCACGTCGTTTCGTGTGGGGCATTTCGCTTTACCGCATTGCCTTGCCGCGTAAGTGAAAGCCTCAGAGGCCCCCCTTGGTGAGCCGAGCGAGCCTTTAAACCATATAGGTTTCTGAAATCTCGCGGCGTTCTCTGAAGCATAATCCTAAAAAACGCAGTTAAAAACGAGCGCAATCTCTAAGAATCATTTAATATCAAT
>CAWUIN010000029.1:0-31142 GCA_963922535.1 uncultured Hyphomicrobiaceae bacterium | reverse complement strand
CGGCGGGACTTGAACCCGCACAGCATTACTGCCGAGGGATTTTAAGTCCCTTGTGTCTACCTATTCCACCACGTCCGCACAAATGGCTATGCTTGCAACATACAACAATATTCTGTATTCTTATGAGTGGTATGCATATGATTTTAAATGTTGTTATAAAAATAGCACAGGAAATACCATATGCCCAGACAGCACATAAACAAATTGCTTAATGCTATACAAAATTGCGAAAGCATACTTCCGCATACTTTCGCTGATCAAAGAGAGCCAGTGTCATCGCGAAATAAAATTACAATATACAAGCCCATATCATCTATCATTCGGGAATAATACTAATAAGGCTCCTCATTGTATTGAGGCCTTTACTGTCATCGGAATTGCACTGAAATTTCAGCAATTCATTTGCAGATGCTCGCTGTACATTAAATACTGAGATTTTGCATTTCAAATCAATGAGCCAGAGGCACTCGCCAGATTAAATGAATTTGCTGCTTATGGCGGAGCCGCGCATTTCCGACCATTCACGACTTAAACTGAAGTGTTCGTTCAAGCGAACGCGTAAAGATGGCCTCATCAGAAACATGGCAGAAATCAACGGAAGGGCTGCCCAAATAACTGTACCGCATTTTCGTTCTCTTACCCATGGCAAGCAGACGAAAATACGGTACAGTTATTTGGGTGGTTTTACTAACCTGCAAAATACCGATCTGGCTGAGCACAGGCCTTCGCAGCAGAACTGCCGTATGATACGTTGTTACAATCCACCTCTTTTTCAATGCGATGTAAAAGACTTAGGGTAGGCTGATGGCCTATACCGCACATGCAGGCGGTGTTAATTTTACTTGCAGCCATTGCGTTTGCTCACTGGAACGCCGCGCTTTCTTCATGTGAACAAAATTGCTGCGCCGGCCCGTGCGCAGCAAAATGTTCCCTAACGGTCAATTTCTCCAAAAACAATATCGAGCGACCCCAGAATGGCGCTGACATCGGCCAGCATATGACCGCGGTTCATAAAATCCATTGCTGCAAGATGGGGAAAACCGGGCGCGCGTATTTTGCAGCGATACGGCTTATTTGATCCGTCTGCGACAAGATAGACGCCAAATTCTCCTTTCGGCGCCTCGACGCAAGCATAAACCTCACCTTCAGGCACATGGAAGCCTTCGGTATAAAGTTTGAAATGATGGATCAACGCTTCCATCGACCGCTTCATCTCACTGCGCTTGGGCGGCACAACCTTTTGGTTTGGTGATGCGATCGGCCCTCTTCCATCGTTACGAAGAAGTTTTTCGCAGCACTGCATCATGATTTTGAGTGACTCGCGCATTTCCTGCATGCGGATCAGATAGCGGTCGTAACAATCCCCGTTCTTGCCGATGGGAATGTCGAATTCCATTTCATTGTAACATTCATAAGGTTGCGCCCTGCGCAAATCCCAAGCTGCACCGGAGCCACGCACCATGACGCCTGAAAAGCCATAGCGAAAACAATCTTCCAGCGAGACAACACCAATGTCGACATTACGCTGCTTGAAAATGCGGTTATGCGTTAACAAGCCCTCGATGTCATCGAGAATTTCGCCATGCGTTTCGCAGAATTTAGCAATGTCTTCAATCAGTTCGTCAGGCAGTTCCTGATGCACCCCGCCTATTCGAAAGTATTTTGCATGCATACGCGATCCAGAGGCACGCTCATAAAAGCCCATCAGCTTTTCGCGCTCCTCAAAGCCCCAAAGCGGCGGCGTTAGGGCACCAACGTCGAGAGCCTGCGTGGTTATATTGAGGAGATGGGAGAGCACACGGCCGATTTCTGAGAATAGAACCCGGATAAGTTGCGCCCGCCGCGGTATCTCAAGGCCAAGCAGGCGCTCCGCCGCCATGCAAAACGCATGTTCCTGATTCATTGGGGCGACGTAGTCAAGTCGGTCAAAATAACCGATCGCCTGCAGATACGTTTTGTGTTCAATCAGTTTTTCAGTGCCGCGGTGGAGAAGCCCGACGTGCGGATCGACACGTTCGACAACTTCGCCATCAAGTTCCAGGACAAGGCGCAACACGCCATGTGCAGCTGGATGCTGGGGACCGAAGTTAATATTAAACTGCCGAATGTCAGTCTCAGCCATCTGATCTCACCGTCATATGTGCGTCGGGTCTTAATGCACCGGTCCTGCCAGAGGCAGTATCAGTGTTATTATTTATCCAGACTGCAGTTTTGCAAAAAATCGGCTGAAAGCGTCAGCAAAATTAAAATCAACGCTCTTCAAGCCTTAAACTCTGAAAACTCGCAGCTTTTGCAAATGCTTCGCTTAGAGTCGCCTAATTCGTTTTCAGCGTGCCGTCCGATGCCTTCTCATCGCCCGGCAGAGGGTATTCAACGCCTTCCCAAGGGCTTTCGAAATCGAAGTTGCGGAATTCCTGGGTCAATTTAACGGGCTCATAAACAACCCTCTTATGTTGTTCGTCATAACGAACCTCGACGTGCCCTGTCAGCGGAAAATCCTTACGCAGCGGGTGTCCCTGAAAACCATAGTCTGTCAAGAGACGGCGAAGGTCGGGATGGCCGGCAAACAGAATACCGTACATGTCATAAGCTTCACGCTCAAACCAATCGGCAGCAGGGAAAACCGCAATGGCAGATGGGACAGCATCCGTCTCATTCGTCTCTAGTTTAATCCGTATGCGCTGGTTCAAACGCGGTGAAAGAAGATGATAGACAACGTCGAAACGATTGTCGCGTTGCGGCCAGTCCACCCCACAAATATCAATGAGTACTTCAAACTGGCAACGCGCTTCATCGCGCAATGTCTTTAAAATCCTGACGATTTCGGTGCGTTGAACCTTGAGAGTCAATTCGCCGTGTGCAATGGAACTCTCAAGTAAAGCTTCGCCCAATCGTACCGTTAGGTCGTCGCGAAGATCCATCAGCTCCGCTGTTTTCTGGCTTTGGATAGCGTCGTTCATGGCGACCTTTACATATCAAGAATTTTACGTTTACCGCGCAATGGTTCCTGTGCGCCGGATCTTTTTTTGCAGAAGCAATATGCCGTAAACCAGAGCTTCAGCCGTTGGCGGACATCCCGGCACATAGATGTCAACGGGAACGATCCGATCACAACCACGCACGACGGCATAGGAATAGTGATAATAGCCACCACCGTTAGCGCAGGACCCCATTGAGATGACATAGCGCGGTTCAGGCATTTGATCGTAGACCTTACGAAGCGCTGGAGCCATTTTATTTGTCAATGTGCCGGCAACAATCATCACGTCGGACTGGCGTGGCGAAGCACGCGGGGCGAAACCAAAGCGCTCGACGTCATAGCGTGGCATTGAGGCCTGCATCATCTCAACAGCACAACAGGCAAGACCAAATGTCATCCACATCAATGAGCCGGTACGAGCCCAGTTAATCAGATCGTCAGTCGTTGTAACGAGAAAGCCTTTATCGGCCAGTTCATTGTTGATCACGGAGAACGACTGGTTATCCGGCTTTATCAAGCCGGCTGTCTGCGCCTGCCCTTCACCTGCACGATCAAACACTGGACTTGCAGAAAATTGCATATTTGCCATATCAGGGCGCATCAATCCCATTCCAGACCACCCTTTCTCCACTCGTAGATAAATCCGACTGTCAGAATGCCGAGAAATACCATCATTGACCAAAATCCAAAGACGCCGATTTTATTGAATGCAACAGCCCAGGGAAAGAGGAAAGCAATCTCGAGATCGAAAATAATGAAAAGAATTGCAACCAGGTAAAAACGGACGTCGAATTTCATGCGTGCATCGTCGAAAGCGTTAAAGCCGCATTCATAAGCCGATAATTTCTCCGGATCGGGATTGTTCACGGCGACAATGAATGGCGCAATCATCAAAGCTAACGTTATAAGTAATGCAACGCCCAAGAATACGATGATGGGAAGATATTGCGTCGCCAGGTCCACCATTTTCAAGGAACCTTTCAAGTTTTATTTGTTCAGAATTCAGCATTAATGCCGATAAGTATTGATAATACAGACCAGGGCGTGGCGCAACCTGAGCTACTGTCCGATTCATGAGGCAGTTGCGCACATATCCTGCCTGTCCAGCATGGAGTGCGCCACAAATCGTGTCGCGGATCTGCAGCCTTGCTGCAAGATTTTGGACATTCGCCGCGCAAAACGGTGGAGGGACTTTTCACACGGCTGGCTGTCTTTATCGCTTGAAATGTCGGACTTGCGTATCATCTGCACAAACAAATGTACCTAGGTAGATGCAATCAGGCCATGACCTCTAAGCCATGACCGTCGTCGTTTCGGGGAACGCCCTTGATATTCACCGAGCCAATTCGCGTGTGCCAGATAATCCTGACTGACGACAAGACCTGAAATTTCATGCACAACGGCAAGTCTTTAATTTGAATATCTTGCCAGAGTTGCGACCAAGTTCGCGACGCTTTTATCATTTTCCTCGATGTGATCGACAAAAATACTGCGCAGGTAAGGGGTGATATCGGTCAGACCCAATCCAATGTCAATTTGGACTTCGACAACTTTAAAACTCTGTTCGAAGCGCACAAGAAACCAGCGGACGTCGTAAACTTCGGCATTCTCAAGTTCAACTTTACTGTCGATGATGTAATAATTACCATCCCGTTTTGCAGTTGTCGTTAGCAAGACCTTTTTAACCGGATACTTTATTGCCTCGCCAGCTGCATAATAACCAATCCAGCCAGCCATACCTGCATAATATATATCACGCTGGTTTTTTCTTAGCTGATTCTGATAGTCTCCAAGTGCTGCATGCCCAATTTTTCCCAAATGCGCATAACTCTTAACCACGTTGGTAAAACTGGCAGCACGGTCCAGGAGTTCCGGTTTCCGCTGGGCAGCCTGCAGTTTATTTGCCACAGTCCGCATAAATCTATGGGCGGCGTCTGCAGCATGCGCTGATTGCACAAATGCTGATACGGCAAGGGCTGACATACAAATTGCTGCACATATAGATTTGAGTTTAGTTGCAGGCATAGTTTCTTCCAGTTCGCTGATATTAATAACGCTGTTAATCGGCAGGAATGATAATTTCAAGCTTTATCCACGAGCACCAGACTGTAGATACGTGCAACGCTCTCCAAACATAAGCCTCAGATATAAGCCTTTATAAGGACAAAGCCGCTGCAGTCATATTCTATTTGTGATGTGTTAACCGTTGTGGTTTCTTCTTGCAATTTGAAACCGCAGAACGTCAAGATCCAGTGATTTGTATTGCTCATCCATTACACCATCATGAGCAGGCTTTCCGTCATTTTGATGGTGCCGCGCATCTAACGCATCTCCCCTTGATGACGGGAAGACCGCTGGCTGCAGGAATAATTCGGCGACGACACAGCCAGCAGGATGCGGGAAGACATTTCTCTTGACACCCGACATAAAGATATCCTTATATCTTGCTGTGGGGTAAAATGAAGATAAAATTCGCTGCACAATCAGGACTTGCCGCATTACGGGCTGTTGCAGAGGAGACGCGTTTGCGTGTCCTGCTTCTTTTGCGCACCAGCGAATTAACCGTGAAGGATCTCGGGTGGGTGTTAGGACAAAGTCAACCGCGAATCAGCCGGCATCTTAAGCTGCTGCATGAGGCGGAATTGATTGACCGTCATCGCGAGGGCAGCTGGGTTTATTTCCGCCTCAGCGAACGCGAGCCCGGCAGGTCTCTCGTGCGTTCCATCCTGGAAACTTTCGATGACAACGATGTCATGGTCCGGCTCGATCTCGACAGGCTCAGCCAGTTGGCGGAAGAGCGAACGGCAGAGGCACAACGCTATTTCAACAAAAATGCACGCAATTGGGACCGCCTTCGTTCCCTGCATGTGGATGAAGAGCAAGTTGAAGCACTCTTGTCCGAGTTGTTTGGTATGCAGCCGGTAGAGCGTCTCGTAGACCTGGGAACCGGGACTGGACGTATGCTGGAATTACTGCACGGGCGTTACGTGCAAGGTATCGGCATTGATGCCAATCAGGCAATGCTTAATTACGCACGTTCTCGTCTCGAGGCACGCTGCGGTGGATGTACGCAGGTTCGTCAGGGCGACATTAACCGACTCAGCCTTGATGACAGTTCCGCCGATGCAGTCATTATGCATCAAGTGCTGCATCATTTGCGAGATCCCGTTGCTGGTTTACGGGAGGCCGCGCGTATTCTGGCGCCACAGGGGCGCCTGTTCGTTATTGATTTTGCGCCCCATGAACTTGAATTCCTACGTGCAGAATATGCCCACGAACGCCTGGGTTTTTCAGCACCGCAGATGGCGCATTGGTTTGAGACCGTTGGTTTGCAACAGACACGTCTGGAGAAACTAGAGCCCAGAGTAAGCAGCGATACCAAGCTTCTGACGGTATCGATCTGGGTTGGCGAACGCAAGGCCGCCGGTTCGAATGGCGGTACGGCATACACACAACAAAATGAAATTTGGAGATCATCCAATGAGCGAGAAATACGATACCATACGCCGCAGCCGCCTGATCGGCACCGATGAGATCGATGTTTCTTTTGAATTCTTTCCGCCCAAAACAGAAAAGATGGAAGCGGCGCTGTGGGCGGCGGTGAAACGCCTTGCACCACTTGCCCCGGAATTTGTTTCCGTCACTTACGGAGCTGGCGGTTCGACCCGGGAGCGGACACATGCAACGGTTGCCCGAATGGTGCAGCAGACAAATCTGCGTCCCGCCGGACATTTGACCTGCGTGGGAGCGTCCAAGCAAGAAGTCGACGAGGTAATCCGCAGCTATTGGGCGGCAGGCGTGCGCCATATTGTAGCTCTGCGTGGTGATCCCGCCGACGGCATCGGAACAAAATTTGTTGCACATCCCGAAGGTTACAAGAGTTCAGTGGAACTTGTAAGCGGCATACGCGAGATTGCAGATATGGCAATCTCGGTTAGCGGTTATCCCGAGATGCATCCTGAAAGTCCATCACTCAAGAGCGAACTGGATCATCTCAAAGCCAAGGTCGATGCCGGCGCATCACAGATCATTACCCAGTTCTTTTTTGACAATACCCATTATCTGAAGTTTGTGGAGCAGGTTCGCGCGCACGGTATTTGGTGCCCGGTCATTCCCGGGATCGTGCCCATTCATAATTATAAGCAGATCGCAACTTTTTCACAGCGCTGCGGGACGACGATGCCACCCTGGCTGACACGGCGTTTTGAAGGGCTGGATGACGATCCAGCAACGACGCATCTGGTCGCAGCTGCAATTGCGGCCGAGCAGGTTATGGATCTCGTGGATCAGGGAGTGCGAACTTTTCACTTTTACACGCTCAATCGCGCGGATCTGGTTTATGCAATATGCCATTTGCTCGGCATCAGACCACGCGTTAAGGCGACACAGGAGTTGGCAGCGGTATGACAAGTAAGGGTGAGCGCACCGGATTACTGGAAACGGCCGTTACAGATCGCATCCTGGTGACAGATGGCGCGATGGGTACGATGATCCAGCATCTTAAATTGGAAGAAGCCGATTATCGCGGTGAACGGTTTGCCAGCTGGAATCAGGATGTAAAAGGCAACAATGATCTGCTTGTACTGACACAGCCCGACAAAATCCGTCAGATTCACTGCGCCTATCTTGAAGCGGGCGCTGATATTATCTGTACGAATACGTTCAATGCCCAGCGTATTTCCATGGCAGATTATGCCATGGAGAGCCTTAGTTACGAGATGAACGTTACTGCTGCCGAAATCGCGCGTTCTGCGGCTGACGAATTTTCGGCACGCACACCGGATAAACCACGTTTCGTCGCCGGCGCTCTGGGGCCGACTAATCGAACCGCATCAATTTCGCCGGATGTCAACGATCCGGGGTATCGCAACGTAGACTTTGATGAACTTGTCACTGCGTACAGCGAACAAGCACACGGTCTGATGGCTGGCGGCGCCGATATCATTCTGATCGAGACGATCTTTGATACGCTCAATGCTAAAGCTGCCGGCTACGCAACCCTGAAGGTTTTTGACGAAACCGGCGTACGATTGCCCATCATCATCTCCGGTACCATTACCGACAGATCCGGGCGTACTCTTTCGGGCCAGACGGCAGAAGCGTTCTGGTATTCAATGCGTCATCTGCGGCCTTTTGCCGCTGGCTTCAATTGTGCGCTTGGCGCCGAACTCATGCGCCCCTACGTGGCCGAACTTGCACGTATCGCGGATACCTGGATATCCGCCTATCCAAATGCCGGGCTTCCCAATGCAATGGGCGAGTATGACGAAACAGCCGAGGAAATGGCCAACCATCTCGAACCGTGGGCCCGGGAGGGATTGGTCAATATTATTGGCGGGTGCTGTGGTTCAACACCGGATCACATCGCAATGATACATTCCAAGGTTAAAGGAATAAAGCCGCGCATACCGCCGAGCCCTGAGCCAAGATTACGATTGTCCGGGCTTGAAGCATTTGTGCAGGCCTGAGCAGATTTGAGATAAAAGGAGAAGTGGTTCAGTGGTAGAGGCGAGGCAGATGGAGCGGATCAGAATAGTGGGACGGGTATCTGTGGAACCGGCAGACGTGCCGGGTGATATGACCGCTGCACAAGTTGCAAACGCATCGAAAGTGCGCCTGGAAAATGTGCTGGTCGTGCTAGAACATAACCGGGCAGAGCTGGAACAACGCCTCAGCGCTAAATCAGAAGCCCTGGACACGCATATTAATGCTGTAAAATCACAATTGACATTTGCAGAACAAGAACCGGCATTTTCAGTGGTTCTGGAAGCACAAGGCAAGGAAGGCGTCTGTTTCGATGGTCGCCATTGGAAAAGCCTGATGCCGGCTCTTGTATCGGATACTTTCTCTGATTTTATCGGTGAAGTCGCTACCTCGGTTGGACTTTGGCGAGTTGCGATTTCCGCAGATGCTGAAAATAAAGCTGGTGCTGAGCCTCACAGCACCGGCATGGAGCCTGGTAGCAAGCAAAATCCGGGCTTGCGCTATGCTCTCGCTGGCGGCCTGATACTCGCCATTTGCGCGGCTGTCTTCTTTTTTTGGGTCGCCTGATGCAAGAAAGGATCGATGCATCTTGTTAGGGCATAGCCTTTGGGCATGATCGGCTGTCTATTTCGATTTGGTTCTGCGGGCCATTTCGATTGACTTGATGCGCCGGTGCTGCCCATCTAAAAAACGGTATCCGCCTGGGGCTGATTTGTCCTTGACAACGAACGGCTTGGCTGGGACGAGGCCTGAACGGGCACTAAGCGCTAAGGTTCACAACACGAGGGCCTCTTGACGTTCAGTACCCAGAGCCGATCTGGCGAAATTCCCGGGGCACGGGGCGTATTTACTTTGCCGTGCAGATGCATTTGCGATGTAACACCCCCTTGCCGCACACAAACGCGCCTGATCAGGCGAAATGCCTCGGCCGGCTTCGCGCGGCAATCGACGATGGGCTCCATACTTGTTTGCAGTAACGTGTGGCAAGTGACGGCGCAGAACGCAAAAGACAGGGAATAGAAGTTGTGACCGCATCAGCAGCAGCAACGTTTGTGAATATCGGAGAGCGGACAAATGTCACAGGCTCTGCAAAATTTCGCAAGCTGATCGCAGACGATAATTATGCTGGCGCAATCGCCGTTGCACGTCAGCAGGTTGAAAATGGCGCACAGATTATCGACGTCAATATGGACGAAGGGCTGCTCGATAGTGAACAGGCCATGACCACGTTCCTTAACCTGATTGCATCCGAGCCCGACATTGCGCGCGTCCCTGTCATGATCGATTCCTCCAAGTGGTCGGTTATCGAGGCTGGGCTCAAATGTGTACAAGGTAAATCGATTGTTAATTCGATCAGCCTGAAGGAAGGCGAGGGCCTTTTTAAAGAGCAGGCTAAAGAGATCCTGCGTTATGGCGCTGCAACCGTTGTTATGGCGTTCGATGAGCAGGGCCAGGCCGACACCGTTGAGCGTAAGTTCGAAATCTGCAAGCGTGCTTATCGTATCCTCACGCAAGACGTCGGTTTTCCACCGGAAGATATCATTTTCGATCCAAACGTCTTTGCCGTCGCAACCGGCATTGAGGAGCATAACGAGTATGGCATCGCTTTCATCGAGGCAACGCGCCTGATCCGTAAGCACCTGCCACACGCCCACGT
This sequence comes from uncultured Hyphomicrobiaceae bacterium, assembly GCA_963922535.1. Lineage (GTDB taxonomy): Bacteria > Pseudomonadota > Alphaproteobacteria > Rhizobiales > Hyphomicrobiaceae > Tectiglobus. Next base: position 21,021 of record CAWUIN010000029.1, on the reverse strand, counting down.
ATCCGGCGGAATTTCCAACCTGTCGTTCTCATTCCGTGGTAATGAACCAGTGCGCGAGGCCATGCATTCGGTTTTTCTTTATCATGCTATTGCGGCTGGCCTGGATATGGCGATTGTCAATGCCGGACAAATTACGATTTATGACGACATCAAACCGGATCTCAGAGAACTTTGCGAGGATGTTATCCTCAATCGCCGGGCGGATGCAACAGACCGCCTGCTGGCTGAAGCCCAGAACTTTAAAGGCAGCGGCGATAAGCGCAAGGCTCCCGACCTGGCATGGCGTGAAAAAGGTGTAGAAGAACGCATTAAACATGCGCTGGTGCATGGCATTACAGACTTTATCGAAGAGGACACCGAAGAGGCACGCAAAGTTGCGGACAAACCACTTCATGTGATTGAAGGGCCTTTGATGGCCGGCATGAATGTTGTCGGCGATCTGTTTGGTGCCGGCAAGATGTTTTTGCCGCAGGTCGTCAAATCGGCACGTGTTATGAAACAGGCGGTAGCCTATCTGCAGCCGTTCCTTGAAGCGGAAAAGGCGGCATCAGGCCTTGAACAACGTCCTGCTGCCGGGAAGATCCTGCTTGCGACCGTCAAAGGAGATGTGCACGATATTGGCAAGAATATCGTTGGTGTGGTTTTACAATGCAATAATTATCAGGTCATCGATCTGGGCGTCATGGTGCCTGCCAGTAAAATTCTGGAGGCGGCCCGGGAGGAAAATGTTGATATCGTGGGCTTGTCCGGTTTGATCACGCCATCGCTCGATGAGATGTGCAGCGTTGCCGCGGAAATGGAACGTGTTGCGTTCAACGTGCCCCTGCTGATCGGCGGCGCAACAACCAGCAAGGTTCACACGGCTGTTAAAATTGCACCCAATTACAAACTCGGCCAGGCTATCTATGTGACAGATGCAAGCCGGGCCGTCGGTGTTGTTTCGAATTTACTTTCAAACAACACCCGTGAAGGCTTCATCAATGCGACACGAACAGAATACAGCAAGGTCCGCAACGCGCATCTTGCCGGCGAAATGCGCAAGCAGCGCGTTTCAATCGATGAAGCTAGGGCAAACGCCTTTGCAATCGATTGGGCTGATTATGCGCCGCCCTGGCCACGTCTAATAGGCTCCTGCGCGTTCCCGGACTATGATCTTGAAAGTCTGGTGCCATTTATCGATTGGTCGCCGTTTTTTGCAACCTGGGAGCTTGCCGGTCGGTATCCGGCCATTTTCGATGATAAAATCGTTGGTGATCAGGCGCGGCAGCTGTTTGACGATGCGCAAGAAATGCTGCGCCGGATCATTGATGAAAAGTGGCTCTCGGCAAACGGTGTCGTCGGTTTATGGCCGGCCAATGCGGTTGGCGATGATATTGTCGTCTACACCGATGAGCAGCGCGTGCAAGAACTGGCACGTTTACACACGCTGCGCCAGCAAATTGCACGACAGAAGGGCCGCGATCGCGCACACATGGCGCTTGCCGATTTTATCGCGCCTGCTTCAACAGGGCTGCCCGATTATATCGGCGGATTTGCCGTAACCACAGGCCTGGGAGAAGAAACGGCGCTGGCCCGCCATATTGCAGCGACTGACGATTATGGGCAAATCATGCTCAAGGCGCTGGCCGATCGCCTGGCCGAAGCATTTGCAGAACACATGCACATGCGGGTACGCCGCGAATTCTGGGGCTATGCGAGCGCTGAAAACCTGACCAATAAAGAATTGATCGGCGAAGCCTATCAGGGCATCCGGCCTGCCCCAGGCTATCCGGCACAACCCGATCACACGGAGAAGGAAACTCTTTTCAAGCTTCTGGACGCAAAGGCATGCACCGGCATCAGCCTGACCGAAAGCTACGCGATGCAGCCGGCATCCTCGGTTTCCGGATTGTACTTTGCCCATCCCAAATCGTCTTATTTCGGCGTGGGCCGCATTGAGCGCGATCAGGTGGAGGATTACGCCAGGCGCAAGGAATGGTCGCTGAAAGTCGCCGAGCGCTGGCTCGCACCGGTCTTGAATTATAACCCGGAAGTAACGGTTGAGACCGCTGCATGATGGTGTTGGCGCAGCGGGGTCGTGGCAAGGCCATTCTTGAGCTGCGTTTTGCGAGGAGCCGCACGACCGTCAGCCCAGCCCCGAACGCGATATCCTCAAACGCGATGTCAATGTACCGCCACCTGCTTTCGCGATATTGAGGGCGATGCCTATCGTTTGATTGCCGCCAGACGAAGCCATCTGTTTCAGGATAAGGCCTGCATTCCACTTTATACTTCAGTTGCAGTTACAGCCCTGAAGAGTAAAGCACTTTATAAGGCTTAATCGTCTGCGCTTCGAGTTCGCTACGAAAGACCTCCATGCTGTGGGCTTTTTTCCCGTCGCTGCGATAGAGATAAACGATACCGAAGTGCCGGCCAAAACGCCCGATGGGGTCAAGTTGCTTGATGTGGTTCTGCATTCGCCTGGCCGGATAACGGCGTTTGTACTGGGCTGCCCGCTCCCCCAGGAGAACGTCGAGTTCATCCTGCGAGCGCGGGAACATCCGATAAAGCCCCGGACCATTGAAACTGACACCGCTACGCACAGGCAGCAACACTGTTACCATTTGTGTCAGGTAGCCGCCAAGAGAATGGCCAACGACATGAACCTCGTGCAGCGGAATCAGGCTGCCGTCTCGTCTTTTCAACTCGCCAAGCTTGCCAGCAATATCCAATGCCCCGGCTGCGACGCGCTGAAGACCCTAAGACTTTTTGCCGCGTAGGCGTGCGATATTCTGATTGGCAACCAGCCAATCAACGATCTGATCTGATCCCACAAATGCCAACACGACGCTCTGGCTGGTCTTGTGCTCGAACACCGCAGCGCTGACACCACCTGCTTCACGAAACACAAATAATGTAACGAAGTCTTCAGGCGATTTTCTCTGCCAAGCCCTGTGATATTGCCGGCACAGAATATTACGTTCCGCCGGCCGGTTGGCCGTTGGCCAGCACCGCTCTGCCATTCGCACCGTGTAGCCGGGAATATTGACTACATCATAGACATCGCTGGCAAGCCCAGCCATGACTTCTGTGGGCAGCTGCCAGTTTGAGCTGGCAGCCTGTGCGGATGCGCCGGCGCAGCAGAGCATGCTGCAAAGCAGCGCAATGGCAAGTGTTGTATTTGTGTGCAGCATTTTTGCCCTTTTCCTAACGCTACCCTCCTTATGAAATTGGGGAGAGGGGGTATGCGGTAGCAATATCCTATTTTGCCGCCAGTTTCTTTTTTTGTGATCTTTAAGCTTCATGTTGGCAGTGAAAACAGGACCTGCAGCTTGCTGCGCACCCCCTTAGCCGCGCGCACGGTGGCTAACAGACGTCCCCATTCGCTGAGAGCTATATAAAACGAATTGTTGGAGTGAATTTGCCCCTTCAATCCATATTCCAAAGGCTCATCGGCAGGTGCGGCAGCAAATGTACCAAACATTCTGTCGAAGATGATCAGCACTGCTCCGTAGTTGCGGTCAAGACAATCGTCGTCCTGATTACACCGATGTCTCCGCTGGGGTTTAAATTCTCCAAAAAACTCAGCGATTTGAGCGTTGATAGCTGCTGAAGTGCAGATCTTCATGTTTTCCCATCAAGATCAAAGGGGTAGAACAACAGTGGCGGAGACATCGGTGTAATCAGGTCCATTGTTGTTTTTTACCGCACGCACTGGCAATAAACGGCAACTAACGAAGGTGAGTTTCGGATTTGGACCTTGTTCACTCAACACACTGAGATCGTAAGATATTAAAATCTAACAATATTTTATGGCAGGTCACGGACACTAAGAACGCATACCGAACCTAAATCACGCGCACGTGCCCGGCAGATCACAGCCGCGACTTTGGACCAGACCACTAGCCGATATCAACAAGCTTAACGGCAATCTCGCGCTGCTCACCATTCCGCATGACCGTTAACCGTACCTGCTTGCCAACGCCCACTTTTTCAAATTCATTTGAAAGTTCTGCAACAGTCTGAACAGAACTGCCATTCACAGCCACGATCACATCGCCCAGCCGCTGGCCAGCTGCATCCACACCGATCAAGCCCACCATTGCAGCAGGCCCTCCAGGTCTGACTGAATAGACGATAACGCCCTTCACATCCATTTGCGCTGCCATCTCAGGCGATCCTGTGCGAATACCTATTCCAGGCCGTGCCGGTTTCCCGCGCGCGATGATCTGCGGCGCAATCCGGTTAACCGTATCGACCGGAACGGCAAAGCCAATACCGCTATACGTACCAGACCTTGAAATAATGGCTGTGTTGACGCCAATCAAACGGCCTGCTGAGTCAAGCAAGGGACCGCCGGAATTGCCTGGATTGATCGCTGCGTCTGTTTGGATGGCATCGGGGATTTCGCGCCCCGCTCCAGTCGGCAGACGTCGCCCTAGTGCACTGACCACCCCCGTCGACAGACTTCTCGTCAGCCCGAACGGATTGCCGATCGCAAATACGGACTGGCCGATTTTTAAAGTACTTGAGCGGCCAACGGGAATCGGTGTCAAGCCGAAAGACAGACCGCTGATCTTGAGTACAGCAAGATCGTGGCCGGGCGAACTTCCGACAACCGTGGCGGCTGCCGTCTTTCCCGAGTCAAAGCGAACAAAGACCTGGTCTGCCCCTTCGATCACATGATAGTTCGTGATGACATGGCCGGCAGCATCCCATATAAACCCGGAGCCAGTCCCGCGTTGAATTTGATCGTATCTGAAAACGGAACGGCCGCGGCGTTGGGTGAAGATGTAGACTACGGAAGGCGCGGCAGAGTTGAAAACGCGGTTGGCTGTGAGTTCGAATGGTGCCAGTTGTCCGCGCGGCGCAACCTCCCGCGGCACCCTCTCACTCAGCAAATAACTGCGCCCCCAGGTAAACACCAAAACAGCCAGCAACGCTGCTCCAAGCATAATCAACCAGTATCGGTCAAACAGTTTTTGCATCCCGTGTCACTTTCGTTACAGTGAAATTCACAAATTCTACGACCAGCACCGCTCTGCTCAGGTCCTGTTGAAATTTGCGCCAATCAGGAACCGTTAATACGGCACAATAGCATCTGAGCGAAGTTCATATCTTGAGCCCCTATTGCTAATGCAGCTTCTTCATGATATCCGGCGTCATCTATTAATCCTGCTTTAAATGTCACGTTAAGATATGTGGATGTTTGCGGCGAAAGTGGTAAGCGCGATAATGCGTTGCATCATCAGCGAACCGCAATACCGGCACAAAACAAATTCAAGCGCCCTAGCGCGACATTTAAAGCAGCACAGAGTATTAATTAATTACGTAGCCGCTTTCGGTTATTTGCCATTTCATGATATTATATCGCGCCTTTGCAACTGTAGGTGGGCTGACGATGGTCAGCCGTGTTCTGGGCTTTATACGTGATATTCTTATCGCTGCCGTCCTGGGAACTGGCTTTATTGCCGATGCTTTCTTTGTTGCATTCCGATTTCCTAACCTGTTCCGACGTCTCTTCGGTGAAGGGGCTTTCAATTCTGCCTTCGTTCCTCTTTTGGCGCGGCGGTTAGAAGGGGCTGGTGAAATGAACGCCCGACGCTTTGCTGAGGATGCAATGTCCGGGCTTGGCTTTATTCTATTGATTTTCTCAGCCTTTGCCATGCTTACAATGCCATGGCTGATGCTGATTATGGCCCCCGGCTTCACCAACGAGCCGCAAAAGTTTGAGCTGGCGGTGGCGCTAACGCGAATTGCGTTTCCCTATCTGTTCTGCATGTCGCTTGTTGCTCTCTTGTCGGGAGTTTTAAACACATACAATCGGTTCTGGGTGGCTGCAGCCGCTCCCATTATCCTGAATATTATTCTGATATCGGCAATTATTTTTGCGATTGCAACGGGCCACGCCCAACGTATTGAAGCTGGATTTATTCTCGCCACCGGCGTGGCGATTGCCGGTTTTGCGCAACTGATCATGCTCTGGTGCGCATTAAGGCAGGCTGGCATACGGCTGTCACTCCGGCTACCGCGCTATAATCGCGCCATGAAACGCCTGGTTAAACTGGGTATTCCCGGCATCATTGCCGGTGGAATTACGCAGATCAATATCGTCATCGGCACAATTATCGCCTCCCTGCAAGCCGGTGCGGTCTCGTTTCTTTATTATGCAGACCGCTTGTATCAATTGCCCCTTGGTATTGTCGGAATTGCAATCGGCACCGTTTTGCTGCCCGATCTGGCGCGAAAATTACGCGCTGGAAATATGGCAGCGGCACATGAAAGCCAAAATCGTTCGCTTGAATTTGCTTTGTTGTTCACTCTACCGGCTGCGATTGCGCTGGCAGCTGCGGCTGAACCAATTATTAGTGTGCTTTTTGAGCGTGGTGCTTTCACTGCCAGCGACACGGCTGCAACCGCACAGGCGTTGGTTGCTTTCTCAATCGGGCTGCCTGCTTTTGTACTCATCAAGGTTTTTCAACCTGCGTTTTTTGCACGCGAGGACACCAGCACACCGATGTGGTTTTCTGGCATCGCGATGGTCGTTAATGTGATTGGTTCACTCGTGCTGTTTTACTGGTTCCAGATGCAGGGCTGGCTGCCACATGTGGGCATTGCACTTGCAACCTCAATTGCGGGATGGGTGAACGCACTCTTGCTCTGGCTGGTTCTGGCACGGCAGGGCACCTTCATTTGGGACCATAAACTGCAGCGCAATCTCCCCGTTATTTTTCTGGCAAGCGTGCTTATGGGAGCAGCGCTTTGGAGTGCCATGCCTTATATACAGCCTTTTATGCTGGCTTCAGCACCGCTTTTCACACGCATCGCGGGGCTCTTTATTCTCGTCGTTGGCAGCATGACCGTATTTTTTTCATTGCTGGCACTCATCGGGCAATTCCGGTTCCGGCAGCTTTTCTCTCGCAATGAAAATATTAATTGAAAAATAACCGTAGTTTGGAAAATGTATGTTTTTACGATAAGTTTACAGCTGATATCGAATTTTAACTGCGTTGTCACGCATCATTGTTGTGTCCATGCAGCTCCTTAATAACTATAGAAGTAGCGAAACGTATGTTGCAATTTAAGCCACGCCGTGCCTTTGAAGAGGGTCATATCCGCAAGCTTCTGGTGGTTGCGGATGAAACTCCTGAAGTTAACGCAGCCCTATATTTTGCCGCTTGCAGAGCGAACCGAACCTTTGGCAAGCTCGTTTTTCTTTACGTTATCCAACCCCAGGAATTTCAGCACTGGATGGGCGTCAAAGAAATGCAAGTTGAGGAAGAAACCAAAAAGGCGAAGGCAATCTTCCGTCTATTCCGGCGCAAACTCAGCAACGGAGGCCTGGAAGAGGTTGCTTCTGAAGAAATGATTCGAGAGGGCAACATCGTTGAAGAAATACGCGCCCTCATCGAAGAAGACGAAGATATTGGCGTGCTTGTTCTTGGCGCTGCGACCGACAGCAAAGGTCCCGGCCCGCTGGTGTCATCGTTTGCAGCAGGCAAGGCTGCAGGCTTATTTCCAATTCCGATCATCATTGTTCCAGGTCAGCTCACGCTCGATCAGGTCAAGACGCTTGCTTAACACGGCCAGCCATACGGCCGGTTCAGACGTCATGTGAAGCGGTGCATTCTGTGTTTTCTGCAGTGCCCGCGTGAATAGATAAGTCGTGAATGGTTGGATGGGTGCCGGATAGCGGGTTGCGAGGATCCCAATTAATATTAATTGACTGGAACCGCGTACTCAAGGCATCGTAGATTACCAGTTGGCCGGCCAGGCTTTCTCCCGCGCCGGTGATTTCCTTGAGAGCTTCTGTTGCCTGCAACGTTCCAAGAACTCCGGCAACCGCCCCCAGAATCCCGACTTCAGAACAGTTAAACACATTTTCATCCGCCGGCGCCTCCGGAAACAGGCAGCGGTACGTTGGATAGGGTATACCACCGCCATCCCTTAAGTATGGCTTAAATGTCGTCAGATAGCCGTCGAAAGGACCAAGAGCGGCAAAAACCAATGGTTTTTTGCCGAGATAGCAGGCATCGGAGATTAAATAACGCGTTGCAAAATTATCCGAACCGTCAGCAACAACGTCATATTCGCCGATCAGGTCGAGAGCGTTTGCTGCATCGATCCTGAAAGGATGTGTTTCAACACACACGTGTGGATTTATACGTGCGATGGTTGCACGTGCGCTATCGACCTTAGCCATGCCGATACTGCCAGTATCGTGGGCAATCTGACGCTGCAGGTTGCTAAGTGAAACAACATCGTCATCAACGATACCGATCGTTCCAACACCTGCCGCAGCCAAATACATAACCAGTGGCGACCCCAGGCCACCGGCACCGATGACAAGAACCCTGGCCGCCTTAAGTTTTTGCTGGCCCTGCCCGCCAACTTCGCGCAACATGAGATGGCGCTTATAGCGTTCGATTTCTTCCGGGCTGAATTGGCTCATATAACGCTGATCATCAAACGGCTTGGGAATACCAACAGCCACAAGAACTCTTTGGCCAGCAGTACTGCATCATCACATTTCATATGATTGAATTAGGGCGTGTCGTCAATTACTGCACGAGGGCGATGCGAATTTGTCGTCACAGGTTCATCCGTGGAACCAAAGCCACCGGCGCCGCGTTCGGTTGCTTCAAGCTGTGCGGCCACCTCAATGTGCGCACGCGCGACTGAAGCAATAACGAGTTGGGCAATGCGTTGGCCCCGCTCGATGATAAACACCTTGTCTCCCAGGTTAATGAGAATGACCTTCACCTCGCCGCGATAATCAGCGTCGATGGTGCCAGGAGAATTCAATACGGTGATGCCATGCTTTAAAGCAAGGCCGGAACGTGGCCGCACTTGTGCTTCTATTCCCTCAGGCAGCGCAAGAGACAGGCCAGTTGGCACCAAAACACGCCCACCAGGCTCAAGCAAGAGCGGCTCGTTTGCAGCAACTGCAGCAGGCAGATCCAGTCCGGCAGAAAGAGGGGTTTCATAACGCGGCAGCTGTAATCCCTGTGCGTGCGCCAGCTGCTTAATTTGCACGGTTATCTTCAACTGTTGCGTCATGACGCAGCCCCTCTCGATGGTAAATTTAGCAGATTTGTTTAAGCAGAAGTGGCACATGCGGCAGATACGCGCTGTATCTGTACAGCTTATAATGCGAACCCACGAAGGATGGAGAACAAATCATGATACTATGGTCACTCATTATTGCCATAAGTATTGCACTGCTTGCCTACACGGCGGGTCAACGCAGCGAAGGTGTTGAAATGGCTTACGTCAATATAGCTATTGCAGCAATCACCAGTTTTATCTTTGTTATTCTTGCGCTACGCTCTAACCAACGATTGAGAACGACTGCGGCATCCCGCATGGCCATCGCGGCTGACACGGCCTTTTCCATGGGGCTGGTCTACATGTGGGGAACAATTGGCCTGGCCATTATTTACGGAACCGGCATTCTTACATGGAAGGAATGGTGGCACTTTCTTCTCGCCTTCCTGGCGATCGGTACAATCTGCCTTATCATGGCAGCCATGATGCATGGCAAGGCTAAAGCCGCTCAAGAAGATGAAAAGCTTTTGACCTACGGCGACTATGGCGCCATAACCCAAATGATTGGCATGACCATTGTTGTACTCGGCCTGCTGATTGATGGAAAAATGGTTCGCTTCATGCACGACCAGCGTGCCAACTGGCAAGACTGGGGAGCTAATAATATCTTTTTCTTCGGTGCTGCAGCCCTTATCGTCATCAGTGCGCATGCGTTGTGGACACGAAAGCGTGTGCAAAACTAACTCATCAAGGCCTTGGGGCGCGTCGTCGGTCAGCGCACGAGAGCCCATTGAAGATCAGATGTGAGGTGCTTTTTGGCAGTCAGACAAATCGCAGTTTTATGGCTGGCCACCGGTGCGATTACGCTGGTGGCCGTCGTCATTGCCGCCGGCACGGACAACAAGGCCTTATCCGCCACCGCAACGGCAATATTCGCCGTAGCCAGCGTTGCGTGCGGTTGGCAGTTGAACGCAGAAACCTTCAAAATAACTTCTGAGAAGGAGAACATTCGTGCAGCCCAAAACAATGCGGCCATGCTGGCTGGCGCATTCGGCTGGGGCGGTGCGACAATCCTTGGCGGCTATTATCTTACCGATCTGTTCTGGCATCACGCCTGGCAATATGGCGGTGCAATGGTACTCTTCAGCGCGGGGCTGATTTCTTACATTCTCTTATTGCGTAATTCTGCTTCGCGTCTGCGATCTAAGCGCATGTTAAAAGCTGCTGCCGCCTTAGCAACGGTTCAGGCCTGTGCGGCGGCAGCAGGGCTGGCGTTCCTGCTCTGGTCGGGCAAGCTAGGTACCAACAAACATGATTGGCTCGCCAATCATGTTTTTTTGTCAGGCGGTATTACCATTGTGGTGCTTTCAGCACTGTCGGCCCGGGCACAGTTTCTAAGGCCAAAGTGAAATGAACGGTTACTGACTAGCGATTCTGAAACACAGCTTTGCGCTTTTCCATAAATGCCCGCATGCCCTCGGCCTGATCCTCCGTTGCAAAGGTTGAATGGAACTGGCGGCGCTCAAAGCGAATGCCCTCGGCCAGAGTCGTCTCATAAGCGCGATTGACAGTTTCCTTGGTCATCATTGTAATCGGACGCGACATTTCAGCCACCAGCTTTGCTGTCTTAAGGGCCTCATCCAGGATATCGGCTGTCGGCACGATACGCGAAACAAGGCCTGCACGTTCTGCCTCTTCAGCGTCCATTAGCCGGCCGGTAAGACACATTTCCATTGCCTTGGACTTTCCGACAAAACGGGTAAGGCGCTGCGTTCCACCGGCCCCCGGGATAACACCAAGCTTGATTTCTGGCTGCCCGAACTTGGCATTTTCAGCAGCGATAATAAAATCGCACATCATTGCAATTTCACAGCCGCCACCAAGCGCATAACCGGCAACTGCGGCGATTACAGGCTTTCTGGTGTCTGCGATGCGTTCCCACTTATCGATAAAGTCACCCATGTAGGTATCAACGTAACTTTTCGACTGCATTTCTTTGACGTCCGCACCGGCTGCAAAAGCCTTTTCCGAACCGGTCAGAACGATGCAGCCTATATCAGGATTTGCCTCCTGGCTTTCCAGCGCATTGTTCAATTCGTTGATCAGGTCTGAGTTAAGCGCGTTCAGGGCCTTCGGTCTATTGAGTGTTATGAGACCGACCTTGTCGTGATTTTCGACGATAATATCCTCGTAGGTCATTCGATTATCCGTTATTTTTAAAGGTTGAGAACCGATTTACTTAGATTTTCTTAATGCTGGCAATGACCACAATAGAAGGTTGAGCGACCTGCTTGTAAAATCCGCCGGATTTTGCCCAAGCACCCATTGCTCATGCAAGCTTTATCTTCACGTCCGTAAACCCGAAACGCATGCTGAAAATAGCCAAGCGCACCATCAGCTGCAGCATAATCCTTTAGCGTAGAACCACCCGCTGCGATAGCCTCATTTAAAACATGGCTTATGATCGGCGCAAGTCTTTCCGCCCTGGCCGATGGCCTGCCATCGGCGCGCGCCAGGCTGCTTGCTTGGCGTTTGGGGCTCAAACCTGCCCTGTGCAGCACCTCACAAACATAAATGTTACCAAGGCCGGCTATTTTACGTTGATCGAGCAGAAATGACTTGAGATCCATCTTGCGCCCGCGTGCACACCTTGCGATGTAGGCTGCGTCAAGCTCATTTCCCAAAGGTTCAATGCCCATCGCGAAAAAATGTTTGCAGGTCTCAAGGGCACCGGCTGGCACGATATCCATAAAACCAAAACGTCGCGCATCATTATAGATAACCCGTGCTCCGTTAGATAACACAAATACGACATGATCGTGCGCAGCCTGCTGCACGCTGGCATGAGCAAATTTTCCAGGACGATTTCCCAATGCCTGATTTGGCCAGTCAATTGTGAAACGACCACTCATACCAAGGTGCATAATCAGCACCTCGCCACTCGAGAGATGGCCGCAAAGATATTTCGCGCGCCGCCCCATCGCCAACAATTTTGTGCCGGCAATACGTAAAGCGAAATTATCAGGGAACGGAAAACGTAGATCCGCACGCCGTTGATCAACCGATACGAATTCGGCCCCTTCCATGGCCAATGCAAGACCACGGCGGATAGTTTCAACTTCAGGTAGCTCTGGCACTATCGCCTCACGCAAAAGATGTACTACAGGCTTAGGCCGTGATCCTCATGCCCAGCCTTTGCTGTCTGCACGATTACGGCTGATGTGCCTTAAAAGCTACACTAATTGCAAAATGCTTATGTATTACCACAGAAACAGGTTAAATTTCACTAGACGAAATCCGATGAATCTGTCCAGTAATTTGAATAGTAATATGTCTAATTAGCCCATCCTGTATCTCGTCTGCGGGCTGTCTGAAGTGCTCAGAAAAGTGCAGGTTGGTCAATGCCAGATAACGCTCTTGCGCAGCAAATGCGCCATGTCGACATTTTTTCCGATTTAACGAATGAACAACTTGTTCTGATCACTTTCTACATGCGGCAGAAAGTTTTTAACGATGGCGATATCATTGCGAAAAAAGGGAAAAACTGCAACACGGCGATAATCATCGCCAATGGTAATTTTACCTGCACTGAAGGAATTGGCAAAGGCAAGCAATTCCTTGAAGACCAAAGCGGCACTGTTATCGGTGAGATGGCTATGTTCATTGATGATTTCGATCATCCATCTACTTTTATTGCGACTGGTTGCGTAAAGGCTCTGCTGATTGACCGTGCGACTATGATAAAACTTATGGAAAGCGATCAAGACCTTACAACACGCTTTATAGGCAAGATTTCCAGCCGCTTATCGGAAGTCACATCTGCCGTAAATGAAATTGAAAAGTTGCTGCAAAGCCATGACAAAAATGCAATCAAAGCAGCTGCATAAAAAGATCTGAAAGAAGACGCATGTATCAAAAAAAGCGCCCAACACTCGGGGGGAGAGGTTGGGCGCATGGCGCTAAAAGCGCAGGCGTCGGGAGGGAGGCCGACGCTTAGATGGACATCATCGGCTAGACGGGGGGCACTATTACCGATTAGGTTGATGTCATCTGGTTACATATAAGCTGAACTTGCACCTTGATTACAAGAGTTCGCGTGCATGATCACAATATTTTTACAAAAAATAGTTAATTTATATAGCTGCATCGTTTGGAGAGTGTTAAATAAAACTCATTGATGAATATTTACAACATAAAATCTTGAAGTTTTTTGCTGCTATGCATCAGATTGTGAGTGAAACGTTTATTTTGGTGTCCGCACCTGGCACACAAGAGATGAGGCAAACGCTGCCACCGCATCCGCTGCAACAGTCATGTTTTCTTCATATGTGCAACCGGCTCTGAGACGCGGGACGAAATCATGATCGCCATCGCGCAGCCATTGAAACTGGAGCCTCGGATCGAGAGAATACGTCTTAACTTCCGCTCGAGTTCCAAACGGATCCCGCTCGCCCTGTATAATCAAGGCCGGGCATTCAATGGTCTGCAAATGTGCGGTCCGCAGTTTGTCCTTCTTATTCTGAGGGTGAAAAGGATAACCGAGGCAAACAAGACCATTGATTGTTTTAGCTGCGAAAAGCTCAGCTGCAATCATACTCGCGATACGGCCGCCGAGAGATTTCCCACCGATTAACAAGGGCCTCACTACCTTGACTGCATCGTCTAAGCAGACAACCGCAGCATTATACTCATTGAGCAATTTTTCAGCCATTGGCGGCGGTCTGGGCTTATCGCCGTTTCGGCGTCCTGCCATGTAAGCAAATTCAAAACGGATGACGTTCAGGCCGCGCACAGCGAGAAATTCTGCTATTTGGTTGAGAAAAAGGCTATCCATTGGAGAATTTGAGCCATGGGCCAAAAGAACCGTCGCAAATGCGCCGTTTCCCTTTGCTGGGATTGTCTGGAATTCTACTTTATTGGTTCCATCATCTTTTGTACGCATGATACTTACAGATTTGCATTCAATTTAAATGGCGGCGCTTATGATCGGATGGCTGATACTCGCGGCAACCATACTTCTGGAGGTTGCCGGCTCCATAATGATGAAACTTTCCAATGGCTTTACCGTCTTCTGGCCATCGGTCGGAGTATTTGTGTTTTACGGACTTGCGCTTTGCGGTCTTACTGCAACGCTCAAATACATTGAACTGTCGATTGCCTATGCCATATGGGCCAGCGTCGGCACGGCATTGATTGCAATCATAGGGATCTTGTATTTTCACGAGCACGTCTCGGCACTTAAGATTATCAGCCTCGCGCTGATCATTATCGGCGTCGCCGGCCTTAAGATGTCGCACAGTCAAATGCACTAGTGGTCTGTATCAGCACGCACGCGCATTCAATACCCGACAGATCGATCGATAATATTTTCGGCCGGCTCGCCATTTTCCATGCGTTCAACATGGCGCAGAAAGTACACTGCAATGTTTTCCGACATGCTGACTGCGGCGTTGTGTGGCGTAATAGATACGCGCGGATGGTTCCATAATGGGCTTGTGGCAGGCAATGGTTCAGTTTCGAAAACGTCAAGGCTTGCTGCGTAAAGTTCGTCCGCATCGAGGGCTGCGAGAATATCGGCTTCAACCTGCACACCACCGCGTCCAGCATTTATAAGAATTGGTCCCGGCAGCCGAGGATGGCGCCCTCGCAAGGACAACTGCTGAATGAGAGACCGGTTTATCATGCCGTGCGTATCCTGCGTATCAGGCAAGAGAACCACGAGAATATCGGTTTCAGCAAGGAAGACGCCCAATTGCTCCTTACCGGCAAAGCATAAGACATTCTCAGCCTGTCGCAAGCAGCGCGTCCAGCCGCGTACGTTGTATCCAAGCGCATTTAAAACCACGGCTGCTGCGCTGCCAAGCACACCAAGCCCCATGATTCCGACGCGGACCTGATGGGCTGCGGGCGCAGGCAGATCCACCCAGTTTTGCACTGCCTGATGATCACGATGTTCCAGCATCCGGCGTGTATGCAGAAGCACGTTGAGCGTCACGTATTCAACCATACGTCCAGTCAGATCCGGATCGACATAACGAATAACTGGCAGATTGGGCAGGGCTGGATCTTTAAACAGGTGATCAACCCCGGCGCCGACGGAGACGATTGTCCTAAGGTTCGGCAGTTTTGCCAATTCGCCAGGTTCGGGATGCCATGCCAGCGCATGCTCGATATCGTTCCTGTCGCCGGTCTCCGGCCACAGACGAACGTCGCGTCTCGGTGCCTGCTGGCATATTTCGTCGTAATGCTTGTCTACGACTTCGTGCCTGCCAATCACCAAAAGAGCCATTTTAAACTAAATCCCGTGTTGCTGCGGTCAGGGCCATTCAGGTTCGTTGCACGAGGCCACAGCGGCAAATGGCGCTTGGCCACGTGTACGCTCTGCAAAGCGAGAGCGGCTCAGTCATTGATGACAGAACTCGCGTGTGTTGCCCGAAGATCGAAGGCAGCCGATAGCAGTGCCTTTGTGTATTCAGTTTGCGGAGCATTGAAAATTCTTTCAGCCGTCCCCTCTTCCATGACTTTGCCGTTGCGCATGACGATAACATAATTCGACAGCGCGCGCACAACCTTCAGGTCATGGCTGATGAATAGATACGCGAGATTGCGCTGGCGTTGCAGATGGCGGAGCAGATCGACAATCTGGGCCTGCACGCTCATATCCAGAGCACTCGTCGGTTCATCCAGCACCACAAACTGAGGCTCCAGAATCATCGCGCGCGCAATCGCGATGCGTTGGCGCTGGCCGCCGGAAAACTCATGCGGATAGCGATCCTGCGCGTCCGGATCAAGTTCAACATCGCCAAGCGCTTTACTAACTGCCTGCCGGCGTTGCTCGAAGGTAAGATGCGGCTTCTGGATCAGCAGGCCTTCTTCGATAATCTGGCTGACGGAGAGGCGCGGACTTAAGGAGCCAAACGGGTCCTGAAAGACAATCTGTATGTTTTTGCGCAGCGGACGCATTGCGCGTGAGGCGAACCGGTCAATGCGGTTATTTGCATAAACGATCGGCCCTTCGGATTGAATAAGCCGCAGTAGGGCAAGGCCAAGCGTTGTTTTTCCGGAACCGGATTCGCCGACGATACCCAGGGTCTGTCCGGCACGTAATTTGAGCGAAACACCGTCAACAGCCTTGACATGGTCAACCGTGCGCTTCAAGAAGCCACGCCTTATTGGAAACCAGATCCTGAGATTTTCCGTTTCAACCACAACAGGAGCGCTCTCATCGGCTTGCGGTGGGGCACCTTTGGGTTCTGCTGCCAGAAGATGGCGTGTATAGGCATTCTGGGGATTTGCAAAAATGTCTGCCGTTGCACCGCTTTCGACGACCCCACCATCCTTCATGACGTAGACCCGGCTCGCCATTTTGCGGACGATGCCGAGATCGTGGGTGATCAGCAGAATCGCCATGCCAAGTTCAGCCTGCAGATCCTGCAAAAGCTCCAGAATTTGCGCCTGTATGGTGACGTCCAGCGCTGTGGTTGGTTCGTCGGCGATCAGCAGTTCAGGTTCGTTGGCCAGGGCAATGGCAATCATCACGCGCTGGCGTTGGCCACCGGAGAGCTGATGCGGATAAGAGTTGAGCCGCTTCTCCGGCTCGCGAATACCGACTTTCGTCAAGAGATCCAGGACATGCGTGCGGATTGCAGCGGTGCCAAGGCCACGATGGATGCGGAGCACTTCACCAACCTGCTTCTCAATGGTATGCAAGGGGTTGAGCGATGTCATCGGTTCCTGGAAAACAACCGAGATGCGGCGGCCGCGGATCGCACGCATTTCAGCCTCGGGAAGAGCGAGAAGATCCTTGCCATGAAAAAAGATCTGCCCGCTTGGATGAGATGCAGCGGGATAGGTCAGAAGCCGCATGATAGACTGTGCAGAGACGGTTTTACCAGACCCAGATTCGCCGACCAGGGCAACCGTCTCACTCTGCTTAATTGAAAAAGATACCTTGCGCACGGCATGGGAAACCTGCTGGCCGGCACGGAAATCCACCGATAGATTGCGCACCTGGACAAGCGTTCGAGACGTGTTTGACATAATCGCTTCTCTTGTCTCTGCCGTATAAAATATGGACTGCGTATCTCGAGATATAAAGGCCCGTTATTCAAACGTTTTGCGTGGATCGAGCGCATCTCTGACAGCCTCGCCAATAAAAACCAGCAGGCTGAGCAGGGCTGCAACTGAAAAGAACGCGGCAAGCCCGAGCCAGGGAGCCTGCAGATTGTCCTTGCCCTGCTTGAGCAACTCGCCTAGCGACGGCGATCCTGGCGGCATGCCGAGGCCAAGGAAGTCGAGCGCGGTCAAAGCCGTAATGGCGCCGGTCAGCTGGAATGGCAGATAGGTTAGCGTGGCCACCATAGCGTTCGGCAGTAAGTGCTTAAACATTATGGTCGTATTCGACAATCCCAGGGCACGGGCGGCGCGGATGTATTCAAAGTTGCGGCCGCGCAAAAATTCCGCCCTGACAACGCCCACCAACGATGTCCAGGAAAATGCCAGCATGACAAAAAGCAAGGTCCAGAAACCCGGGATCAGAATTGAAGAAATAATGATCAGGATATAGAGATATGGCATCGATGACCAGATCTCCAGGAAACGCTGGCCCACAAGGTCAGTCATACCGCCGAAATAGCCTTGTATGGCGCCAACTGCAATGCCTATGATCGAAGCCAGTACGGTAAGGATCAATCCGAATAAAACAGATATGCGGAAACCGTAGATGATCCGCGCCACAACGTCTCGGCCCTGATCATCAGTGCCCAGCCAGTTGCGGTTGCCGATGGTCTTATAACGTGCGACCTGGTCTGCAGGAGACTGACATAACGCCATATTACTCGCCCAAGGCGGAGGGGAAGGAAAGCCGAGGCATTCACCGGCCTGATTTTGACGGCGCGGGTAATCATTGTTACTGGAACTGTAAGAATGGCGGATAAGTGGCCATAGCATCCAGCCGTTGGCAGTAATCTCTTCAGATATAAGAGGGTCTTTGTAATCGGTCACCGCAAGGAAGCCACCGAATTTCTCCTCTGGATAGTCGATCAAGACCGGAAAGAGAATTTCACCTTTATAGCTGGCGACGATGGGTTTGTTATTGGCGATCAACTCCGCGAAAAGCGCCAGAAAAAAAAGGACGACAAAGATCCACAAGCTCCAATAGCCACGGCGGTTGGCTTTGAAGTTTTCCCAGCGGCGCAGGCTTATCGGCGTCAGCTGAAACTGGCGAGCGAGCCTGGACATGAAATTGGATCTGGCACTGTAGAAATTACGGTTAGCACTGTTGCGATATACGTGGGGCTCCATCGCTTCAGATCTCCCGACTGTCAAAATCGATGCGTGGATCGACCAGCGTGTAGATGAAATCGGTGATCAGCTGCACGACCATGCCAAGCAGTGAAAATATGAACAGCGTCGCAAATACGACCGGATAATCACGGTTGATAATGCTCTCGAAGCCCAAAAGCCCAATGCCGTCGAGAGAAAAGATTGTTTCGATGAGAAGTGAACCTGAAAAAAATGCAAATATAAACGCCGCCGGAAAACCAGCAATGATGATCAACATCGCATTGCGGAAAACATGGCCGTAAAGCACCTGCTTTTCCGTCAGCCCCTTGGAGCGTGCTGTCAGCACGTATTGTTTGCGGATTTCATCGATAAATGAGTTCTTAGTAAGAAAGGTCAACTGCGTAAAGGCACCGATGGCGAGTGCAATCAACGGCAATGTCAAGTGCCAGAAGTAATCGGCAACTTTGCCAAGCAGGCTCAACTGGTCCCAATTCTCAGATGATAAACCGCGCGTTGGAAATAGCTGCAAAAATGAACCGCCGGCAAAAAGAACAAGCAGGAAAACACCAACCATAAAGCCTGGCAGCGCGTAACCGACAACCAGCGCGCCGCTGGTCCAGGTATCGAACGGCTCACCGTCCAGAACAGCTTTGCGAATGCCAAGGGGGATGGAAATCAGATAAGTGAACAGCACCATCCAAAGACCTAAGGATATGGAAACGGGAAGTTTTTCGTAAATCAAAGTGAGTACAGGCGTATCACGATAGTAACTGTTGCCGAAGTTAAAGGTCAGGTAGTTTTTCATCATCAGCAAAAAACGCTCGTGTGCCGGTTTGTCGAAACCGAACTGGCGCTCAAGTTCCCTGATAAATTCCGGATCAAGGCCTTGTGCACCACGGTATTGAGAGGACGTGTCACCGCCGGTAAATTCACCGGTTTGGACGGTGCCGCCGGAGAGCCCATCGCCGCCTCCGCCAATGCGGGAGGTCGCACTGGTGTCATTCCCCGTGATCTGGGCAATGACCCGCTCAACCGGGCCGCCCGGTGCAAACTGGATGATCGCGAAGCTGATCAGCATGATCCCTAACAACGTAGGAACCATCAAGAGTAAACGCTTGATGAGGTAGGCAACCATAAAATTTACCGTGTTAACGGCCTGACAAGGGCCTGTCGTCGGTTAGCGGTTTAATTTGGCAGCTTTTGCAGCGTCATACCACCATGTGTCGATGATACCACGACTATACAATGGCTTGACGTTCGGCCTGCCAAATTGGTCCCAGTAGGCAATATTGTGCGCTCCCTTATACCAGTGTGGCACCCAATAGTTGTAAGCACGCAAAACGCGATCGAGCGCCATAACCGCTGTTTTGAGCTCCATACCGGAATTTGCACTGATAATTTTATCGATAAGTGCATCGACCACAGGGTTTTTTATCCCGGAAAGATTTCTGCTGCCCTGCACATCGGCGGTTTGTGAGCTGAAATAGCTACGCAATTCTATGCCTGGTGTTTTACTCATAACATATCGCTGGATGGCTATATCGTAATCGAAGGATTTGAGACGTCGTTCATACTGGGCTGCATCCACGGGCCTGAGGCTGGCGTCGATGCCGAGGTCGCGCAGATTTTTGATGAATGGAAGAACAATACGGTCGAATGCAGGTTCAACGCGAATGAACTCAAAGCTCAGTTGTTCGCCTGCGGCATTCACACGCTTCCGCTTATCGAGCTTCCACCCCGCTTCGCGCAGTAAGCTGTCCGCTTGTCTTAAGAGTTTGCGGTCCCGGCCGGAGCTATCGGAAACCGGCGGAGTTTCAACTTTCGCAAAGACAATTTCAGGCAATTGATCTTTGAATGGGGTAAGCAGCTCAAGCTCCGCGGCGTTCGGCTTGCCAACTGCCTTCATATCCGAATTCTCAAAATAGCTTTCGGTGCGCTTATAAAGATCAAAGAAGAGATTCTTGTTTGACCACTCGAAATCAAATGCAAACCCTATGGCTCTGCGCACACGCGGGTCTGAAAATTTTTCACGTCGCGTATTCAGGAACCAGCCCTGCGTCCCTGATGGGTTCTTATCCGGCAATGTCAGCAGCTTAACGCGACCATCCTTGACAGCAGGGAAATTGTATTCCGTAGCCCATTTCTTCGAGGTGAATTCCTCTCGCAGGGAGTATTCTCCAGCTGTAAATGCGATAAAACTTGCACTGCGATCCTTGGCGTATTTAAAACTTATGTTGTCGAAATTGTAGCGTCCGACATTAACAGGCAAATTCTTTGCCCAATAATCATCCCTGCGTCTGTAGGTGACGAAATCACCCGGCTTATGATCAACAAGAAGATACGGGCCGGATCCGACTGGGGCTTCCTTCAATGTTGTTTTGGTAAAATCGTGCGTATCAAAATAGGCTTTTGACAAAATGGACAGACCGCCAACTATCAGCGGCAGATCGCGGACCAGGTCACCTTGAAAGCTGTAGCGTACCGTAAGTCTGTCAAGGGCTTCTGCCTTGATGATATCGCGTAAAAGAAAGCGGTATTGAGGATGGCCTTCACGCTTGAGCATATTAAAGGTGAAAACCACATCATCCGCCGTGATTGCAGAGCCATCTGAAAATCTTGCTTCCGGCCGCATATAGAATGTCGCCGACATCTTGTCTTCCGCGACTTCCACAGTCTCTGCAACGAGGCCATATGCAGAACTCAGCTCAT